>CALKUN010000083.1 GCA_937996675.1 uncultured Candidatus Saccharibacteria bacterium
TTTCTTTTTGGTATCGATTTGCCGAGCCGCAACTGCCGTGCAAAATCCGAATAGGACACTATTATACAGGCATTCCAGGGCGATGCGGCCCAAAAGCACCCCCCAATGTACTTGCAGCTCTGCAAATGGCACTGTGAGCCCAAGTGCCAAGCTATAGCCCAACGTACAGCTAAGCAGGAGTGCATAAAGATACCAAAACTGGCTCTCCTCGCCGCTCGATCGAAGTAAGAGCTTTGAGACCAAAACGACCAAGAGTAGCCCCAGGATCTGCGTTCCAACTGGCGCCGCACTGGACAACTCTAGGATTACACCGAGTGAGATCGCTATTGTGCCGAGATAAGAAAAATCCAACTTGGCCGATAGGAACACGACCGCCACAAGCGCTAAGTTTGGGACAACAATCTCTGACCCAAGCCCCCGTAAGCTGATCTGCATTAGCCCGATCAAGATACCGGCCAAGATAACGAGCAGACGTCTCATTGCTTAATCACAAACACCAGTTCGAGCCGTGACATATTGAGCGACGAGCGTACATTTGCCGCCTGGAAGAGCTCGTTATCGCTGCGGTCAATAGTCTCGACTTGACCTATCAAGATACCTTTCGGTACACGGTCAGATCCGGCGGTCAGTATCGTGTCTTTTACTGTCAGCTGATCGCTCTGTGCAACCTGCTCAAGTCGAAGTCCAGTCCCCAGCTGGCCGCGGATAATGCCACGAGCCCGATCGGTCTGACTGATCGCTTGTACGCGGAACTCCGGGTCGGACACCAGGAAGACCACAGCTGTCCCATCGGTCACCCGCTCGATTTTACCGACGAGACTGCCCGAGCTCACCACAGCTTGACCAGGTGCCACTCCATCACGACTCCCTCGGTCAATGACGAGTGTCCGACGAGCGTTATCACCCGCGTAAGCCATAACATGAGCCCCTAGCAGAGGCAAAGACTGATTAGCCTGGAAGCCCACCTGGGATCGCAGTAAGTCATTCTCGTGTTCAACCTCTTTGAGCCGAGCTAGCTCAACCGTCTTATCTGACACCTGCTGTTGTAATTGCTGGTTGTCTTGTGACAATCTTCCGAGCGAACCGAGTGTCTCAAAAAACCGACCAATTCCCCGCGTCATATCGCTGGTTACCATAGCGACTGGACGCACCATTGCCTCGAGCACAATCCCAACTGGGCGCCAAGCACCCGTGATCTGGAGGAGCACAATTGTCGAAGCTACCAGGATAAGCATGACTCCTGTCCAGCGAGAACGGCCGCGCTGGCGACCACCATTATTATGCATAACCCCTCCTAACGTGGTGTCTTATCATACTGGGTGCTGACGAGCACATCTTTGAGTGTATCGAGATCTTCGAGCACGGCGCCAGTGCCACGAGCCACAGCCGTCAACGGGTCCTCGACAATCACGACCGGCATCTTGGTCTGTTGTGTCAGCAATACGTCCAAACCACGCAAGAGGGCCCCTCCGCCAGCTAGATGGACACCTTTGTCCATAATATCGGCGATGAGCTCCGGCGGCGTCTCCTCAATAGTATCTTTGACCGCATTCACAATTGCCCGCACTGACTTGGCCAGCGCTTGTCGGACTTGATCGGAGTTAATGATCACCTCTTTTGGTAGGCCCGTCACAATATCTCGCCCCCGAATCGGCGCCTCCAGAGTGTGCTCGAGCTCTATAGCTGAACCAACACTAATCTTGATGGCCTCGGCGGTTCGCTCACCTACCTGGAGGTTAAACTCTTCCTTCGCAAAAGCAATAATGTCTTCGGTCAGTTCGTCACCAGCGATACGGATACTACGGCTGGCTACGATGCCCCCGAGCGAGATCACGGCGACCTCACTGGTACCCCCACCGATATCAACAATCATACTGCCCTCTGCCTCATGCACAGCAAGTCCAGCGCCGACCGCGGCAGCCATCGGTTCCTCGATGAGATAGGCCGAGCGTGCACCAGCATTTGTCGCAGCATCTTCAACGGCGCGCTTCTCTACCTCCGTCACACCCGACGGAATACCGATAACGACGCGGGGTCGTGGGATCAACGCAAAGTTGTCTTTCTGTACCTTGTCGATAAAGTACTTGAGCATCTGCTCGGTCACCTCGAAGTCCGAGACGACACCATCGACAAGCGGACGGCTAGCGACGATGTTCGCAGGCGTCTTTCCGACCATTCGCTTGGCTTCATCGCCGATTGCGAGAATTTGTCGTGTCTTCGTATTGATTGCAACCACGCTTGGCTCGTTGATGACGATACCTTTCTCGCGCAAATACACAAGCGTATTGGCTGTCCCGAGATCGATACCGATATCGTGAGACAGCCTACCCATGATATTCGGCAGACCGGGAATTGAAAACTTCATTACTCTTAGTTTATCAGGTGACTACAGATAAGTCACAGATGGCTAGCGACCGCTCGTGATAGCCCAAAATGCGATTACATTATTGAGAAGGTGCAGCAGGATCCCTGGCAGGATACTACCCGACCGCTTGTACAGCCAACACAGTATGAGCCCGAGACAAAAAGTATAGATCATGACATTGAGCTGGCCATGTAGTACTGCAAAGATTGCCGATGAGACGATAGCCGCTGGGATAGCCGAAAATCGATTGGCCAGACTCCCAAACAAAAGCCCACGAAAGAGCGTCTCCTCAACAATTGGTGCAATCAGCACGCTTGTCACAAAACTGAGGTATACCGCCCACGTAGCACGACCAAAGGGATATACGTTTTGGACTTGATCGAGATCTACGACCGGCCAAAGAGCCTTCACGACGCTATTCGCGATAAAAACAACCATGATCAAGAGGACGTACAGCGCAATAGTATAAGCTAGCCAGCGCCATTGAGACCGTTGAATACCGAGGTCGGTGCGTTTCGCTGTACGAAACCAAACTAGGCCACCAATAATCCCCGCCTCTAGAATAAGGGCTACTAAGTACTGCCCAACCTGTGCGGTCGGCGAATCCTGTAATAAAAATTCTCCCCACGAGTGTGGAATAATCCCAATACGAGCGACTGCGAGCATCAATAAAGCTAGGGCCACCGGCAGAACAATACTCAAGCCGACTGCGAGCACGCCGTCACTCGCCGCCCAAACGAGAGGTTTTTTGACTGGCTTCTTAGCGGAAGAGGCTGAGGTTGGCGACATTAATCACGACTCCGAGACCTAGCAGTAAGACAAAGGCAACTGTGTGTACCCAATTCTCATGATGATCCTGAATAGGAACACCGATCTTGCGTAACGCCAGGAAGAACCATCGACCACCATCAAGTGCAGGAATCGGCAAAGCGTTGAAAATCGCAAGACTTAGGGAGATAGATGCCACGAGCATAATGAAATAATCCCAGCCGAAACGAATAATTGTCGGCGCCACAGCTGCCACCCCAACCGGCCCAACGAGCGTCTCAGGTACCTGACGCTTCGTGATGAGTTCGGCTATTCCACCGAAGAGCATTGGTATAGATACTGCCACCGTTTTACCGATGAGCATCGCACCAGCAATAGGTGCTGCCCAGAGTGCGTACCGCTGGCGAGTCTGTGACATCGCAGAGACACCGAGTACCCCTTTATCGCTATCACTTCCTAGCGTCACCGTTCGCTCCACAACCTTACCTTCATGTTTGTACGCAAAAGGTACAGTCTGCCCGGCTAGACTACTGGTGAGTTCGCGCAGTTTTGGTTCCGACTCAGGCACAACGTTATTAATAGAGACAATCTCATCACCAGTAGTGAGCCCGGCCTGAGAGGCTGCCGAGTTCTCACTGACAGCCATAGCTGACAGGCGCGACTGGCCGGCAGTAATCGGCTGCACCGGCCCAAGTGTCGGGAGTTCAAACGGAAAAGTATTGGCAAACCCAACAATACAGAGCCCCACGAAGAGCAAGTATGCAATCAATAGGTTTACGGCTACTCCCGCAAAAAGCACTTTGGTTTTTATCCAAAATGACTTGGTTGCAAAGCTTGCCTTGGTATTACTTTCATTGTTCTCTCCTTCGAGACGAACAAACCCACCAAGCGGCAAGAGATTGATCGTATACTCGGTACCCCTATAGTTCCAACCCTTGAGCTTTGGCGGGAAACCGATGCCGAACTCATACACGTGTATGCCGTTACGCTTGGCGACGATAAAGTGCCCAAACTCGTGAGCGATCACCAGGAGCGCAAACGATACAATAAGTAGGAGAATAGCAAGAATCATGTCTGGCTATTATAGCAGTTTTGACACCACTCACGCCGAACAGACTAGATTGTCATGATCTCCGTTTTTTTGGCATCAAACAGCTTCTGCGCTTTATCCTGATACTCTCGAATCATTTCGTCCAGCTTCTTTTCAATAAGGAAGTAATCGTCTTCAGTCAGGCTGCTTTCTTCTTTGCCTGATTTAGCCAGCTTGATGCCATCGTGACGCGCGTTTCGCAATACAATGCTCGATTGTTCTTGCTTCTCACCAAGGAGCTTCACTAGTGCCGTACGACGATCTTCTGTCATCGGCGGGATATTCATTCGTACCATCGAACCTTCAGTAGATGGGTTGAGACCAAGGCTCTCTACTTGTCGGATGGCCTTTTCGACGGCCGTCACAAGACTGGCGTCCCAGACCTGCACCTGGAGTGTTTTCGGATCAGGTGCCGAGACTGTCCCGACTTGCTTCATCGTCATCTCCTGACCATAGGCATCCACTTTAATTGAGTCAATAAGTCCTGGCTGAGCGCGGCCAACCTGGATGCCAGCGAGTTCGGCCTCGAAGAACTCAAGTCCTTTTTTCATATCTGCTTCGGTAGAGTTGAGAATATCATTCATACACCCATTATAGCCCAATCTGTATGGAACAAAAAACGCAGCCAAGCGGCTGCGTCATACAAACAAATATTTAGATGAGAGGAGTCCTTCTGTGTACTACTTCCGACCCAGGCGTAATTTGCCTATTGTGGGGTTTGGAAGCGCTAGGGTCACCTAAGTGACCTGAGAGAATCTGACTGCAACGAATTGATGTATTCGTTTGTTGTAGTAATACTATCACAGTTATTGATTTTTGTCAATAGTGTTATTGTACTCAGCCACAATTCACTTCTCAAAATGAACTCTGGGTGAGCCTCATGGAGCTCAGTATTGATCTCCATGAGGCGTACTGAGGTGCAACCCCAGCTTTGCCCTATCAACTAGGAATGAGGCAAGAAGGAACCCGGCTTGGTTCCAGGTGGACACACCGCCCCTACAATGGGGGTGGTGTGTGCGAAGACTTTCTCTGGCAACTCATTGCCGTTGCGCTGCTCGATGAGCTCTTGCCACTGAGCTAGCGAGAAACGTGTGCTCTTGAGCAGTTCCTTGGGTTGGGTCATCTTGGCGAAGTTCAAGAGGGGCATGTCCTGTCCCCCGACTGGCGCAAGGCGGTTGCAGGGGAAGGCAGCACTGATCTCCTCGAAGCCGCTGTCCCCGCTCGAACAAGCAGCGCCGGTGACGAGTGCCACCGCCATGATGGCTGTCATGAACAAATAGCGCATATTCTTAGTAATGAGGTACATGGCTCTATAGTCGCTTTCTATGAGAGATTCTGGGGAATGAGCGTGAGTAAACTTTATATTACCATATTTAGCATAGTCTGTAAAGACTATTTCATAGCTCCACAATATAAAAAGCGCCCCATCGGGGCGCTTTTTATATTGTGGAATGGCTACTGACCGAGTTCGAGTCGAGCAAAGCGACGAACGACAATGTTCTCGCCGAGCTTACCGATCACTGACTTCACGTATTCTTCGATGGTCTGTGAGTCATCCTTGTAGTACTTCTGCTCAAGGAGACAAATACTTCCAAGCCACTTGTCGAGCTTACCTTCGACGATCTTGTCGGCGTGCTCAGCTGCCTTGCCGGATTCTTTCACTTCTTCGAGGAAGAGGGCCTTTTCCTTTGCGATCGTGTCTTCTGGTACTTCTGCACGGGACACGTACTGAGGAGCAATTGCTGCAATGTGCAGAGAGAGTTCTTCAACGAGCTCCTTGAAGTCGTCGGTCTTGGTAACAAACTCTGTCTCACAGTTCACTTCGACAATAACGCCGATGCGACCATTGTGGACGTAGCTGCCGATGAGACCAGCACTCGCTTCACGATCAGACTTCTTGTCGGCACTAGCCATACCCTTAATACGGAGTATTTCCTGGGCCTTTGTCAGATCACCGTCGGCTTCGACGAGGGCTTCTTTGGCCTTCGACATGCCGGCACCGGTGAGTTCGCGTAGCTTTACGATATCTTGTACTGAAACAGTCATGGTTCCTCCTACTTTTCGTCTGCGTTAGTCTTTGATTCGTCGAGCTCTTCCTTGGTAGGAGTCTTCGCAACATACTGGGCGTGTCCAGCCGAGGCAGCGTCGGCAATCTTGTTCACGATCAGGTGAATAGACTTGATAGCATCGTCGTTGGCTGGGATTGGGAAGTCGATTCCATCTGGGTTGGCGTTGGTATCAACCATAGCGATAATCGGGATCTTCAGGGTGTGAGCTTCCTGGATGGCGATCTCTTCGCGCGGTACATCCACGATAAACATCAGGTCAGGGGCCTTTTCGAGATCACGAACGCCGTCAAAGACCTTCGAGAGCTTGGTGATCTTCACGTCACGCAAGAGCTTTTCCTT
>CALKUN010000084.1 GCA_937996675.1 uncultured Candidatus Saccharibacteria bacterium
TTCCGATCTCAATACAGCTGTAAGTTGCCCCATAACGCTCCGGCCTCAATCTCAGCAGCTACAATCTCAAATACCTATGACCTGACCAACCTGACCAAAACAGAGTTTAAGGATGGCGCCAAGACGAACTACATTAATAACTGCGTTCCTGACATGGCCGTTTGTAATGTGATGATTCGCATTAAGCCACGCTACGCTGCAGCGAGCTATCGCGTTCAGTTCTACTACGCTGACGGCAGTGCGGTAAAGCCGGTCTCGCTGTCGGACGGGTACGCCACGATCGACGTCACGGCTCGTAGCGGCACAAACTTCCGCCGGGTACAGGCCAAGAAGCAACTCACTCCGACGATCTTCAGTGGACTCTTCGACAATACCGTCTTCTCAGGCAGTACGCTCTGTAAGAACCTAGTCGTATACAAGGACTTCAAAGGTGCACCGTCAACCATTCAGACTGGTAGCGCTACTGCTATACCAAACCCAAATGCTGGACGCAACGAAGGCTGTAACGCGTCCGACTAGTAGCTGTTTAGGAGTAGGAGCTTTTCACTCGACTTGATTGTCAGAGTGAAATTTTTTGTGTATTTCTTTGAGTTTTGGATTAGTCAGGTGAGTGTAAATTTGGGTGGTGGCAACATTGGCGTGTCCGAGCATCTCTTGCACACTACGCAGATCGGCGCCGTGAGTGAGGAGGTCGGTAGCAAATGAGTGGCGCAGGGTGTGCGGTGTGACTTTCTTGGTGATGCCGGCCTTGATGCGGTATTTTTCGATGATACGCTGAACACTCCGTGTGGTGAGTCGTGTGGCTGCCTTGTCGTCGTGTGACTTCGCGCCACCATAATGAATGAAGAGGGCTGTATCGTCGTCGTTACGGGTGGCGATATAGTCCTGCAGAGCGAGCTTAGCGCTTTCGGTGATAAAAACAGGACGATCCTTCTGACCTTTTCCGCGGATACTAAACTCACCCCGATCGAGGTTGACGTGTGCGAGATCGAGATTGACGAGCTCAGATACTCGTAGGCCGCCTGAGAAGAGCAGAAGGATGATGGCCTTATCTCGCTTATCGGCGGGCATTTTGCCACTAGCACTATCGACGAGTCCTTGGACTTCATCAGCCTCCAGGAAGGCTACCTGAGGCCGTTTGGCTTGTGCGAGCTCAATTCTATCCGGTGCGAGAGAGGGGACGTCCTTGCGCGTGAGGTACTTCAGAAACGATCGCATGGCTATTAGGTGATAGTTGCTGGTCGTGAGGCTAATCGTGCGGCCGTCGTCGGCTACGAGCCGATTGAGCCACTTGCGCCAGTCGGAGATCGTCTTGTCGGTGATCTTAGATACTTGTATATCTCCTGCAAACTCGTAAAAACGATTCAGGTAGTGGCTGTAGTTCTCGATAGTCTTGAGGCTTCGCCCGCGTTCGACTTCGAGATAGTCGAGAAAGTCGGCTAGGTAGTCGCTGTACATACATGTAGCCTACCTGTCCGCTACCGAGACCGCAAGCACTTTGCGGGGCATCGTTTTGCTTGCAAAGTGTACTGCTTATCCCTAGAATGGTCGCGATGGGTTCAAAAATCATAAATGTCGCCCGAAAACAGTTGGAGCTTCCTCGTCATATAACGGTACCAATTCTACTCTTTGTACTCCTGACGATTCCCTGGTTATTCGGTGGGCGCGACCCAATAGGTCACTTGCTTGCTGCAGGTCTAAGCTTGCTGCTTTTTTTGAGCTGGCTGCTTATGTCTCGCCATCGTGCTTTGCGCGTCGATATCCGACCAGTTTATGTTGTGGCTCCACTTGCGGTTCTGGTAGCTTGGTCGACGGTGAGCCTTTTCTGGACTGCCAGTTTGTTCCAGTCTCTAGCGCTCCTCACAACGATGCTTGAGGCTGCCTTGGCCTTTGTAGTGGCTCGCGACGTACTCCATGAAGCAGAAGCTCCATATTTCTTCACTCGGCTGTGGCTGTCGACAGCCTTCGTAGTCTGGGCGATTGGCCTGATTATGTTTGTGGGTGGCAATTACGACAGAATGACATCTTTGTTTTACTGGGCTAATCCACTTGGTACCTACCTCGCAGCTTCGTTGGTAGTGGGGCTCTCGGTTGTGCGGTCTTCATCGGGGCGCGCTGCTCGGGGCTGGCTCCTCGTTTGTGCGGCCTTAACGAGTGGGCTTATCCTGACGTATTCACGCTCGGCTTGGTTGGTCGCTATTCTCGCTATTGCAGCCACAATCATTCTCTCCAAAGACCGACGCGCCGAGTACATGCGCCTCTTCAAGATCTTGCTCATCGGCTGCATCTTAGCACTTGGCTCGGCCACGGTTCGGGGAACAGTCTATAAGAAGCCAGTGATCGATGTGCGGTCGCGTGTGGCAGAGTCAGCAAACTCGCGGAGTGTGTCCGACCGATTCTTATTTTGGCAGGAAGCGAGCGTGTTGTTTTCTGAGCGCCCTTTGATTGGCTGGGGTGTGGGTACGTATTCCGAGGTGCATCCACGTGTTCAGGTGTCGGCTACTACGGCTGGTAACAACCCGCACAATAGTTTCCTTCAGAGTCTCGTGGAGCTTGGCGCAATTGGCGCAATTGCATATATCGTCTTGCTCGGTGGGTGGGTGCAGGTGGGATGGCGATTGTTTAGGGATGGGGACGATGGTATTGCGCCTGTTGCATGGCTCGTTGTCTCAGTTATCGCACTCCATAGTTGGCTCGATCTGACCTCAAACTATCCGGTGCTGGTATTAGCATGTGCTATCTGGATGGCGATAGCTTTACCGGCTCCAAAGAAAGAATTCCGTTTGAAGCTCTGGTATACGGCTGCGCCATTGCTGGCGGTTGGGTCTGTGCTTGTCTGGACGTTGTGGGTCAACTGGAACGTGTATGTATCATCTGTGGAGATACAGGCTGCCGATCTGAGCCTTGCCGAGGATCCGAGCTCACCAGCTGCTGTTTATGCCCAGATTGTGGAGCGTCCGATTGTGGACCCAGACTATATCTCACAAGCAGTAGTGAGCTATATCGACCGTTTTGATACTCAGAAAGGCGCTCCGGCCGAGATTCTCGAGCCGGCCCGCAAGTATGCTGAGCAGGCAGTACGACTTGAGCCCCAGGATGCTCGACATGTGTTTGCACTCGCAAACGTGCTTGAGCGACAAGGCAAGGTCATCGACGCACTGACCAACTATCGGGCAGCAATTATGCTTGACCCTCACAATAACCCGCAATATTACACAGCCTACGCCCGACTCCTGCAGAAGGAGGGACAGGTTACGGAAGCTATTGTGATAATGCGTACCATTCTGGACGAATATACGCCGACCGTAATCGAAAATCGTGCGCTGGTATCTATCTCTCAACGGCTTGCCGTGGGCTATGCACTCCTAGCTGATCTGAATATCGAAAAGGAAGATCTTGGAAAGGCTCAGCAGGCTATTGATCGTGCTGAAGACTTGAGCCCAAATAATGCCTTTGTCCAACAGGTGAAGGCTACTCTCCAGGCCGCCCAAGAATAGTCTGGCGTTGCGTAAAGCGGTAGAATAAGCAGTATGGGATTATCCGCGTGGCTTTTAGATATGGCGATCCAACTCATTGATAGAGTTGGATACCCGGGGATTAGTTTAGTACTAATCATTGATAACGCCGGGGTGCCAATTCCATCAGAGGCTATCCTCGGCCTTGCCGGAGTGGCGAGTGGGGTAGGGCGGTACAACCTAGTCGCGCTATTCGTACTGGGTGTGGTGATGCAGACACTTGGCGCTTGTTTGTCGTATGCGATCGGGTATCACGGAGGTGGTCCGCTCGTGAAGCGGTATGGCAAGTATCTTTTTATCTCGGCTCATGATTACGATAAGGCTCAAAAGTGGTTCAAGAAACGAGGCGCGAAGGCGATCTTCATTTCTAGGCTGACCCCAGTAGTGCGTACCTTTATGGGGTTCGTGGCAGGGGCGGCTCGGATGGATTTCAACTCATTCTTCGTCCAGTCATTATTGGGGACAGTCGTGTGGACTATACTGTGGCTCGGTGCTGGGTACCTATTAGGCGATAGCTGGACGAGATACTATAGCTACGCCCACTATCTAGATTACGTTGTGATAGCGGGTGTGATGATTCTCTTGGCTCGCTACTTGTGGCGGCGTCAACGCACAAAATCATAGCGACACGAAAGACTTTACGATACAATCAGTAATCGACAAGCGTTCCAGGCGCCATGAGATATTAATGAAGGAGAAACTATGAAAGCAGATGAAAAACGACTAGAGGAGCTGCGTCGCGAACGTACGCTCGTATTGATCAAGCCCGATGCAGTCCGTCGGCAGTTGGTAGGTGAGCTTGTGACTCGGTTTGAGCGCAAGGGTCTCAAGCTGATTGCGATGAAAATGATCTGGCCAAGCGATACCCAGGCAGGCACTCATTACACCGATAGTGAAGAGTGGCTCAAAGATAGCGGTGAGCGTACTCATCAGTCGTATCTCGATAAGGGAATGGAGCCGCCAATGGGGCCACGCGATTTGGCTCTCAACACACGTCGTAAGCTCATGGACAGTATTACGGCTGGCCCAGTCGTTGCGTTGGTGCTACAGGGCTCACACGTCATTGAGGCGGTCCGCAAGATGCGTGGAGCCACTAGCCCGCAGCTAGCCGATGTCGGTACGATTGGTTTCGACTACTCAGTTGATTCGTACGAAGTAGGGGATGCTGGTGACTGGGCGATCCGTAATATCATCCATGCAAGCGATAGCGATGAGAATGCCGACCGCGAGATCGCTATCTGGTTTGATAAGAGTGATGTGCACGATTATCCATCGAGTGCTGATCCTATTCTTTACCAGAAGCACTGGGACAAGTAGTATCTTCTCGATAAACAAAACATCCACACTCGGTGGATGTTTTGTTTATCGCTATACTTAGTGTATGCCCCTGTAGCTCAGTGGATGTCTCGCCCTGGCGAGCTATAAGAACGCGCTCTATCCACTGTGTTTGTACCATGGTGAGCGAATCCTGCAATTATCGTTATACTTAACACATGCCCCTGTAGCTCAGTGGATAGAGCGCCTCCGTCCTAAGGAGGGCGTCGGGAGTTCGAATCTCTCCAGGGGCACCATGTACACGGCGTGAAGCTTTAGCTTCGCTCCTTGTACATTATTTCTGAAAGATTCGAAGTAAGATGCCCCGCTTACCTTTATTCCTATACTAAGAAGCAGGGTAAATCTCTCCAGGGGCACCATTCGTCTTCATCTTACACGAGATAGTCCGATGCTGTTTGGAATATGTATCATTCATACTCCAACCACTCTATGCTGTGTATATGAAGAAATATACATCCGTTGCAGATTATCTCAATGACCTAGATCCTAGACAAAGAGCCCAGGTAGAAGCTTTGCGAGCCATAGTGATGTCTGCGGACACTCAGATAAAGGAGATTATTAAATGGAACTCGCCTAGCTACAGATATAACGAGACTGATTGTATTACGTTCAGTCTGCGCAAAGATAAGCTGAACTTACTCGTTCATATGGGTGCTATCAAGAAGGAAGATAAGAGTGCCGAACCTATATTTATGGATTCAACTGGTCTGCTAGATTGGAACTCAAATATCCGCGCTACCATGACCTTTGAGGATTTAGCTGATATTAGTTCTAAGAAGAAAGACATTATCACGGTACTCAAGAAGTGGCTTACATTCCTATAGTCACGTTATAATATCCTTATGTCTACCAAGCGGGATCGATCACATGAGCCAGAAGTCGAAGAGAACGGTGAAGAAGCCGAGCTCATCTTTGTAGAACGGCAGTTTCCAATCGTTCTACGCTGGCCACTTATTTATGGAATGATCATCATTCTAGTAGGAATGATTCCGTGGTCGATCTCCACGGCAAACCTGTATAGCTGGCAGCCACTAGCAGTAAACTGGATGATTTTTGTATTCTTTGTTCTTATGACGTATTGGGCATACCACTTCGCCGGCTGGTTTTTTACTGTACTTATCCTTACCGACGAAGATATTACATTTATTAAGCAAAAAGGCTTCTTCCGACGTGACGTGCAGTCTCTTACCTTGAATAATGTGCAGAGTGTGAACTATAAGATACCTGGTCTACAGGGCGCACTGTTCCGTTATGGGGACCTCAAGATTGAGACTCTCTCGGGGAGTGGTCACCTAAGAGTGAAGCTCATGTTCCGTCCGGCTAAGCTCCAGGCAGAGATCATGCAGGCACTCCAGGCATATGGTTCGACACCTGATGACACGATGGTGTATGATTCAAAGGATAAAACCGACCAAGAATAAGGAGAGTTATGGCCGATTCCGCGAAAAAATCTACGAAGAAGACAAAGGCTGCCAAGGCCACCAAGAAGGCAGCTGTAGCAGCACCAGTTACTTCAGCTGTAAAAGCAGATCCGAAGAAGGATCCCAAGAAGAAGTCTGAGTTCCAGAACAAGCTCTCACGCCTGGGTATCAAGACGAAGCCAAACCGCAAGCTGGTGGTTATCGCAGGCATTACGGCACTTTCGTCGCTCATCATCACGCTCGTTACTTTTGGTGTTTTGATTTACCACTATAAGAGCGAGGCTAAGGCTGTCCGTATTGCGGCCAACATCGTGCCTTACCCAGTACTCAGTGTGAATGGTAACGTTTTGTGGAATACCGAGACATATGGTTCATACCTGTTTGAGCTCTCGAGTATTCGTAAGTTCTACGAATCTCAGGGCCAGGATCTCACTACCGACGATGGCAAGAAGCAGCTTGTCGAGCTTAAGGAACAGCTCATGACTCAGCTTGAGGATCAGCAGCTTGTATCCCAGGAAGCTGCCAAGCAACGTATCAAGGTCACGCCAAAAGAGATCGATGATGAGTTCAACAAGCTCACCGAGAATGCTGGTGGACCAGATAAGGTGAAGGAAACACTCCAGAAGCTCTATGGCTGGACTGTGGATGATTTCAAAAAGAAGATTCGTTTTAGTCTTGTCCAGCAAAAACTGGCTGACAAGATTAGCAACGACTCTAGTCTCAATGGTGTAGCCAAGGCAAAAGCCGAAGATCTCCTCAAGCAGATCAAGGGTGGAGCAGACTTTGCAGAGTTGGCTAAGACGAACAGTGAAGATAGCTCAGCCTCGGCTGGCGGTGATCTCGGGTTCATTACTAAGGGGCAGACTGTAGCAGAGTTCGAAGAAGCTGCATTCAAGCTCGAAGTTGGACAGGTGAGTGATATCGTGAAGACCCAGTTTGGGTACCATATCATCAAGTCTCTTGAGAAGAAGGATGATACCGTTCACGTATCGCATATTCTTATCAAGGGTGTAGACCTCGAATCATGGCTCAAGGAACAGCGTGATAAGGCAAAGATAGGCCGTTACTTCAAGATCTAGCCATTTGTCGCAGAAATGACGAAGACCGTTCACTGGGTAGTGAACGGTCTTTTAGTTCTACGTACCGATCTAGGCAGCCGGCGCAAGACCCTTCTTGAGCACCTCATTCCAGACGAGCTCAGCGACGTGCACTCGCGTTCCTTCGCCATCCACCTTGACGAGGAGACCTCGGCTGGCGAAGAGGTCGAGCGAAGGCTGTGTCTCTTCTGCGAAACGCTTCTGACGGATTGCCTGTACTTCTGGATCATCATCATCTCTGACGGTGCCGGTTTCTTGCTGCCGGGCGAGGATGCGCTGCATGATGGTCTCGAGTCCACACTCGAGCTCGATGACCAGCTCGATGCGACGACCATTGAATGCGAGAATGTCATCAACCATGGCGACCTCATGTACGCCTTGTTGCGCCATTCCGTCGAGGACAAGAGGGGTTGCATGGGGGATCTCGTTGATCTCTTCGCGTACCATGCGCTCGAAGTCCTCAGAGGGGATGGTTACCCCGGTTGCCATGATCTTGGCGATGCGGGCATCTCCGCGAGCGCGAAAGATCGCACCGCTCGAGATCGCACGACCACCGAGCTTGTCGGCTAGTAGCACAGCCTGAGCGCCCTTGCCAGCCCCTGGGGGGCCAACCAAGAGAAAGGTATGGCCAGCTGATGTATGGGGTGAGTGGGTTGTCATGAGCATCTCCTCTATGGGCCTATTCGTACGTGTTCTAAGGTAGTGATGATATTATGAATTTAAATTGTCTGGTTGGCAAGCTTTTGTATTACGATCATGCTTGTGCGGCTTCATTGCATTTGTTTGAGTTACTTTTGTATTCGTAAGGTGTCAGAAGTGCGACTAAAAGCAGTACTCTAACCTGTAAAATGGCAGAATTGTTGGTAAGGTGTATCTAAAAGCCTGCTAAATTTTTGTACGAAAAAGAGCCTCAAAATGCTATTTTGAGGCTCTGAGAATTAAGAACAGGCCGCCAAGTCGCGCTCCAAGTTACTGCGTGCAGCTGACTCAAACCATGTTCTGATCGCCTCCGTCTGAAAGATGCTAGTCCGATCCAGTAGCCCGCTCAGAAACTTGGTACGCCCCATTTTCCACTCTTCGTCCGTAAATTGGTCGTATTCAGCCCGAATGTGACGTACGCCCGCATCGTACTCATCGGGGTCCGAAGCAAGGCCAAGCAGGTCAAGATCGCACATGATTTGAGTATCGGGATTACTTGATGCTGCATGGTCAATCGTAGCCAGGATATGTCGAGCGGCCTCCTCAATGATGTCCTTTGGGAAGATGCCATGCAGGATGGCGCGCATCATATCTGCACTGACGGTTTCGCTGTGTCCGTAACCTGGAAGGTAGAAGATATCGTGAAACCAAATCGCCAATACTACCGGCAAAGAGGCATCTGCAAAATACTCTTTTTGGAGCTTGAGAAGGCTCCGAATGTGCGCAGAGAGTGTGTGAAAGCGCCGCTGTGGATCGGCGTAGCTGTGCTGAATGCGATCGAATGCTTGGAGCATTTTGCTGATACTGACACCCTGTGGTGTGAGCCCAATCCATTCCTGCTGAAGTGAATTTTTGACGGTCTTTTTCACGATATCCTCCGTTTATAGGTTGATTAGTAGGTGCATCTACAGATTAGAACACTCACTATCCGCTGTTTAGTGTGTATAATAATGATTAGACAAAATAGGAGTAAAAAATGATTCAACCACGCGCTTTTTTGAGTAAGCTTGAGCTCTCTGATGCGGAGATTGATGTGTACCTGGCGTTGCTAAAAGGCGCACAGGCGGCCCGCGATATTGTCGCTACGACAGGCCGCAGTCGGCCAACGGTTTACTACGCTTTGAGTGCGCTGGAGAAGCGAGGTTTGCTCAGCAAGACAGGCTTGATGGAGGATCAACGCATCCGTGTGGAGCCGCCGAAGCGCCTCAAGACTATCATTCAGCAGAAACAGAATGAAGTAGAATCACTGCAGGTTGAGGTCGAGGACTTCCTCGGTCAGTTTAAGGCACCTTCAAGGGCAGATAAGCACCCAAGCGTGTCATTTTATGAGGGTGTCTCAGCGGTTCGCAATGTCATTATGGAGACTGTCTACACTCACTCACGTAAGATTGATACGTTGGTTCCGGCACACAACTTTTTTTGGCAGCTAGGTCCTGAATTTGTCGAAAAATATGTTGAACTCCGCCACACCCTTGGCGTCAAAACGCGTAATCTTTGGGCGACAAAAATAGATCAAGGTGTCATTGATAAATATTATGACAAGGCTGATATCCGCATGTTGCCTGGTGGGCTTGGCGAGCGCTTCCGTTCCACGATTTTCATGTATGACGATCAAGTCCTCTATATATCCTCATTGGCGAGTGGATATGCTTTGCTCGTGAAATCTGCTGAACATGTTGAGATGATGCATGCTCTCTATGGTGTGCTGTGGGATAGCTCGACGCCGTTTCCTGAAGTAAAATGAGCCATTCCATATTCTTCGAGTCTAAGGGGTGTCCGGACTACAATTGGCACAGATCAATTTCTAGGACCATCGGCCTATGACATGAAGATGCCCCTCGGGCTCTTGACGCGTACTGTAGCGCTGAGAGTCCTTGGGGCATGGTTTTTCGGGCGAAAGGTGTATGCGACGATTATCCGCGGCCGGGGAGACTGTTTGCCTCGATATTGACTCCGGGCTTGGGTCGAAGTGGTTCGGGTGAGTCGTTGAAGAAATGTCGCCTCATCTCATCTCCGGTGATTGCTCCTTCCACACCGCTGGTGTTGAACAGAGCGGTACTCCCGGCTGGGCAGGTACAGGGAAGGTCGTTATTGCCTGTCTCGATGACGCCCGTGTCATCACACTTTGGGCAGTTGGACATGGTGCTCCTTCGTATTCGTGCTGTAATCTACAGGCGTAGATCAGGGATGATAAGTATTATTATAAATAATAATGACAAAAAAGTAAAGACCCCACTCGATGTGAGGTCTTTATCTTGGCGGGCCGTAGCGGATGAGGTTAGAACTTACTTCTTAGTGCGTAGACATGAAGAGGCCCCTCGGGGAACCCCTTCGCTGTTTAAGCGAAGAGCCCAAGGGGCCTATTTCATGACTTGGATCAAGTCATGAAATAGGGAGCTAATAGGTGGAGCATTGCGATCAATGGAATCACCAAAGCCTTTTTCTTCGGTATAAGGCAAGCTCCATCGAGACGATTTATCCGGGTCGGAGTCATTTTCGTCAAGATGTACAAAAATGACTGTTCGGAGGTTCTGACACTGCCAACGAGTTTCTGGTC
>CALKUN010000085.1 GCA_937996675.1 uncultured Candidatus Saccharibacteria bacterium
CGATGAGGCGAAGAAACTGGTAAACTGCCTCATACTGCCGGCGCTCTTGCTGGTGATCCGAGGTAGCTTCCTCGCCGCTCGGGAGCTTGCCGTCGGTGCCAGGAAGCAGCCCCTCAATCTGCTCGTCGAGCTTATCAGCGATAGCCCGCGCCAGGTCCGCGCTCAGCGCCATCGCCTTGACGGGCAGACCAGCAGTCGCGGGAGAGTCGGGACCAACCGGGGCGCGCGGCTCGTCGGCTGCGTGACGGTCGAGGCCGGAGTCACCGCTACCGAGCTCACGCGCCGGGCCGTCCGAGGCGGTGCGCGTGCCATTGCTTTCCTTGCTGCCCGTCTTGTCAGCAGTGTTGGCAGCCAGATCAGCCTCACGCAGAGCTCCCAGGCCGCGCGTGCCCTTGAGCTTGGCAATCAGCGCGAGCTGCTCGTCTCGCGTCTTGGGAATGCGCACGTCGTCGGTGCCGGTGCCAGCGTGAAAGAAACCGCCGTCCATGACCTGGCGCATGCTCAGGCCATCCTCACCGCGAGCGCCCGCGTCGAGCTCGTCGAGCACCTCGGGAATCAGCAGCAGCAGCATGCACCGATCCTGAATCGTCACGCGGCTCACGCCAAACAGTCGAGCCATGACTGAGATCGGCACGCCCTGGCCGGGAAACTTCGGGTCATCGGGCTTGTTGACGATCGCCGCGGTGCGCTTGCACTCGACCGACGGGGGGTCGCCCACCTGGGCCTGGCGGAGCACGACGCTGCCGATCAGGGTCTCAACCGTGGCAGGATCGCGGTCATCGGGCTCGAACACGGTCCAGCATACGAACTCTGCAGCGACCGGGCCACCGTCCGCCATGGAGCGCCAGTCAATCAGGCCGTGCTGCCACTGGCTAGACTTCTCGTCGCCGAGCTTGCCGCCCAAGTAGAGGGCGATCTCGCCAGACTTCGCCCACTCCCAGCCCTTGAAGGCTTTGTCGCCGGCCAGCGCCTTCTGGCTGCGCATCTTGGCCTCATTGCGGACCCGGATCTGGAGCTCGTTGGCGGGGAGGTACTTGTGATCGGTAGCGCCGTCGATGGCCGGCGGGTCAAGCTCCCGCGCCAGCTCAACGATCATCTTGAGCCGGTGATTGATCGCCTCCACCGCGCCCATCTCACCGACGGCTTCCTTCTGACCCATGCCCTCTGAGGAGCGCCCGCGCTGCCGCCCATCGGTGATCCAGGGGACGATACCGTTGCCGCGATCCCACAAGGTCAGCACGATCGGCTGTCGGCTGTTGTAGGCGACATGCCGCAGCACGGGGAGCTTGGTCACGGGATCGCGCTCGCCGGAGACGCACTTGCCCTCGCCCTTAGTCCAGGTGCCGGCGGTCGTGTCAAAAGCGGGGCTCACGCTGTGGCAGAGAAGCAGGCCGAAAATCACCTGTTCCGAGCACTGCAGATTCCCGCGGTAGTCGTCGCCCAGGCTGCCGGTGTGGATGCTGAGATCAGAGGGTCGCCAAAACGCGATGCTGCGCAGGTAGGCGCGGCGATCGAAGTCGGCGGAAGAGGGAAGAATGGATGATGGCTCAATCATGAAAGCTCCTAGAAGGTGGGATACAGTTAAACAGCCTCGTAAGCAGTGCCATTCCAGACTTGAAGATCGGTCGGTGAAAAAGTTGACCGCTTGGCTTCACGTAGGGCTTGAGCAGCATCCGAGGCCCCGATCATGATCCAACCAAACTGGCTGCGTGCGCGATAACTAATCAATCCAGGTGCTGCCATGGGCTTATCTTCCCAAGGGCGCGCAGCGGTCAACTTCAGGTGAATCAAATCGGACATATTTGAAGACTAGCACCCTTTTCAAGACGCGCCAGTGCAAAGCGTTCTGCAAAACGCAAGCGCAACGCCACCGACGACAGCAGCCTGGTCTAGAACTTGAACCGATAGACGATCGCATCCCGCAAGGGCTCCAGTTTGGCCACATATCCCACCTCACCCTCAACCCCTACAGCCTCCCTGCCCTCGCACGCTCGACCGTAGGCCGCAAGCTGGCGCTCAACGTCGGCCTGTAGCGCCCACACCTCGCTTAGATCGCGCTCTGCGACCGTCAACCTTGACCGCAGCCCCATGGCGCGCTGTTCACACAGCCTGGCATCCTGAGCCAAACGCTGCACATCTAGGAGCTGGGCCATGCCGTCAGCCGGCCTCGACGATTGGAAACTCACGCCTTCCACAGCTAAGCCCTCACCGTCTACAGCATCGCCGACCGGGTAGGCAGAGAGCACTGAGCCTAGCTTGCGATACTCGACCCACAGTGCGAAGCCTCGCCAGGTCCCGACGAGCATGTTAGAAGGGCGCTGGCCGTGCCTGAGCCAAGCCGATCGCAGAAGCGTGTTAGCCTCATCCATAGCGGTGGGCCATGTGTGGCCGGGCGTTTGCGTCGGTGCATGCGAGTCGGGCAATCCGAGAGCGCTGTTGAGGATGCACAAGCCGAGCTCTGCGCCCTTGCCTCCTGCACCGCCCTCACTTCGCGCAGCCAGCGCCTGCTCACGCACTACATGACCCACCACCTCAGCATAACGCTTCAACCGGCCAGCCCTCGCCTCTAGAGTAGCTATCTCACCAGGCAGACGATCAACATCCCTACGTAGCACCCCGCGACCCTGCGACCAGCTCAGCCAGCGGGCTTCCAAGAGCGCTAGCTCGCCCTCTAGGCGCACCTTCTCTAGCACTCGGGTATCGCCTAGGGCCACGGCCTTCGCCAGGCTTGCGGTGAGGACCACGGCCCCCACATCCTCAGTAGAGCGCCTACCGACCTTGCCGCGGTAGAGCTGTTGCTGCCAGCGCGCCTTGCCCTCAACGATCTGCCAGACAACGGGATCATAGCTGCCTTCGGTGACGTAGACGTAGACGTGCACCGTCGAGAAGGTGTTGCCCTGCCTCTCAAAGCGCTTCGTCCGCTGCTCTAGCTCGTCTGGACGCCAGGGGCAGTCTAGGTGATGCAGCGCGCAGCCCCGATCCTGTACGTTGACGCCCAGCCCGATGAGCGCGGTCGAGCCGATGCAGACCCTGACAGTGCCGGAGCGGATGCCGCTGTGAAGACGTGCGCGCAGCTTGGGAGTCTGGTAGTCGTGAGCGAAAGCTATCTCGTCCGGCGCGATGCCGCGGGCGACGAGCTTGGCCTTGATCACGCCGTAAACGCCAGTCTGCAGCCACCTTTCTTCATCGGTGAGCTTAGGGATTATGTAGTCCTCATCGCCCTCGTTGGATTTAGGAGTGAACAGGTCGATAAAGACGAGCTGAGCGCCGCTGCGCGCGTCGCTGGCGCAGTAGTGTGCCCAAACGTTCTTAGCGAGAGCATCGACTTTCGTTACCCGGTGAGTCGGCCAGGTTGGCGAGGGAGGGCCGTTGAACAGTGCGGCTTGCCTTCCATCGGACGTGATCTTGAGCAGGTTGTCGTCTTTGGGGTCAACCTTGCGAGCGCGGCAGAGGTCGGCTCTCTCGGCGAGTGCTCTGGTGTATGCGCGGAGCTCGGGCGTGGCTGGCGTCGAGATGACCTGGACAGCGCCACCATGGAGCTGTGGGAGGTTCTCGTCGGGCAGCTCCCTTACGAAATCCCAAGTTTCTGAGAGGAGGCCCACTACACGCACTCCGACGACATAAATGCCGGCTCTGCCATTGCATTCAAACCAATTGAAGCTACTTGAATTAAGTCATATCCAGCTAGCTCGTATGCTTCTAAAATAAGCGTCCGATCGTCTGCAAACTCATTTGAGGCTTTGAGCAATGCTTCTGGATATTGAACGTATGTGTGACATCCAAACCAAATAACGCAATCCTGCCAGATGCAATTGATCATAGCCCAGTCAGTGGTCATACCAGCTCCGGAAGATTTTTATAGCGTAAACGTGTAACCGTGCGATAGGTCCCCGTTGCATTGAGCTCGACAGACGGGAACGGTTCACAGAACACCGACGCCCAAGCGTCAAAATGTTGCAAGTTGAGGTGTTTCAAGAGATTGGGTTGTAAGACTCTCATCCATATGAAGGTTTCAGCGATCGTATTGGTTAAAGGAGTGCCCGAGAGCATCGTCACTCTGCCGCCCGATCTGAACACCGCTTGCACCTTGCAGTAGGAATCAAAAGCGCGCTGGCTCTCACCTTGAGGCATTCCCGCGACCGAATCCATCTTGCTCGTAATTCCTAAGTTTTTCCAGGCGTGTGCCTCGTCCCCTATGAGGTGGTCTATCCCCAAGTCCTCCCAGCTCACCGGGGCGCGATCCCTATCCCGCAGAGTAGCCCACTTCGCTTCGTGCTTGGCCTGCATGTCCTGAAGCGCAGCTTCCCTAGCCCTGAGCGACCGTCGCGCGCCCTTGCTCCCCTCCTTGCTGCCGGCTTCCTCAGCGTCGCGTAAGCACTCCCTCAGCCCACCAAGCTCCTCATCTAGGAGGCTCTTGAAGGTGGTTTCAGAGAGGGGGATCTCTCTCAGCATCTCGTGAGACACGATGAGGTAACGCCAACCGGGCGCAGCCATTGAGGCTAGGAATGCTTCGCGGGGGGAGTATCCGCTTTTAACAGCCGCCTCTTTGTTCTGCGGTGGGCCATGTGTGGCCGGCACGCTCCAGTATCGCCAGCTTCGGAAAGCCTTCATCTCGATTGGCGGTATGCTGTTGATCTCGGGAGCCATCACAATCCGGCCAGGCTCCATACTAACGACCTTGTGCCAGGCCCTTACAGCACCTTCCCAAACGAAATAAATGCGCTCTGGTTGGACCTTTGGGAGCCTACCCACTGTCCAGTAGTAAGTGATTCCTTTCTCGCCGGCTGCAATGCGTTCTGCAACGTCGGCTTCCTCTGCCTCGACGTGAGCCTGCAATTGAGCAGGTATACACACAACGATGTCGCGCTGCGTGTCGTTCTGCTCAGGCTTGGTGGCCTCAAAGCCAGCGATTCCATACACAGGATCATCGCAGCAGAGCACCTCATCGGCGAGCCCTGGGAAAAGTGTCAAGAATCGAGCTTGCCACTGAGCACAAACCTGCTTA
>CALKUN010000086.1 GCA_937996675.1 uncultured Candidatus Saccharibacteria bacterium
CGCCGCGACCGGGGCAGACGCTCCCGCACCGGCTGGTGGGCGACCGGGACGAGCGCCAGTTGCTGCTCGACGGCATCGGGCAGCGCTGTCGCCGCCGGGGTCTTGCCCGTGGACAGCGGCTGGCCGACCTTGCAGTTGTCGCGGTAGACGGCGACGGCCTTGAGACCGAGCTGCCACCCATCGAGGTAGATCTGCTCGATCTCCTCGACCGTCGTCTCCTCGGGCGTGTTGACGGTCTTGCTGATCGCCCCCGAGAGGAACGGCTGCGCCGCCGCCATCATCTTGAGGTGGCCGTCGACGCTGACCTCGTTGCCCGACTGTCCAAACGCCGTGGCGAAGACGGGAGCATGATAGGGCGCCAACCACCGATCACCGTCGCTCTTGTGTCCTTCGTAAGCTACGGGCAACTCACCTGTCGATTTGATATGTGCGACGATACCATCGATCTTCCACGCATCGTAACCTAGCTGTCGCAGCGCAGGAGCCACCGATTGGTTGACGTACTCGACGACGCCGCCACCTGCGAGCTTCTTGCGCTTCACCAGCGCCGTGTCAGGCTCGATGCCGGTGGTGTCGCAGTCGAGGGCGAAGCCGATCGTGCCGGTGGGCGCGAGCACCGTCGCCTGAGCATTGCGGAAGCCGTAGTCGCTGCCGAGCTCTGCCGCAGCATTCCACGCGAGCTCGCCCGCTCGGGCAACATCGGCCAAGTGATAACGAGGAGAAGATGGCGTCTCCCTCAGCCACGATACGGCACCGTTGCCGACGAGCTCAGCGGCATGTTGCTCGTGCATGCTGATGACTTGCAGCATGCTGTCACGATTCTCAGCGAAGCCGGGGAAGGCACCGCCGCAATCGCGAGCGATCTCCGCGCTTGTCTCGTATGCTACGCCGCCGAGCAGTGACGTCACAGCGGCGCAGCTAACACGTCCCGCGTCGCTGTCATAGGGCAGGCCAAGCTGCATCAGCATGGCGCCGAGGTCGGCGTAGCCGAGGCCGAGCGGCCGGAAGTCGTGGCTGTTCTGCGCGATCTTGTCGGTGGGGTAGGACGCGGCGCCGACGAGGATCTCCTGTGCGATGAACATCGTCCTGGCGACGTGGGTGTAGGCGTCAATGTCGAAACCCTGCTGTGTGAGGAACTTCGTCAGCCGCAACGAGGCGAGGTTACATGCACTGTCATCTAAGAACATGTACTCCGAACACGGATTGGACCCTACAATAGTTCCGCTTGTCTTACATGTGTGCCATTTGTTGATGGTCGTGTGATACTGCATGCCGGGGTCGCCGCAATCGTGCGCTTTGACGGCGATGTCGTCTAGCAGCGCAGAAGCTGGGATACTAGCGCCCTCAATCTTCGCGAGAGGGACCTTACCGTCCCAAGCTGTGGGCCAGTGCAGCTGCACGTTGTGCCCTTGCACCGTTGCAAGCATGAAAGCGTCGTCTACACGCACGGAATTGTTAGCGTTTTGGTACGGCGTCCACGTCGTGGCGACAGCGTTGAAACCGACGTCCCAACCCTCGGCGCCGAGGTCGCGGATCATCTTCTGCGCCGTGAACTTCGTTGCGATGAATTCCTGGATGTCGGGGTGGTAGACGTCGAGGATGCGCATCAAAGCGGCACGTCTGCTGCTGCCTCCTGACTTCGTCACGCCAGCCCAACCGTCGAGAGAGATCGGAAGAGCGTCGTGTAGGGAAAGAGTG
>CALKUN010000087.1 GCA_937996675.1 uncultured Candidatus Saccharibacteria bacterium
CCCTTGGGATACCGCGGTAGCTCGATCATCTCGCGTGCTCCCAGGCTCCCAAAAACGGATTCATTGATCAAATGGCTTCTGAGCAAAAAGCAACCACGTGAAAGTAGTACTTCCACTACGCGAGGTAAAGGTCGGCTCGTCCCGCTCCTTTTTCGACCGAGGCAAAAAAGTGACCGCGTTAGCCGAGGTAGAGGTCGAGCTCATCACGCGTGAGGGCCATCTCCCACTCGGAGAAGTGGGCCATGAGGAAGCCTCGGTGCATAATGGCATCGTCACTGGTTGCTCTTAGGACAGCGCGCTTGGCCTTGCGCAAGCGCTCGACGTTGTCGTGGGGGTTGAGCGGATGTGAGCGACTGTAGAAGGGACCCACGATAAGCACAGCGGCTTCGCGGAGGCTCTTGATCGTGGCTGGGGAGCCGACGCAGCGCAAGTAATCGAGGCCCATTTCAACCCGTTTCATGAACTCGTAAGAACCCGTAGCAAAGCGGCCGTGAAGGAACGCGTCCAGCTCAGGGAGCCGCGCGGCAAGGTGGTCGAACTGCTCCTCGAACGAGGCGTCGAAGCCGAGATTCAGCGTCGAGCGGAGGTGCCCGGCGAGCGCCTCGGTCAGGGTGAGGACAGTGCTTGTGTTCCATTGGACGGGGAGGCCGAGGGCCTTGGCTTCGTCGTACAGCTGCTTGCGGCTCATTGTGTCTTGGCTTGTCAGTGCTATATCACTCTCAGCACTTCTTAATGGATCGCCAACTGGTGCCTTCCGCAGGTGAACCTCGGCCACCAGTTCAAAAAAGCGCACCGTGCTTACGCGCCGCTAAGGGCCTCTGCGCTGCCACTGCGAACAAGCGGGTAGACGTCGCCAGTGCGGGGGTGTTCGAAGGCGCGGTCCTCGGCTACGGCGGCGTAGCGGGCCATCTGGGCGGCTGCCTTACGAGCTCGGCGGGCCTCGGTGGCGCGGGCGATGGCGGCCTTGCCCAGCTCGGATTCGCGATAGCGCTGCTGCGCGGCGTGCTGGATGGCGCGGCCCTTCTCGGATTCGCGGTAGCGCTGTTGCGCGGCTAGTTGGGCGGGTGTCTTGGGCATCGCGGTGTGGTCTATATGCTCAGAGATCACAATAAGCATGTAGGAGAGTGACTGTCTCCGGGCTGATGCTACTCTCCATCACCTTGGCCGCCTGCTTGCGCGCCGTGCGTCGATAGCAGAGCAGGTTGCGCAGCCAAGCCACGCAGGCTGAGCTCGTGAGGTCAGACGCGACGCAATCGCGGTGTTTCGGCATAAGGTCCGCGGGCCGTCTAGTATAGATACGGCAGCATGGACCAAGTGACGCCCGAGCAAATGAAGCGGCATCTGAGGGTGCCCGGCACGTACCTGATCGCGGGAATGAGTAACAGCGGCAAGACGGTGGGCACGAAGAAGCTTCTACAGCTTATGCCTGAGCGCTTCGACCGTATCGTCGTGTTTAGCCAGACGGCGCGCATGACCCACGACTGGGACTCGGTCACCGCCTACATCTACGACGAGCCCGACTACGCGCTCGTGGCCAAGATCCAGACCTTTCTCGAGGACCGCAAGGCCAACTCGCGCCCGGGCCAGCGCCTACTTCAAGTGGCGTTTGTGTTTGACGACTGCGCGGGCGTGCTGGAGACGCAGGAGCGCACGCACCCCATGAACCGGCTCGTGACCATGTCGCGCCACTTCGGGATCAGCCTCTTCTTCCTCGTACAGGCCATGACCCAGATCAGCCCCGTGATCCGCAAGAACGCCCACTACGTCGTGGTGACCAAGGTGCACGGTACCGACTACGACCTACTCTACAGCCTGCAGACGCACTACGACAACAAAAAAGACTTCATCACCGCGCTACGGGCCAGTATGAAGGACTACAATCTCATCGTGTTCAACATGGATTGTTACACGGAGAAGCCCGTGATGGTGCTGAGCGGCCGGTACAAGTTGAGGGCCAGGCAAGACCCGTCTTGCCTTACAGATCCTCAAAGCCAGACAGAGCCCCAGGATCGAGCTGACGCTTGCTCACTTCCAGAAGCAGCCGCTGGCCACGATTGCGATTTGTGACGAGCACCAGCTTCTGCAAGAGCGCGACCGCCAAACGTGCCTCGGGTGCCATCGCCTTGCTACTGGCCCAGTACTTGATCTCGATCTCTCGGATGCTGTCCTTGATGGCTTGGTCCTGCTCACACTCGAGAGCGAAGCCCTTGAGGTCGGCCCACCCGAACTGCTTCGTGCACAGGTTCTCAATGCTGCACAGAACCGTACTGAAGACGATCCCGAGCATGCTCGTCATGTTTTTGTTCTGCACCTTGGCTGAGCACTCTTCCAGTACCACCCGCAGCTTCTCGACGCTCTTCTTGTGGAGGTTGGCGGGGAAGGTGATCTTCTCATCGAGCCACGGCCACGTGCTGCGGTAGGCGGCGATCCTGTCGAGCAGCTCGCGCTTCTCATCGTCCTCGCTCTTGGGTGCCTTGCCACCACTACCGAACCAGCTCGAGCTAGTCTTCGACTGACCGCTGCTCCCCTCACCCCAGCCGTCGTCGCTCTTGTTAGAGCTTGTAGGAGGAACCTCGGGTTCCGCCAGAGCATGTTCGGAAACCGTTGGTTTCCGTTGTACTAGCTCGTGCTTGAGCTGCTCAATGGCGATCTCGTCCGCTTGACGGGGCGCGGCTCGTGAGGGAACCGCCTGTTCGCGCTCCTCGTCGAGCTCGAGCTCGTACTGCACGGTGGGGACTGTTAGTTCTCGGGTGGTTTGGAGCGCTGGCATCAAGTCATCGAGCTGCTCCATGTCGTCTAGATAGTCACTACTGTCCTGGAACTGGATCGACATTCTCGTCTATACTAGACGCGTCATGGACCAAGATCGTCGGACGCGAGGCCTCGTCCAGCAGCTGCCTTTCTCGCGCTTGCTGCCGCCACCGCCGCTTACTCTCCCGCATAGCCTCGCGGCCCGCGGGTGACGCCCGGTACTTGGCCGTAGCGCGTCGGTAGGCCTCGCGCCCCTTCTCTGATTGTTGGTATCGCTGACACGCGACTTGTTGTGGTGTCCGGCCGGGTTGCATGCTGTATATAGCTACGGAAAATGACGGCCCCCGGACGACGAGCGTACAGTAACTGGTTCATCACCATTAGCACGAACCAGCGCTACAGCGACTACGACAGTGCCAAGCCCCTCCTTCGCGCTCTGCAACGGGCCATCAAAGACGTGTTTGAGCACTTGAGCGATTACGTCGAGTTCAGGACACCGGGGCACAGCTGGACACCCGAGTACATCACCAGCGTGCGCGTCAAGCAGGGAGTCGAGTTCAGCCCCGTCCGCGGCCAGCCCCACGTGCACTTCCTCATCGCCATCCAGCACCGCAGCCGCATTCACCTCGACTACGCCAAGATCCAAAAAAGCGTACGCGAGAGCCTCGCGGCGGACTGCCCCGATTGCTTCAGCGTCACGCGCGAAGTCGACGGCCACACGGTGCGTGAGCCTAAAAATCTCTACTTCTTTAGCAGACTCTACAGGGACGCAGCCGCCAACTACGACGCCTACGTGGATAAAGACCGTGGCCAGCGCGAGACTCTTGGCGCCTCGTCCGTTTAGACGACGATCGTCTTCACGCCGGAATCCGCATTGAGGCGCTTGCGCTCCTCCGAGGACAGTTCGCTCACGACTGGCGACTTTTTTGCTTCTTCCTCTTGCTCTTTCACTGGCTCGGCTGATTGGTCTTTGACTGGTTCGGGCACTGGGGCTTCATCCTCCTGCAGGCTGCTGCTAGACGAGCTCGACGAGCTGGAGAGACCATCGCCATTAGACGAGCTCGACGCGACGTCCGCGGCCTGCTTGATGGCCTCTTCGATGATCTCGATCTCGATGGGGGTGGCGAGGATGCACTTCTTGTCCTTCTTAGCCTTCTTAAGCTGGCGCTTGCACTCCTTCTTGAACTCCTTGTCGCTGAGCTTCAGGGGCATGACGATCTTGGCGTAGAGAGGTAGCTCCTGCTTCTGGCCTTCGACCTCCACCGTTTGCGTGCAGTCGCAGCGTAGGAAGAACACGCAGGCCTCCTTCTTGATGGGGTACGTAACGGCTGCGCCCACGCCAAAGCCAGCTCCCACGCCGAGCCCAGCGGCGCCGAGGCCGGTCTTGCCCTTGACGAGGAAGCCGGCGCCGATCAATACGCTGAGCAGTCCAGCTCCTCCGAGCGAGGCGGACATCGTGTAGCTGTCCACTCGCACCTTACCGATCTTCGGCAGTCTTCCGGCCTTGTACTCGGTCAGCGCGGCTTCGATAGTGTCATGCTCGCTCTTGACGAGCTTTTTGATAGTCTTGCGAGCACCCTCCAGGCTCTTGATTGCGTCTACTCCGGGCTTATCGGAGTCCACGGGTTGTTCAAGCATGCTTGAACTGACAGGCTCTTGCTCGCTGCTCATACCGGGCTATACTACCCCCGGCAAAAAAGGACCCTAGCGTGCACTACGCGGGGACGGTCGCCTTCAGGTGGATTGCGCTCTTCAGGTGGGCGTAGTTACCCTTGGAGACCTCCCGCCCGCAAGAGCATACGTGTTTAGCAGCGGCGTAGGAAGCGGCTCGCTTGGCCTTATGCGCGCTGACTACCTCGGGAGAGGCCGTGGTTAGGGCCTGCGGGCGTCGCACGTTGTACGGGCCCTTGGCGTCCGACCGTGGGTGGACTGCGAGGTCTCGCATCGCGTCCAGAAGCGCCTGTTCCGCTTCAACAAGGGAACTGGTGCCGTTTGGAGTTCGCTCGGTTGCGGGGTACAGCTCGCGGAACGCGGCCGTGGCCGTCGGGTACTTGTCCTTGACGCGCTCGTACGACTCCTTCATGTCGCGGTACAGCTCGGGCGACGTGTCCGTGGCGTGCGTGGCCTTGTAGTAGTGGCGGCTCAACCGCGCGCCGAGCGTGATTGTGCACGAGCCGACGTACGCGCGGCCGTAGCCCTTGCTTGCCTTGTCCTGGTTCGTGATCGTGTAGAGTGGCATGGCTATATGCGGTGGTAGAGATTTCGTTCCGTCATGGAAGTCGCACCTTGATGGAGCCGATCAGGTCTCCGGTGGTCGTGTCGGCGACGTTGGGGGCCTGTAGGATCGTGTAGGCCAGACGGTCTGCGCCGGGCACGTTGGACGCCCAGCGGAGGAACGGGTCGATCTCGATGGCCTCCTCGGCGAGGGCGTCGGTGTAGAAGGAGGTGAACCCGCCCACGGCGTCTGCAGCGAAATCGGCCGCGATGTTGAGCGTCTCCTTGACCAGCCCACTCGCGAAGGGGATCTTCTTGAGCCAGGAGCTGTCTGCGAAGCTCTCGGTGGCCTTGTGTAGCGAGCCCTTGAGCCAGTCACCGACGTCGATCCCGCTCTCGACCGCGTCGATCAGCTCGGAGCTGTAGTCTCGGTTCTTGTCGAAGGCCTCGAACTGGTCCCGGAAGGGATCGCGCTGCTTGCCGTAGCCGAGATCGCGGTACTGTCTCGCTAGGAAGTCCACCTGCTCCTGGGCGTCCAGGCTGTATGGCTCGAAGGGGATGCTGGGGCTGAACTCGCGGCCGTCGCGAGGGATCGTGGAGCGGAACTTGCCGTCGGTGCGGCTCACGAGCTGCAGGCAGATCTCCGCGCTGGGTGGCTGATCGATGGGCACCATCTGCTCCTCGAGCTCGGTACCGCCCACGTCGCGCACGAGCGCGGCGGCCACGCGGATGGCGTTGTCGGGACACACGATGGGTTTGTAGAGCACGTAGTAGAGCGCCTTCTGATCCTTTTGGCGAGTGAGCGCCATCGTGGCGGCGAGCCCCTCGGCGTTGAGCATCGTCTCACTGGCGGGGAAGTAGATGGTCTCGTCGGCGGATGCGAGCCCCTTGCTCAGCGCCGAGCCGATCTCGGCCATGGAGCTGGTGGCCATCACCTCGCGCATCTCGAGGGCCGTGAGAACGGGCATGCCGTAGGTCGAGAAGAGCTCTCTGTCCTTGGTCGTGAGGTATTCGAAAACTCGGTGTGCGCTCATCAGTATACTAGCCCTGCAAGATGGCTGATACCTCACACGCAGAAAGTGCATTGGCCGCCGTCAAGGCCCAAGCCGCGCCCCGGGCCTCATTCCAACAGATGTTCGATCGCGTCACCTTCCGACCGACGGTTGGGGGAAATGCAGACGCAATCAACGCCTCTCGCGAAGAGCTGATGACTAACGCGTTGAGCTTCTTCGCTCGTAATACAACTCCTCCACCGATGCAGCACGGCTTCAGGTTCCGCACCGTGAGTAGTACCGAAGCATCAAATGAACGTCCTAGCGATGGTAACATGGTCGTCTATCTCCCCTATTGTGACTTCACAGCCGACGGGAAGGTCAAGAAGAGCGTCGAGGGTTCAGCCAAGTACTATCTACGTGAAGAGATCGCGAAGGGGGGACTGCGCACCCTTATGACGACAGATAAACACGTTTCCTACTTCGCAGCGCTCGAACATCTCGGGAAGCCAGTGAAAGACAAGCCGTGGGTCTGGTTGACTCGCTGCATTGCTCCCGACACGTACGTCATGCTGCCATTCCAAAGCGGTGTCCACGGGACCCTTGAATCAGAGCTGAGAGTGGTCGACATTAACGAACGGTACATGTTCGCCCAGAGCAGGACCGAGAACGCGTACGGCCTCGTGTCACCTGATAGCCTCATGACTGGGGACCAGAACAAGGCCTTCTGGGCTATGACGATCGGAACAACCCCGGAGCTCGAGCCACCACGACTGTCCGCACCCGCCGAGGCCATTCCCAGCCGTATGAAGGAGGTCGACCTCTCCGACGCGATGGACGAGGCCGTCGTGGCCGGTCAGAAGGCCAAGTTCGTCGTGAGCTCCAATGGCTACTCGAGCGAGACGCAGCCACCGCCCGCACCCGACAAGCCGAGCGTGTTCGCCGAAGTGGCGGGGGCCGTCATCGTTGCCGGGGCAGTCGCCCTCACCACGGGCATTATCGCTTCAGTATAGCCACCCTCTACAACACCCAAGCATGGAGTACGATCCCCACGGAAGCGAGCTACTGGACCGCGTCGTGCAGTACATGAGGTCGGCCGGACGAGTATGGGCCAAGTGCCTGCACGCTGACCTGGACAAGGCCCGCTGCGACACCGATCTCCTCATCGCGCTCACCAAGCACATCGAGACCGGCTCTCCCGCTGTCCAGAAACAAGCCACGGAGCTGGCCGAGGCCATCAGCAAGACGGTGACGGACCGCGCTGCCATGCAAAAGCAGATTGACGACTTCCAGAACGTCTGGAACAGCATCGACCGCACCGCGCAGCAGACATTCACCAATATTTTCGAGGGCGGGCAGGACGCCTTCACGAAGC
>CALKUN010000088.1 GCA_937996675.1 uncultured Candidatus Saccharibacteria bacterium
GTCCGTCAGCTTCGAGTCGCTTGAGACTCGAGTACATGGTGGCTTCCTTTAGCTCATAGGCACGATTCGATCGCTCATGAATCAGGCGAGTGATTTCGTAGCCATACTTGTCTCCATCCCGTAATAGGTTGAGGATCATCGTATCGGTGTGACCTCGCAGGAGGTCTGATGTGATTTTTTTATCTGGCATGAGAACACTGTATGTCATATTACTATGACTGTCAATGTAATAATCTGGGTGAATGGTTATATTTAGAGTTCTAGTGTGATATCCTACTGGCAATGCAACACCGCACAAACAACTCATTTTTTACGTTTATTCTCAGCCCGTCCCGAGGATAGAGTTTAAGTAATCACGATTTAAAACCTGCCCCCGGGGCAGGTTTTTTCATGCCCGGATCAAAATTTAAACAGGAACAATTTCATGCCACCATCAATAGCGATTCAGGGAGATAAGGCTTCCTTCCATGACATTGCTGTTACCAAGTATTATCAGCGGCCAGCTCCAATCCTCGCATGCAATGATTTTAAGTCGACCTTTGCGGCTGTTCGTGATGAAGAGGCACCGGTCGCAGTATGCGCGATCGAAAACTCTCTATACGGTTCGATCAACCAAACCTACGATCTGTTGCTGGAGCACAATTTTCAGATCATCGGTGAGGTTTACTTGCGTGTCGAGCAGTGTCTCATTGGCTTGCCCAGCACCGATCTCAAGCAGATTCGTGAGGTGTATTCGCATCCCGTTGCGCTGGCGCAGTGCGAAGCTTACATAGACCAAGTCCTCCCTCAGGCCGAGCGCTCCGAATACCACGATACGGCAGCTAGCGTGGAGCGAGTGAAGCTGCTCAATGATCCAGGCGTTGTGGCCATTGCGAGTAGTGCGGCTGCGCATTTGCATGGACTCGAGGTACTGGCTCATTCGATCGAAACAAACAAGCAAAATTATACTCGGTTCATCGTGCTGAGTAAGCAAGCTAGTGTGTCATCACGCTCAAACAAAACATCGCTGATCATTGAGACCCCAGAGGGCCCCGGCTCATTGCATGCTGCACTGGGGGTATTCGCTCGGCGTGGCATCAATCTTACAAAACTCCAGTCGCGACCGGTAATCGGAAAGGCCTGGCAATATATGTTTTATGCCGATATTGACGCTGGGACGAGCGACAAAAAAGTGACGTCAGCATTGAAGGAGTTGACGGATGCCGGCTACGGCACGAGGGTACTCGGAAGCTACCAAGCGGGGGAGCGAGGATCGGCGTGAGCTGGTACGAGATGTGCGGTATAATTCTCAGACACACTCAGACCCACTGGGTGTGATGACAGATCGAGGGCATATGTCTGATACAGCTGTGCAATCGGATACCAGGAGTGCCGCCGCTCCGCCGAGCAATGATGAGATCGCGGATCTTGTCAGCCTCGTGGAGGGGCACCTTCGGCAACAGGCGAGCAACCATGATCATCGGGCCTGCCCGGATGGGGAGGGCTTCGAGTCGTGCTGCTGCCAGAGAGGAGAGGGGCTACAGGCCGCCGAAGAGGTGGAGCGTCAGCGCTATGAGACAGCTCTCGCAACCGCGCACACCTTGCGGGCGCAGTCTCGTCCACGTTCTTCTCGTCTCGGCCGAGGCATCGATCGACTGTTCGACTGACTGTCGATTCACGTGGTCCTGCAGCAATCTGCGCAGGACCACGCTTCATATTCGTTACTGAAGACTAACGCTCAAATTTGTCATTGAGTCTGCGCGTATAGGCCTGGTGATTGTTTAAGAAGTCAGTCGTAAAGGTGTAATGACTCGTTTCTTCATATTGAGTGCGATGTGCGCCCTGCTGAGTGAGCTCGTAGATTGTGGCTTCGGGGTAGGCCAAAAGGATGGGAGAGTGTGTTGCGATGATAAACTGCGAACCCTCATCGACAAGCTGTCCGATGCGCATGAGGAGTGAGAGTTGACGAGCTGGTGAGAGTGCAGCCTCCGGCTCGTCGAGGATGTAGAGACCATTAGGGCCGAATCGGTTATTCACAAGAGCGAGGAATGACTCACCATGAGATTGGTGGTGGAGAGGAATGTCGCCATAGTTAGCTCCTATTGCTGCGCCACCCTCGGGATCCTCATCGAGTCTCTCAATCTCGGATGCAACATTATAGAAGCTCTCAGCACGCAAGAAGTAGCCGGTGGCGGGCTTCTTAATTCCCTTTGAGAGCCGGATGTTCTTTGCGAGTGGGGAAGAAGTATCTCGTGTTGAGAAGTGAATGTTTTTGCTGCCTCCTTCTGCATTGAACCCGGCTGCGATCGCGATGGCTTCAATGATGGTAGACTTGCCGGTGCCGTTCTCACCTACGAGAAAAGTGACTGCTTGATCAAGGTTTAAGTCGTTGAGGTGGCGGACTGACGGAATAGTAAAAGGGTATTTTTCGATATTGATACCGTCCTCGAGAATAACATTGCGGATGAATGTGTGTTCAGACAGGCTTTTGGAGGACATTATGTATTTATTGTGATCACGCAGTGCGTAGGATCTTTTCTATGGCTTTGCCTCCGGCGAGCTCATCGATAAGCTTATCTAGATAACGGATCTCTTGCATGATTGGTTCCTTGATTTCTTCCACGCGGATACCACAGACTACGCCCGTGATGAGCTTGCGCGAAGGGTTCATCTTTGGCGCTTCAGCGAAGAATGTCTTGAAGTCTGTCTTCGCCTTGATCTGCGCATCGAGCTGCTTCTGCGAGTAGCCAGTAAGCCACTCGATGATCTCATCGACTTCCTTCTTGGTGCGATCTTTCTTTTTGGCTTTTGCAACATAGTGCGGGTAAACGTCGCCAAAGGCTGTGGTGTATATACGGTGTTCGTTCATGTCTGAAGTATATCAGAGGAAGAACATTCTTAGTTATTTGGTAGTATCTAGCTATGAGAATCAAACGAATTGACAAAGAATCTGATCTGGTCGATATCTGTTATCAACTGATGCATGGCGACTGGGGTGATGATAATGATATGGAGTCTCTCAAGCGAAATCTCTACACATATAATTCTAAACAGGAATAGTACTTAGTCATGAATACGACCAAGCCAGACTCAGAACAGATCGATGACATAATAAGGCTCTATGGTGGATGGAAGGCTGAAGTCTTGTCTCGCGTACGTGCGGCAATCAAGCAGGCAGCTCCTGACGCAACCGAAGAAGTGAAGTGGAGAATGAAATTACGCCCAGAGGGTCTACCTGTGTGGTATCGTGATGGCATATTCTGTCTGGCCGAAACGTTTAAGAATGATATCAAGATTGTTTTCACAAAGGGCGCCGAGATGGATGGGTTGCAAGAATACTTTAATGCCCGACTCAAAAGTAGTACTGATCGTGCCATCGAATATCACGAGGGAGACAAGGTCGATGAGGCGGTAATACGAAAGATCACACTTGAGGCTGTGCGTCTCAATAGCATGAAGGCGAATCGGTAAAGATTGTAGTAAAAATAGAAGTGATATAGATCCCCCGTGGCCGATCCATCAGTACTAGAACGTGATACACCATAAAAACAACCGCCTCTGATGGCGGTTGTTTTTATGGTGTCTGGACAGTGAAGTGCTCGGTTGTTGCCCAATACTATGGGCGAAGCGTGCCGGCAAATACTTGCCAAGCCAGCAGGCTTTTGGCGACGAGACTCAGGATGATGTAGGCACGCTCACCATAGATGTAGTCCTTCCAGGGGCCGATTTTTTTGTATTGCAGCACCATATTGAGTGCGAAGCAACTAAAGAAGATGAAGATTGATACGAATATCCAGTAGACAAAGGTTGGGGCGGCGCTGCCGTTGTCTGCTCCGAGCCACATCGTGAATGCGATAAGTGCCCAAGGGATGATTCCGGCTAAGCAACCGATCCAATAACTCAGCCAATTCGTTTGTGAGGTTGTTTGGTTATGTATTTCCATGACGAGCCCAAGCAAGTTCATGATCGAGGTGAGGGCAAAGATTGCGAGGAGAGTACCTGCATCGTAGATACCAACGAGCTGGCTGATCGCAAGCATCATGACGCTAGCTGAGATAGAGTACTCAATCCACCGCCCGCGGTTGATGCCTAGCTTGAGGTTTTTGTTGTATGACTTGTTGTACACTGTCGCTATGATCAAGTGGGCCAGTGCAGATAGGACGAAAAATCCTGCTATGAGGTAGGGGAGCTGGATCGTAAAGAGCTCCTTGCTGGCTGGCAAGAGTTTTTGGGCAGTTCGGTCAAACGTGAGGTAGCTACCGGTGACGGGGACAGCGAAGTCTTTGCTGAGCGCCATGACTGCCACCGCCTGTACGGCATGCAGTCCGGCAGCGATAAAGTTGAGCTTCTTGAGTGAGGCAGGAGTGATTTTTTTCATCGTGATGATCCTTTTTTACGCTTGATATTTAAGAGGCATGCTGCCGCCGTTATGAACGCTGAGAGGGCAGAAGCCCGCATGAGGAGGAGGCCGGTAGCATAATCAGTCTCAGCGAGTTTGCCACCCACACCAGCAAGAAATGTGAGTCCAACGGTGGCGATAGCGAGGTATCTGACAGCGCTGGGGGAGCTCTCCTTGAAAGTAAGGTAGGCTACTGCAATGGCATTAAGCCCTGAGAGCAGACCGATCCCAGAATGAAACATCCTTACTTCTGCCGATGCGTTCGAAACCAGGACGGTGCCGAGCAGCATGGTGCAAGCCAAGAGTATGAGTTGTAGGATTACTGACTTTTTTAACACAAGTGATTCTCCGGATTATATATCAGTAGTGTAGCGCTTTTTTTGCATAAGCGGTATAGAGTTTGCGGGAATTGCTTATTTAGCATCTATCCAATGTATTATTGGTATATATGTCTCGCCAGCAAAATACAGTCCGACGAGTTGCCCCTCATAGCCAAAAGCGAGAGCTTGGCAGGTTACTGATATGTGTAGGTTTGTTGGTGGGCTCTCTTGCGCTGACGGTGTCGCTCAAACACCGTCCGAAGCCAGCAATCCCTGCCCAGGTAGTAGCGACAGCTCCGGAGACCATGAAACCTTCACCCGAAGTAGTCGCTGCGTATTCTGTCGCCGCGGACCTACCGAAGTATATTTCTATCCCAACTATCGAGACAGAAAAGGTTCGAGTCTTTCAGCTCGGCCTCACGAAAAACTATTCCATTGCTGCTCCGACAAATATTCATGATGCGGGTTGGTATGAAGAAAGCTCGCGACCCGGCAAGCCTGGCGCAATGTTTATCTATGGACATGTATCAAGCCTGGAATCAAAGGGTATATTCTATGATCTCTATAAGCTCAAACCAGGCGATGTTATACGGGTCACGAGAGGTGATGATACAGTCTTCAGCTACGCTGTCGTATCAACCAAGAAGTATGCTGCGCAAGAAGTACCGATGGATACAGTGCTCGCACCAGTGCGGGCGGGTCAGCAGGGGCTCAACCTCATGACATGCGCCGGCCACATCGATGCGAAGACAGGCGAATTCTCAGAGCGGTTAGTGGTATATGCAAGCCTCACAAAAAACGAGCGCTAGAATCTAGGGCGAACGATATGGCGTAGCTGCAGCAACGCTGAGCCGGCCAGGATCGCCAGGATTGAGAGCCCACCCATCAGCCAGCCGATCAATGGAGAGCTAGGTGTTGACCCAAGGCCTGTGAGGGGTGCAGCAATGAGATTGACGGTAACGGTACCCGTGGCGCACAATGAGCCGCTCGCAAGTGAGCAGACCCGATATGTGAAATTGTCTGTAGGGGCTGCGTGAGCGCTTGGTACAAATATATTGGCGAGAGACCGAAGTGTTGACGATTGTGCGGTTGCCCGAGGAGTGTACGTTACGATCCCGCTCGCACTATCTATGCTTACTGTGCCGAGCGTGGGCTGCGCGGTGACCGATACTGATGACGCATCCATGCCTTCGTATGTATCGGTATAGAGTGACGCGATGTTGATACTGGCCTTACCGCCACTGATTCCGATGGTTGGATTTGGGGTGGTTGATTGAGGAGCACGTGTGAGGGGCTGCCAGCTCAGTTCTCGTCCCCATCCGACAGGAATCTGGAGCTTGTTTGTGCCATCGGCGTCCGAGACATAGATGAGGGAAGGTGCGAGTATGTCGATGAAAGCAAGCTTGGTGCCATCAGGCGAGTAGACTGGGCTATGATACCCGAGCCCGTCTGAAGTGAGCTGGGTTTTACCTGACCCATCCGCATTCATGGTAAATATTTCCTGGTAGCTACTCACAAGGCTCGAATAGACTATCTTTGTGCCATCTGGAGACCAATTTGCCTCACGCTCGTCAACACTGTTATTTGTCAGATTGACTACGTTTGACCCGTCCGCATTCATGATGTAGATCTCGTCATCGGTGGAATCGAACTTAGCAATGATTTTCGTGCCATCTGGCGAATATTCTGGGTCATAATACACGCCAGTGCTGGTAATCTCGGTTTCATTGGTGCCGTCAGTATTACTGCGGAAGATATGAACCTGGCTTGATACTGCTTGGCTATAGAGGAGTTTGGTACCATCTGGCGACCAGCTCGGAGTGTACTTAATGCCAGATGAAGTACTTATCTGATGCGGATTACTCCCATCGGCATTTGCGATGAATACCTGTGGCGTAGAACTAACTGACTGGACATAGGCAAACTTCGTTCCGTCCGGAGAATACTCGACGTCGTATTTACTGACACTGTCGACGAGCACGTCCTTGAAGCCGGTACCATCAGGCTTCACGCTTGAGAAATGATATGCAGGTCCGGTAATGTTGGTCAGAAGAAGGCGTCCATTCACACCGGAAAATGTGCCGGCCTGTGCTGTGGCGGGTGAGAGGACGACACTCGCACAGATGATGAGCCCCATTGAGGCGAGCCAGATTCGTGCATGCTGTGTTGAACTATTTTTTTTCACAAACCCTCGATATTATTCTTATGCTAATGACTCACACTCTATTCGTCAAGAAAAGAGTGTGAGATCTCCACAAGAAGACTGATAAATACTCCTGTATAAGCATAATAACTTTGCTATATTAAAAGGAGACTTCTACAGAGCACATAAGGAGCGAGGATCGTAATCAATCATTTTCTGACAATTAACGCTGGTTCTTCGAGTATTAAGTTTGATCTCTTTGAGTGCGATCAAACTCCAGTACGTCTTGTGTCTGGGGCAGTGAACGGTATCGGTTTGGGTGAAGCGATCCTCAAGACGAAAGATGCTCAAACGTCCGAGAGTCACTCCAAGTCTCTGGGGGTCACCGATTTTGATGCCGCCCTGACTCATTTGTTCGACTGGATACACGGTCAGTCACAGCGCTATCCTCTGACCGCTATTGGGCATCGCGTCGTTCATGGCGGCCCACAGTATGCAGAGACTGAGCTCATTTCAGCCGAGATGATTGTAGAGCTGAAGCGTATTTCACCATTTGACCCGCTGCATCTGCCGGTACAGATACGTTTGATCGAAGAGGTCGGATCGTCTCTGGGGGGCATTCCCCAGTTTGCATCGTTTGACACGGCTTTTCACAAAGACCTACCGACGGTTTCACGACTGTTGCCGTTACCTCGGTCATACGAAAAAGCTGGCATTAGACGGTATGGTTTTCATGGGCTCTCCTATAGGTATCTGCTCACAGAGATCGAAGCATCGTTTGGCCTTGAGGCGGCACGGGGGCGACTCATCCTGGCGCACCTTGGGAACGGCGCGAGTCTGGCTGCTGTCAAAGATGGGAGATCCATAGATACGAGCATGGGATTTACGCCAGCCGGAGGGGTGCCGATGAGTACGAGAAGCGGTGACTTAGATCCGGGTATCTTGACATATCTAGCAGAACAGCCCGGCTGGGATGGTAAACAGCTTGATAGGCTCGTGAATGCGCATTCGGGACTATTGGGTATCTCAGAGACATCTGCCGATATGGAGCAGCTGTTGAAGGCTGAGGATGATGATAGCCGCGCCGCCGATGCTGTGGATATCTTCTGCTACCACATCAAGAAAACCATTGGGGCGTACTCAGCAGCACTCGGAGGAATTGACCGCATCATATTTACTGGCGGTATGGGTCAAGAGGCGCCCAAGATCCGTACACGCATTACCAACGGCTTGTCCTACCTGGGCATTGAGATTGACCCGATGCGAAACAATGCCAACGATAGGACAATATCGAGCTACTCGAGCCGTGTATCGGTGCATGTCGTGCCAACCGATGAGGCACTGACGATTGCTCGTGACCTCGTGCAGCTATCACCCGACCTCACTAACCACAAAACGGAGTCTACCCGATGAATCAAGCCCAACCCCCGCTAACCACAGAGCTACTTTCGAAGATGCACGCCTATTGGCGGGCTGCCAACTATCTATCGGTTGCGCAAATATATTTACGGGATAACCCTTTGCTCAAACGGCCCCTAGAACCCTCTGATGTGAAGCAGTTACTGCTGGGGCATTGGGGGACAACACCGGGCCAAAACTTTATCTATGTGCACCTCAACCGCATCATTAAGAAGCATGACCTCAATATGATATACATATCGGGCCCGGGGCATGGCGGACCAGCGCTCGTCTCCAATGTATACCTTGAGGGGACGTACTCGGAAGTCTATCCGCACATTGAGCAGAATGAATCTGGACTGAAGAATCTCTTCCGGCAGTTCTCGTTTCCAGGCGGTATATCCAGTCACGTATCCCCGCAGACACCGGGCTCTATCCATGAAGGTGGTGAATTGGGCTATTCGCTCAGCCATGCCTTTGGTGCAGTTTTTGATAATCCCGACCTCATTGCCGCTTGTGTAGTTGGTGATGGTGAAGCTGAGACGGGACCACTTGCCACGGCTTGGCACTCAAATAAATTCTTGAATCCAAAGACCGATGGGGTCGTGCTTCCTATCCTTCATCTCAATGGGTATAAGATCTCTAATCCAACCGTTTTAGCGCGTATCAGCTCTGAGGAACTCGACCAACTCATGCGCGGCTATGGTTGGACGCCATATTATGTAGAGGGATCAGATCCGGAAGATATGCACCAAAAAATGGCCGCAGCTCTCGACGCTGTGACCGTTGAAATCGCTCGCATTAAGCTAGCGGCTCTCGGCGGTGAAGCAGTCGAGCGTCCGCGTTGGCCTATGATAGTATTACGCTCTCCAAAAGGTTGGACGGGTCCAAAATCTGTGGGCGGCAAGCCAAACGAAGACAATTTCCGCTCACACCAAGTGCCACTGATCGTTTCACCGACCTCACCGCCAGAGAATCTCACACTCCTTCAGGACTGGCTGGCTAGCTATCGACCACAAGAGCTGTTTACATCGGAGGGTACCTTGCGACCCGAACTAGCAGAGCTTGCTCCGGTAGGTGCTCGCCGTATGGGCGCTAATCCGCACGCGAACGGGGGGCAGCTTCTGCATCCTCTCGTCTTGCCAGATTTCCGCACCTACGCTCTTGATGTGCCGACCCCGACCGGGGTACAGGCTAGCTGTATGTCGGCGCTTGGCCCATTTTTGCGTGACATCCTCAAGCTCAATGCTGTCCAGCGCAACTTTCGCATTTTTAGTCCCGACGAGACGATGTCGAACAAACTGGATGCAGTGTTTGAAACGACGAGTCGCCAATGGATGGCCGATACGCGAGACGGCGACGAGTTCTTGGATGCTGATGGTCGGGTACTCGACTCGATGTTGAGTGAACACCAAGCTGAGGGCTGGCTCGAGGGCTATCTTCTGACTGGGCGACATGGACTACTCCATAGTTATGAGGCCTTCATCCGCATCGTGGACTCTATGCTGACGCAACATGCTAAGTGGATCAAGATGTCGTCAGAGCTCCCATGGCGACGAGACATCGCTTCGCTCAACTATCTTCTGACTTCGCACGTGTGGAGGCAGGATCACAACGGCTTTACCCACCAAGATCCAGGCTTCATCGATCATCTTCTGAATAAAAAAGGCAAAACTATCCGAGTATATTTGCCGCCCGACGCCAATACACTGCTGTCTGTTATGGATCATTGCCTCAAGAGTAAAAACTATGTCAATCTGGTTATCGCTGGCAAGCATCCCGAGTCGCCACAATTCCTCGATATGGAGTCAGCCATTGAGCACTGCACACAAGGCCTCAGTATATGGGACTGGGCAAGCAACGATCAGGGGAGTGAGCCTGACGTAGTAATGGTCTGTGCCGGGGATGTTCCGACGCTCGAGACACTGGCTGCCGTTGCTATTTTGCGAGAACACCTTCCCGATCTTAAGATCCGTGTGGTAAATGTAGTGGATATCATGAAGCTAGAGCCACCAACGGAAAGTCCGCATGGGCTCAGCGACGTGGACTATGATTCGATATTTACGTCTGACAAACATATTATCTTTGCTTTTCACGGCTATCCATGGCTGATCCATCGACTGACTTACCGTCGTACCAACCGAAATATGCATGTTCGTGGATACAAAGAAGAGGGGACGATCACAACGGCCTTTGATATGACAGTGCTCAACAACATCGACCGGTATGACCTTGTGATTGACACAATTGATCGCCTTCCCGAGACGGGGAGTCGAGGTGTATACCTCAAGCAGTTGATGGAGGAAAAACTCATCCAGCACCGGCAATACATCAATGAGCACGGTGTGGATATGCCAGAAGTTCGTGACTGGAAGTGGCCAGGACAATCAGCCAAAGGCGCTTAGTTTCTAAGATTGGTCGGTTTGCAAGCTATTCCCCTGATCTTGAAGGGCAAGACGCAGTATGGCAACTGCTTTTGGACCCAGGCCATGGAGACTGAGAAGTTTGGCGTCGCTCAAGCTGGCTACTTGTTCGAGGGTGAAGTAGCCTTGTTGATGCAGGGCTCTTGTGGCGGGTTTGCCAATTGATGAGGGAAATGGAGTGTTATTGTGCTTCAGATTTGTGGGCTTCTATGATGACTCATTGTCTACTGATGTTTTGAACGCACTACAATCAATCCAGCTACGAAAGAGGCAGCAGAAATTAATGCAAGGATCGATATGGCAATAGGCTGGTATAGCTTACCAAGGCCAGTGCTAGGTGCGGTCGGCACTATCGCAAACCCAACAGGGTCTTTGATGATGCCGTTTGCTAGGCCGTCCGTATCGAGTGCGCCGCCATCGGTGATGCTATAGGTAACGATAGTCTTCGTCACTCCACCTATGACTCGGGTGCTAAAAACTGCACCCGGAACAGTCATATATGTATCCGTCGTCGGGTTATAGTGGCGCAAGACAGATTTGCTCGTACTGTACTCATTGTCATAGATGACTGTTACTTGGGTCGTTGATCCGGCGGTCGGGCAGTATGCATCAAATGATGTCATCGTGCTGAGCTGCTGTACGAGTCCCGCATCAGACTTGAGGCTCTGTGCATCGACAGCAGTTGGGTTTGCCACGGTACAGCCAGAACTATTGGGCAATTCGATCGTAGACCATACGTTACTGGAATTTTGGACAGAAGCCACTCGAGCCTGGTATGAGTCGGCGGTGTTGTCTCCGTTCGCATCTCCGTTGTTTGGTACGACCGGGTCTACAAATCCGCTCATATTACGTAAAGCAGGGTATCCGGCATTGACTCGCCAAGTATTGGTGAAGTCCCACGAGACGTGGTTGAGTGGGGCATTTGTTGAGTTGTTCTTAAAGTATGACGGAGTGGCATTGGATGCATTTACAGCGGTACAGTTTCCCGATCCTTCATCGAATGATGCACAGGTGCGAGAATATGCATTACTTCCATTTGATCTGTACTGATCGTGATACACATTTGAGCGAGTGGAATTCCAGCTGTTAGTAGTAACATAGAAACTCGCAAACATTCCGCCCGTTGTAGCTCCATCTCCATCAATCAACGTGGCAGAAAATGAATTATTCGTGGCTCCACGATAGGATAGTCCAATCAGGCCGCCAAGATAGTTTGATGTGCCAACGATATGCATCACTCCAGAGCTATAGGTGTTGCGAACAGTTCCGGAGTACAGGATACCTACTGCACCGCCGACAAAGACGCCAGCTTCATTTATGGTCCCATCGAAGTAGCTATTCGAAAGTACTTCAGCGGTAGGGGTAGAGATATTCCCCATATATCCGACCAGACCACCGGTGTATCCTCCGCCGTTTATAGTGCCGGAATATGACGATCCATCGATGGTTGTTCCACCCGCACTTCCGCCTACGAGACCACCGAGGTAGGCGGCTGATGGTGCGTCGGCAATAGCGATCGTCATCGATGAATGTACATTTGAGAGTTGAGAGTTTTCTGAATAGCCGATAAAGCTTCCTTGGCTACCATTACCGCTCGCTGTTCCTGATGATATGGTGAGATTGCGAATCGTTGCGCCGGTGGCGAATTGGAAAAGTCCCGAGGGAGTGCTAGTGAGGTTTGAGATAGTGTGGTGATCACCTTCAAGTGTTCCGCCAAAGGTACTCACTGAGGTGTATGCCACGCCTGTGCAATCTATGTTTGAGACAAGTTTGTAGTAACCATCCAGATCATCTTGCATTTCCTGGAGTTGGTCGCAGGTAGAGATACGATAAGGATTGATAGAGGTGCCGGCTCCGTATGCCGAGAATGCTGATGCGGTGCCAGTTGGGAGTAGGGCGTATAGAGCTAGTCCTAAGCCCATAGTTAAGACGATTTTTTTAAGATTTCTCAAGACAATCCCTTTCACAACATTCTTATGCTTAGGATTGTACTACACTTTTTAAAGATGATCGCATAGGAGTACTTACTTGAAGGTATATCCATAAGCATTTTGAGTGGTAAACTTGTCG
>CALKUN010000089.1 GCA_937996675.1 uncultured Candidatus Saccharibacteria bacterium
CGATACCGTCGAGGCTAGATATAATGTTGGTCTTAATAAACGTTGCAGCCACTTCGTAGCCCTGGTCAATATAGAGCGCACCGATGAGGGCTTCAACCATGTTGGCAAGAAGAGCTACGCGCGTACGACCGCCCGACTTGGCCTCACCACGGCTCATGAGGAGATACTGTCCGAGATCAAGACGATCAGCCACGTCAGCCAGTGACTCGGTCTTGACGAGGGCGCTGCGCCAAGCTGTCATCTGTCCTTCGGGATGGTGGAAGTTGCGGAAGAGGTGGTCCGTTACGACGAGCTCTAACACGGCATCACCGAGAAACTCGAGCCGTTCATTGTGCTCGATGTCATGTTTGCGGTGTTCGTTGAGATAGCTGCGATGCGTCAGAGCTTCGCGATAGAGATCGACGTCCTGAAAAGAGACGCCCATGATCTTTTCGATCTCGGCTTGGTTCTTGAGTGTGATGGTCATAGTGTTTCTTCTTGTAATGCCTGACTAGCTTGCTTCTTTTTCATTATAGCGTCAATTATCGGCATTGAGCGCTGCAAAAACTCTTTGAGCGTCTTATACTCGAGTACTTCTTCGGCAATAGCAGCTGGGAACCACCGTGCACCCACAATGCCCTCGGAGACCTCAACTACAACTGGCTCATCTGGATCAATCGCCTCAACCAGGAAGTGAAAGGCCGTCATGAAGATCAATCGACCTTCAAATCGATAGAAGAAATGCACCTTGTCGAGTTTCTCAACGATCTGAATATTCTTGAGCCCGGTCTCTTCACTGATCTCGCGCACAGCCGTCTGTTCAAGTGTCTCGCCGGATTCCACATGGCCTTTTGGTACACTCCAGCGCCCCTTGAGGTCTTCGATCAACAGAAACTCTACACCATTGTCGGGCATGATGCGGTAGACAAGCCCACCGGCTGAATATTCGCGCACGGCACGAGCCGGACGCTTCGTGTTCGGGCGGCCGTTCTTATTCTGATTCTGTTTCTTCGAGCGGTTCGGTCGAGCCGTTTGGCTGGTCGACTTCTGGGTCGACTGAGCTGTCGGCTGATTCGTTTGCGTCTTCATCGATTTGTTGCTCAGTGTCTTCGCTAGCGGCCGGCCGGTGTGCCTGTTCCGTCGGCGTCGATTCTTGGACGGTGTCGTCGCTTGATTCGTCGCTGTCTGGGACGTCTTCGCCTCGTTCGCGTCGGAGCTTGTGGTCTTCGGTTGGGTCATAGTATTCGCTTTGTCTATAGATCGTACCCAAAACACCATTGATGAACTTTGAGGAGTTTTCTCCGCCAAATGACTTGGCCAGCTCCACCGCTTCGTTGATTACAACCTTCGGTGGTACTTCCCGCTTGAAAGCGAGCTCGTAGAGAGCCAGGCGCAAGATAGTCAGGTCCATCGTGGCTATCTGATCTATCGGCCATTCGGGAGCCGCTGGGCCTATCAGGCCGTCGGCGTCATCGTAGTGCTTGAGTGCCCCTTCGACCAAATCGCGCGTAAACTCGCTGTCGGACAAAGTATCTTTGTACACGGCGAGATTACGATCTAGGATCTCGTTACTATCAGACGTGAGTCCCTCTATCCCACTGCGAGTACGGAACTCGTGTTCATAGAGAGTCTGCAACGCAATAATGCGGCCTAGGTGACGATTTGAGGACATTTGATGTTACTTAGAGAGTGCTTACGTTTATTCTAACGGTTTGCACCGATTCGTGCGAGCCCTTGTTTGGCGGCTTTCCAGAATCTTCGTGGTACGGCGAGGCCTGATTCGGCTTCGGTGATGAGCTGTGGACCAGTCAGTGCGTCGTGGCTACGGCGCTGACCCTTGGTGGCCTTACTGGTACGTTTCTTTGGAACTGCCATGGAAGTAGAACCTTTCTATTATGAATCGGTGATTCATTCAACTTGTCTATTATTCACGCGTGGGTACATTTCGAGGTCGCAAAAGAATATTTTGTGACTGGTATCGAGAACGGAAGCTCTTTTTACCGAATGCTGGACGCATGTTCGCCATCAAATATAACACATTTGACCTTGACAGACAAGGCTAGTCATTGCCATAATCCTCCTCACAACCAAGTCCTCACACCTGGAGCACCTATGGCACACGTCAATCTTGATATGGATTTCGACGGCACGAGCACATCAATCGGCACAACGCTGGCAAAACTGCTAGCAGTGGCCGACGAACACCCCGACGGCTACTCGATCAGCGCCCAGTTCACCGGCAAGCCGCACACGACCGACGTCCAAGTGGCCCATATGGCTGCGGTCGATGACATCCTGGTAGCTGACGCACTGAGGACGACAGGGCAGCATGGAGTAATCCTGGCAAAGCGCATCGTCAATCTCCTGAACGAGAGAGATATCTACACCCTCGGCGAGCTGCGCGAGCTGTCAAGAGCAGAACTCATGGAGATTCCCCAGTTTGGTCCGGCCATGTGGGATTTTGTCTACGTCCAGCTCGGCAGACACAGTATCCGACTTCGTGAGGAGTAGAACGCTCCGCACCCATTTCTTGTTAAGAAGAAATGGGTGTATTTTATTATGAATTGTTTACGACGAAGTTCACGAGTCGATCAGGCACGACGATCACTTTCACTATTTTAGAGCCCTTCGTCCAATCTTGTGTGGCATTTTGTTCACGAGCCGTCTCTTCAACTGCTCCCGGAACACGGCCACGTTCGGTCACAAACTCGCCGCGAAGCTTACCATTTACTTGCACGGCATAGGTGACGAGGTCATCAACGGTCATCTCGGCATCAAAAACCGGCCACGCCTCAAGATGGACACTATCGGTCTGCCCATATTCCTGCCAGAGCTCCTCGGCTAAGTGCGGAGTAAATGGAGCGAGCACCCGTATGAACGTCAGTGCAGCCGCCTGCCACATCGACGAGGATACCGCGCCTTCGCGACGATCAGCGGCCAACAAATTGATGTACTCCATCATGGCAGCAATAGCGGTATTAAATCGATGAGCATCAAGCTCTTTCGTGACCTTCTGGATCAGCTTGTGTAGCCGGATCTCCAAAGCAGCATCACGCGTGCCATCAACGTCCTTCTCCACATAGCCTTCAGTCACAGCTGCATAAGCCTTTTGGATAAATCGATGAGCACCCTCAAAGCGCTGAGGGTCCCACGGGCCCCCGTCCTCCCACGCACCAATGAACATCAGATAGATGCGAACCGCGTCTGAGCCGTACTTGGAAACAAAGTCATCCGGATCAACTACATTCCCCTTGCTCTTACTCATCTTGCTGCCATCAGGCCCCAGGATCATGCCTTGGTTGATCAACTTTGTAAATGGTTCTTTGAAGTCGATTAACCCTTCGGAGTGTAAGAACTTCGTGATGAACCGTGAGTACAAGAGGTGCAGGATGGCATGCTCGGCCCCACCAATATACAAATCAATCGGCGCCCACGTCTTCACGGCTTTTTGGTCAAATGGACCATCTGTATACTGCGTATTTGGATAGCGCAAGAAGTACCACGAGGAGTCAACGAAGGTATCCATCGTGTCGGTCTCGCGATGCGCATCTTCGTTGCCGCACTCTGGACAAGCAACGTGCGTAAAGTCCGGATGAGTCAGGAGTGGTGACTGGCCACTGGCGTCAAAAGTTTGCTTGAGTGGTAGCACGACCGGCAAGTCTTTCTCCGGGACAGCGACTGGCCCACATGTCGGACAATAAATAATCGGAATTGGCGCACCCCAATACCGCTGTCGAGAAATCAGCCAGTCTCGCATGCGGTAGTTCGTGATGGCTTGACCGTCGCTCCGTGTCTCGAGCCAATCGGTAATGCGCGACTTGGCTTCTTCGCTCTCCAGCCCTGTAAATTCGCCGGAATCAGTCAGAATACCTTGGCCACCATGAACTTTATTGTGAACAAATGCCTCGAAGACGTATCGATGCAGCTCATCCTGGACCTCACTATCGGCTTGGGCAACCTTTACCCACTCGACAGCAAACTTGCCCTTCTCATCTTCCTCGAGCTTTGGCTCAATCCGCTCGTCACTACGCAACTCAAACAGCACACCGGTGGCTTCGATCTCTCGCGGCACACCCTTGGAGTACGCAAAGTAGTGATGGTGAATCATTTCAGTCTGACCGACGTATTGGAGATCCGAGTAGCCGGTCTCCTCGATGACTTCGCGCGTGGCACAAGCTACGATGTCTTCACCTTCATCTCGACCACCACCGACAAACAGACGGCCACCGCTGCCCTCGCCCCAGTTGATCGTCAGTACTTCGTCGGTGCGCGGATTGCGTACTAAAGCCACAATGCTCTTGCGGAGTTCGGGGTCAAACTGCTTCACACCGGTCACCGGCTCGACCACGACACGAATCGGCAAGTTGTAAGCCCGCGCAAACTCGTTATCTCGTTCATCGTGGGCTGGAACAGCCATGATAGCGCCAGTACCGTAGTCCATCAGAACATAATCGGCTACCCATACAGGAATCTTGTCGCCGCTGGCTGGGTTGATGACGTAAGACCCAGTGAAAACCCCTGTCTTCTTCTTCGACTCCATGCGTTCCACGTTGGTACGGCTTCCGGCCCATTCGCGATACTGCTTTACAGCCACCTGATGCTCATCGGTGGTCAGCTGATCGACCAAGTGATGCTCTGGTGCGAGCACCATAAATGTCACGCCAAAGATTGTATCTGGGCGAGTCGTAAAGACCTCGATATAGGCCTTGTCTTCCAGTGGCAAGCCATCCAGTGAATCGAGCTCCATAACGGGTGCTGCCTTACCGCCTCTTACCTGGGCGGCGTGGTGATCACCATAGAACGTAAACTGGATCTTGGCCCCCTGACTTTTGCCGATCCAATTGCGTTGCTGGATTTTGATCTTCTCTGGCCAATCCAGGTCATCAATATCTTCAAGCAAATCTTCGATATAGTCAGTAATCGTGAAGTACCACTGCTTGAGCGTCTTGCGCTCCACCGCGGTACCACAGCGATCACACAAGCCACCCACCACCTGCTCGTTAGCAAGCACTGTCTTATCTTTTGGGCACCAGTTGACGAGACCATCCTTTTGGACCGCCTTACCGGCCTTGAAGAGTCGCAGGAAGAGCCACTGTGTCCAGCGATAGTAATCTGGCTTTGAGGTGTTCACGACTCGGTCGAAGTCATACATCGACCCCATGCTGCCAAGCTGCTTCTCAAAACTGGCTACATTCTGGTCGGTCCACTCATCGGCTGGGATATTGTGTTTGATTGCGGCATTCTCAGCCGGCAAGCCAAAAGCGTCATAGCCGATTGGCTGCAAGACATCATAGCCACGCATACGAGCATAGCGCCCCAGCGTGTCGGCCGGTGCAAAATTGTACCAGTGCCCAATGTGGAGGTTGCCCGACGGATACGGAAACATAACGAGATTATAAAAAGGGTTGGTCGGGTTGGTCGGCGTCTTGTTCAGACCCGTCTTGGCCCACACGCCCTGCCACTTTGGCTCGGCACTTATCGGATCGTAACGTTTTTGTTCAGACATAATCATTCATTATAGTCTCTATCTCCAGATAGAAAAAGGTCACCTTCAGATTGTGGATTCTTCTGAAGCAGGGAGCGGCTTGCGACACACAACCGTAACAATATGACTAAAGCGCTTATCGCCAGATGTCTCGGTAATCTCTTCTGCTCTCTCGTGCACCGATAACTCCTCAAGTCCATCGGTCATGGAGGCGACATCCTCACGAGTGACAAACGTCATGCCGGAATACTTTCTATTCCAGTGATCACGATCACCGAGGAACGAGGCGCTGATCACGCCACCTGGCCGCAATGCCCCCAAGAGTGCCTGCCAAGTCTCCGGAAAGGCATCCGGATGAGTATACGAGAGCGTATTGTACGAGATAATGAGATCTTGTGAGGCGGGGGCGAGCAGCTCGGGCAAATCTTCATTCTTGACCTGCTCAAATTCAAATCGGTCAAAGCGCTCGGCATCTTGGTTGTACTGCAGTGACAAACCCAACGAACGCTTCAGTGCACCTGGGCTATAATCTGTTGCCAAGACGCGACCAACACCAGCATCTAAGAGGGCGCGAGCCTCAACCATGGCACCAGCTCCGACCTCCAGCGCCGAAATCTCACCTAGGTCAGGATGGACCTCTCGAACAGCCCTCAATGCTTCGCTCAGCTCGGGACGTGGTTCGCGACCAGCGTGCTGACGATAGTACTCCTGCCAACCTGTGGTCGGCTCATCATGATCCCCCAACGCGTCGATGACGCTCATAGCCCAAAGCTTTTCTTCTTACGCGCCTTCCACCCCCTTGATTGACGTACCAGCTCGTCGGCTGGTTTAAGCGCTGGGCTTAGGAGAATACGACTGGTCTCTTCGGTAAATACGCCATTTTGCGACCCCTTGGTCAACACCAGATCAGTCTCCTTGAGCATCTTTTTGAGAAAGTAGCCAGCTTCGTAGGGCGTGCGAAACTGCTTAATCTTGGCCTTGTCCATACCTGCCTCTATCGCTGCGGGAATGATATAAGCGGCCGATTCACGACCTACCGTCACGAGCAGATCCAAGTCATGCTCAGCGGCCGAGATTCCGATCTGCGCGTGAAGGTCAGCGCTGTGATCGCCCAGCTCATTCATACTACCCAGCACGGCAATATGCCGGCCAGCTTTGAGCTCCTTGAGCGTATCGAGTGCAGCCACGACAGCCATTGGGCTTGAGTTGTATGTATCATCGATGAGACGAGCACCATTGACGGCCGGCAGCAGCCGCATGCGGCCCTTGACCGGCGCAATCATACCCAGGCCACGTACGATCACACCTCGATCCACGCCAAGTGACTGCGCCACACTGGCCGCAGCCAACAGTGAGCCGAGGCTCTGCGTAGCAACCATCTGCGTCTTGATCTCTTCACGATGACGACCGAGCACCAAGTCTGCAGTGATCAGTCCATCACGACGGCGTTTGAGGTTTTCAAATCGCACGACACCACGATCTAGACCATAGCCACGAGCCCCTTTCTTGCGACCCATCTTCTCCTGCACTGCCGCAAAGTCAGCATGATAATAGATCTCATCAGACTGGCTGGCCAGCACTATACTGTCATCTAGAAGCTCGTCGACTGATTCAAATCTGTTCATATGTGCTGGACTCACCCCGGTCAACACAGCAATCTGTGGAGACATGAGCTTGACCCACGGGAGCATGAGCTCTCTATCATCCTCGGAGATCTCAATCACAATCGTGTCATAAGGATACTCCTCGAGCTGTGCGTCCATCTCGCGTAGAATTTTGACCCACTCTACTGGATTTACCACCCGCTCCGGCGCCTTGAGACCGAAGAGAGCCAATGGAATACCTATTTCGGTATTGTAGCTATCGGCGGAGTAACAGACCTTTCGGCCGGCCTTCTCTAAGAGCTCACCAATCGCCAGCTTGGTACTCGTCTTGCCGATCGTGCCAGTCACCATAATGATTGTCAGTCCGTGATCGTTAAGAAGCCGGACGACGCGCCGTCGCAAGCGACGCACGATAAGTTGATTGCCGTATTTTTTAATCATTACCGTAATTCTATCACTTCTGGACGGTTCAAGGCTCGTCCTATGAGATGAGAAATGAGATCTGCGTAACTCCAGCCCAGGGTCGTAATCGATGACGTGAAAGGTGATACCTGGGTCAATTCTGGCAGCGTCTCCACCCCACTCACCCATATTCTACCGTGCGCAATACTCATCTCGACGAGCGAGTAATCGCGCAGACCTAGAATCTGGTGCACCTTCATAGCCGTACGTTGCAGAGCGAGGCAAGCCTCAGCCGACACTGTCCGACCGTCTTCGGCAATCACCTGTCCCGGCACCACGCCGGCATCAGTCTCGATCAGCCCGACCCGAATCAGTACACCGTTGAGCCGACGCTGGATGATGAAGCGATCGTGCTGCATACTCATCTCCTCGATAGCATCAGCGAGCTGGGCTGGTGATCGGACGAGAATGGCTTCGTCTGCTAGTGGACAGTTTGGCTTCACCACCAATTCTGTGCCCATTGCAGTAATCAGTTGCCGCAGCTTGCGGCCACGTGCCACCACCCACTCAGTGCGATTCATGGCAAGGTAGCTTGGGATCTGAAATCCAACTCGCCGCAAGAGTTGGTAGACGGCCGCTGTATCCCACGCATGAGCACTGGCACGTGGTCCCGTCCCCTGGTAGGGCATGCCTGCACGATCGAGTACGCGTTGGAGCTGGCCGTCACTGGCATACTCCCCCGTCAAGGTGACGAGCGCAGCATCATACAGAAACGGCAACTGCGCCAAGACTTCGTCAGGCCCGAGGACATGCTGCGGCGTGTCCGCCGAGTACCCCAAAGCTGACGGATAAAACCGCCATTGTCCTTCCGGGGTGATGAGTACGGGATGTAAGTGGGCCACCTGTCCAGCCGGAAGCTCTAGAATATCCGAAGCCACCGCCCGTGAAGTAGTATGATGGCGTGAGGGTCCCCCTATGAGTAGCGCTACACGCGATGTCGTCATACCTTCATTATACCTCGAAGGCCAGGCCGGGAAATGGCCCCAGCTTAGGAGTTTGAGCCAACTACAGAAACAACCACAAGGGCTACAAACATCAGCCCAAAAGGTGCGACCAGCGACAAGAGTAGTGCAAAGATCAACCACTGCAGGATAGGAATCTGGACGACAAATAACAGTGTCGCCATGGCGACCCAGGCTCCAGCAATTACCACCCACACACTCGTAGTTACGACTTGGCTCACCTCAGATCGCCGGGATTCGGCCAATGTAGCATAGTTTGGAATGGGCCAGAGCGAGGCCGCAAAACGGTAGACCCGCATATCTGCTCGCATAGCCAGATAGCCGAGACCCCGTACAAACTGTGGTCCGTAACATGAGAGGTAATGACGAGGATTCATACCATCAGTATAGTGCTGTTATCGCGTAATATATACGCCACAAAAGGGAACCCCCGGGCGCCAGAGGCGCTACCGGGGGCATTCCCTTGGGAGTTAACCAAGGGTAAGGGAGAGGACGAAATCTTCTCCGGGATGGGTGCAGGCGGACAGGCCGGCTGCGCTGATCGGGAGCCAGCTGTAGCTGACCTGAGAGCCCTTGCGGACCTCGACGAGGAAGTTGCCAGCCACAGTTCCCCATGGCTTGGTGACAGACTCCGGCGTGCGGAATGGATTGCTGGACAGCTGGTAGAGGCCATTGCTGGCCGTCGTGCCGGTGACGACAGGTGATGCCGTCACACTGTTGCTGTACCACTCGACGGAATAGAGCTTGACGCTCGCTCCTGCCACAGTGGCACCTGCTGCGGTCTTGACGTTCACCTGGTAGGTACCGGGCAAGGTCTGAGCCACAACGGGGACCTCAGCGTTCACTGTGTCAGCCGACTTCTCGATGATGCACCGAGAATAGGCGTCGATGACCTGGTGGTCGTAGGCGTAGTCCATGATGGTTTCACCCAACGTGTCCTTCGCCTGGAAGCCGGTGTGGCTGACGGGGTTCTTGGCCGGGTCCACGTTGATGGCGTAGATGTCGATCGCGCCACGGAAGTGACCGAACTCGTGAGCGAGGCCGTCGGTGGCGTGCGGCGCGAAGGCATTGCCTTCGACGATGCCGGCCACGTTTGGCTCGTACCACGAGTGCATGATGACCTGGAAGACTCCAGCCCAACCTCCACCCACAAGGGGGTTCTCGACATAGATGACATGCAAGTCCGCCTCGGGATGAGGCAGGCTGTACTGATCGTAGGCCGAGGCGTAGGTGTAGAACGAGATCGGACGGATCGTGATCGACTTCGAGAAGCCGGTGTAGCGATCCGAGACCTGACCGAGCTGTGCGGTGATGCGACCCTGAAGGGCCGCCTCGCCGCCGTACTTGGTGACCATCTCCTGGGAGTACCCCACCTTGACGGTGAAGTCCCAGGAATCGGTCGCTGCCTGGGTGGGCTGTGGCGGACAGGCGGTAGCCAAGACCATCACACCAGCCAGAAGCAGTAGAAAACGAAAACGGTGTAAAAGTGCATTCGACATGATGATTGCTCATTTCTGCCTATCTCATCCCCTGCGCGGTGCAGGAAGAACTGTCCCAGTATGGGCGGCTTTCTGCCCTCAAATGACCCGTAACAGATCAGGATTGAATACAATAGTAGTTCAGAAAGCCGCTCATAGCAAGGTTCGAGATAGCAATATTCTACCACAAATACTACTATTTTGCAAGCATAACTACCCTCGATGCTCAATAAAAACGACCTCTCATACATACGAGAGATCGTGAAAGTAATGCGCACGTATTACGTGCCGGTTTCGTCGTCCATGTGCCCCCTCTCTGACAGAGTGGCCGCGTTGCGGAGCAGTCTAGCCGCCCGCACCGGTACCGGTTGCACCACCGTCCGGCGCGCTGTCCAGGCCGCCGCGAAGGAGACGAAGGCCCCCTCCCGGCCGCAAGAGGCTCACGTCACCGGCGATGTGGCCACCTGCCGCACCGATCGCAGTGTCGAAGGCTCCGAGCGCTCGTAGCGCTACGTCAGGGTCATCCACCAACGCCACGTCACCGCTCTCGCTACCGAGAGCGTGCACACGCATCACTCCACCGGTGAGCGTGAAGCCCGCATCGGACTCATCGATATCTGTCATAGTGCCTCCTTCAAGGCTGGTAGTAAACAATAGGAACTCGATGAAAGTATTCTTCCACCATGAGCATCACCCGAGCCCATCGGGTAATCTTCATGGTGGAGCATGGCGGATTCGAACCGCCGACCTCTTGCATGCCATGCAAGCGCGCTACCAACTGCGCCAATGCCCCGTATGTAACTGCACTATCATGACATTTTAATCATATTTTTTCAAACGAATGTATACTCTCTTCAATAAAGATAACTAGGCCGGCAGCTCCTCGTGAGAGGAACTACTGGTCCGCCGTACTGTCTCAATAATATACACTCAACGATGCATATTATTTATAACTTTATTCGCCGATGAGTACGGCGTGCTTTGGGCTACGTTTGATGGTCTTCACTCGACCAAAGTTCTCCTTGAGCGCCCGGTCAACCCATGGCTTGAGGCGGGCTTCGACGACGATCACGAGCTTGCCGCCCTTATTGAGGCGCTTGGCGCTCTCGGTAATCATTGACTCAACTACTTCCCGCCCACGGTGAGTTGGCGGGTTGCTCACAATAAGATTAAATTTGAGAGCCGGGTCGATGTCTTCATATCCAGGACTCGCAACGACCTCGATATTCTTGAGTCGATTACGCTCGGCATTAGCGATAGTCTGCTTCACTGCCCCCATATCACTATCGAGTGCAATGACTTGTGCCTTGGGGCGGCGCTCAGCCAACCAGAGGCTCAAAGCACCCCAGCCACAACCCCAGTCGAGGAGAGAAGTGTAGTTTTCCTTCGCAACAGCCTCTAGTAACAATCGACTTCCCTTATCCAGATCCTTTGGCGAAAAAAGATCTGAGCGTGTCTCGGCGACGATCGTCGTGCCATCTACGGCGTACTCTACCACGTCAACTCCTTGCCATTCATTACGATCGTATCACCTGGCTCAGCGCCGTGCTTGCGAAGTCGCTGCCAGATCCCGGCTCGGTCGAGGATCATGTGGAGGCGTTCGAGCGCAGCGTCATTAGCAAAGTTCGTACGAGCTGCCCAGCGTTCAGCCAGCATACCCTTGAGCTCCCAGCGCTTGTCGCCTGCCGGTTCAATGTACCAGTCGAGGACTGACTCCATCGGGACATCGATAATTGTCGTCGTGTCTTCGACTGCTTCTTCAGTAATCTGCTTCTGGGCGAGAAGCTCGAGGATCTGCCCGTTGAGCTCATCGAGTCCAACGTGCTCCTGGGCAGATAGCAAGCCAACTTCGGCTACTTTCACCTTGGCGGCCTTGGCTAGAGCACTCCGTTGCTTTTTGACATGCGCCGGATCAGCTATCGAGACCTTAGACAGCATGATGAGTCGTTCGCGCGCACCCAGCTCGTCGGCATAGGCCGCTAGCTCGGTCTGGAGCGTCTTGTACGTCGCCGCGACATCATCCGCCACGTCGACGAGGATAATAAGCACACGCGTACGCTCAACGTGCTTGAGGAAGGCATCACCAAGACCCTTACCCTCATGTGCACCTTCGATGAGGCCAGGAATATCAGCAATAATGTATTCTTCGCCGTGCCAAGCTGCTACGCCGAGATTCGGTCGGAGGGTCGTAAAGGCGTAGTTCGCGATCTTCGGACGAGCACTCGTAAGGACAGACAGGAGCGTAGACTTACCGGCATTTGGTAGCCCAACAAGGCCAACATCGGCGATCAGCTTAAGCTCAAAGGTCAGCTCATAGGCTTCACCCGGCTCGCCGAGCTCGGCAAAGCCAGGGCTCTGACGTGTGCTGGTCGCAAAGTGAGAGTTGCCGAGGCCACCACGTCCACCACGGGCCAGCGTAATAGTCTGACCTGCTTCGGTCAGCTCAGCGACGAGGCGATCGCCATGCTTGATAAGTGTACCTGGAGGAACAGGCAGAATGATGTCTTCCCCGTTCTTGCCGTGGCGTCGGTTTGAACCGCCGCCTACGCCAGATTCGCCCTTCCAGGCTTTTTGAATGCGGTAGGCAGAGAGTGTGGATGAGTTGTGATCGACCACAGCCAAGATATCGCCACCTCGCCCGCCGTCACCACCATCTGGCCCACCCTTAGGCTGGTGTCGGTTGCGGAGAAACGAAACTTTGCCGTCGCCACCGGCGCCGGCTTCGATATTAATAATGGCTTCATCTACGAACATATCAGCACATTAT
>CALKUN010000090.1 GCA_937996675.1 uncultured Candidatus Saccharibacteria bacterium
CTTCCGGATAATCAGCGCCGCTGGCCAACATAAGGGCCAACGTGGCGATTACGGTATCACCCGCACCGGACACATCAAACACTTCGCGTGCTTTGGCAGCCTGATTGAATACGCCTTCCGGGACAAGCACGTTATCATCGTGTCACCAACTTCCTTTATGGCCTATCTCCAGACGGTTATGCAGGGTCTACGCTCGCTACAGATAGAGGAGCAGGCTCAGCAGATTCAAGTGCGAGTGGGCCAATTGAATCGACACATAGCTGCCTACGATACCTTCCTGCAGAAGATGGGTGGGTCGCTCGGTACGACCGTAAACCACTACAACAACGCCTATAAGGAGTTCCGTAAGGTTGACACAGATGTAGCCAAGATATCGGGCACGATCGCAAAGGTTGAACCTCTTCTGGTTGATAAACCGGCTACAGATCACCTAGACTAAGAGAAACGAAAGGGTATGACAATATGAAGCGAGTGCTATCAGGAATAAAGCCAACTGGAGATGCCCACCTGGGCAGCTATCTGGGTGCTATGAAAAATTGGCCACTCACTCAATCATCAACGAGTGAGGTCTTTTTCTTCATTGCGGATCTCCATGCACTGAATGCTCGTATTGAGCCACAAGTGCTCACAAGTAACTCTCTTGATCTGGTTGCATGGCTTCTAGCTCTTGGAGTAGACGCTGAGACAAGCCCGATCTTTGCGCAGTCACAAGTATCGGCTCACGCTGAATTGTCATGGATCCTCAATAACTACGCCACAATGGGCGAACTAAACCGCATGACCCAATATAAGGATAAAGTACTAAAAAATGGCCCAGAGGGGCAGCTGGTAGCTCTGTTCGACTACCCAGTCTTGATGGCCGCCGATATTCTTCTGTATGACGCCGATGAGGTACCAGTAGGAGATGACCAAACGCAACACGTTGAACTAACCCGTAAGATTGCTGAGCGTTTCAATAATCTTTATGGAGAGACCTTTAAGCTACCGAAGTTTGTGGCGCCTTCGCACGGATCTCGGGTGATGATGCTTGATAACCCAACTCAGAAAATGAGTAAGAGTGATGCTGGTGAAGGTTGTGTGTACTTGCTCGACGATGACGACGTTATCCGCCGTAAGTTCAAGCGAGCTATGACTGACTCCTTGGGTACAATAGGCGTCTCGAAAGATGAACAAGCAGGCATCTACAATCTTCTAGAGATATTGAGTGCATTGTCAGGGCGACCACTTGAGGCTGTACTTCAAGAATGGCAGGGGAAAGGCTATGGAGAGCTTAAGGACGCTACTGGTGAGGCTGTGGTGGCTGAACTTGCTCCACTAAAGCATCGCTTTGCAAGCCTTCGATCAGATGAAGGTCAACTACGACACGTTCTGGCGCAGGGAAGAGAGCGAGCTACGCTTGTAGCCGGAGAAAAGCTCAAGCTCACCAAGCAAAAGCTTGGACTTGTGTAAAAAATACAACACATTTTTACAGAGTAAAAAGCGATAACAGGGCACAAAATACACAAAAAGTGGTTGACAAAGCATAAGTACTTTGCTAAGATAGAGTCAATCTAGTTCATTAAAAATCAAAACAAAAACAAATTCTTTTTCACACTTTCTATCGACCCCTGTAATCGTCTGCGATAGAGAGAAACCAGTAGGGCAAATCCGATCTGTAGACACCCCCCTTGTCTCGGGTCGGACTTCCCCTACTGTTCGAAGGGCGTTTCTTGTACATAAGAGACACCAATACCACCCGCTGGATAAAGCACACTTCTGAAGACAACCAAGCTTTAACCGTACGGATGGTAGGGAATTACCCGTCAGTCCAAACGGCCACACAACCAACCAAGTACCTCGCACCTTCTTGGCCTTTTAGACAGACAATCTGCTACCGCAGGCTTACTTCCACAACATAAACAAACGGAACAAGCTTGTAGTCGCTCCTCGGGGCAGCACGTGCTAATGATTCATATCTTTTGGGCACTTGTAGCTGCCCCGTAACCATTTTTTTACTTACATATAAAAACCCCGCTCATGCGAGCGGGGTTTTTATATGTGTACTATTCGCGCTATGACAATAATACAGGGGCTCAGCTTGAAGCGTCTATCGCGCACAAAATATGCTCAGCAGCTTGTACAAGATATATGTTCGATAGTAAATCTAAAAAACCCAAAATAATATATGTACTCAATACTATTTCAAAAGTGTTCAAGCAAGAGATGGGGGATGCGTGTTGTATACTCTAGATATGCGCCTTCAAGAAGCAAATCAATTGAGTTTTGGTTTTTCGGTCTGTCTTTTCTGTCTTATCCTGAGTGGAAGTGTGAGTAGCTACCTATTATTAGCAACTTCTCCTCGTGATATTGGGCCTTTTGGTGTCACCTTATGGTTTGTATGCTTCCTGATGAGCACGACAAGCCTTCTGACGCTTGTGAGATACCGTTTACGAAGTAAGAAGCTCCAAGATGATCAGAAGCTGAAGACGTTTAAGTATTTACTACGCCAGAATGTTATTTGGATGCTCTTTGCAACCGTGGCTTTGGCAATGCAGAGCTTACGAGTACTTAATCTGGGCGATGGACTATTGTTTCTTCTGGCACTTGGTATAATCGAAGTATACTTTCGAACGCGAACAAAAACATGACACTTCACGATTCAAACACTCAACTTCAATCAATTATTGATCAAGCAGCAGCTGCCATCCATGCGGCTGACTCTCTGCTTGTCCTAGAGGCAGAGAGAGTCCGGTGGCTCGGTAAGAAAAGCAGCTTGCAGGACTTACTCAAGGCATTAGGCGGCATGGCTCCGGAAGAAAGAAGAGCCTTTGCCCCTAGCGTACAGGCAGCTCGACAAGATCTGCAGAATAAGATCGATGCTAAGATTCTTACGCTGAAGGCATCACTCGATGATTCATTAGCACCAGTTGATCTCACGGAGCCGCTGACTCTTCAACTGACTGGTGGGCATATGCATCCAACGCAACATATACTTGAGGAAGTGTATGGTATCTTTGATCACCTTGGGTTTTCACTCGTTGAAGGTCCTGAAATAGAGACGGATTGGTACAACTTTGAGGTATTGAACCTGCCCCCAGACCATCCAGCCCGTGAAATGCAGGACACATTCTATATTAAGGCCGATGGCGATATTCCGCCTCTTGTGCCACGGACGCATACATCCGCATCGCAGATACGTTATATGGAGGCACATGAGCCGCCTTTTAAGATCATCGTGCCTGGTAAGGTCTATCGTAATGAAGATGAGGACAGAACGCACCTCTGGAGCTTTTACCAGGTAGAGGGATTGGTTGTGGGGGAGAAAGTAAGCGTGTCGGACTTGAAGGGAACACTTCTGCATGTCATGCAATCGTTATTCGGCATTGAGACAAAGATACGACTTCGTCCGAGCTATTTCCCGTACACTGAGCCATCGTTTGAGGTGGATGTTTGGTATCGTGATGCGTGGCTAGAGATTTGCGGGGCCGGCATGGTGCATCCTGACGTCTTGAGACGAGGTGGTGTCGACCCATCACGCTTTAGCGGTTTTGCTTTTGGGTTCGGCCCAGATAGGCTCACCGTAATTCGGTATGGCCTAGAGGATATTCGTGTGCTCTGGCGACCCAACCTTTTAGCGAGTACACAGGCATGAAAATAGCTGTCGCAACTCTCAATCGCTTCTTTAAGAAGCCTCGAACGACGGCTCAGCTCGCTATGCTGATCGAGCGGACAGAAATCGAATTAGAACAAGTAATTTACTCGAAGCCGCTCGACTCAAAGATTGTTCTCGCAAAGATAATGGATATTTTCCCGCACCCAGAAGCGGACCGGCTACAGCTCGTTACGGTGAGTGTAGGTAAACATAAATACGATCTAGTGTGCGGTGCTCCAAACTTAGCTATCGGCCAGCGGGTGGCCTATGTCCAGCCAGGCAGCACGCTCCCAGATGGCAGTGTCATCGAGAAGGCAGTCATTCGAGGGCAGTCGAGTGAAGGGATGTTGGCGAGTGGTAAGGAGTTGGGTCTATCTAATGACCACAGTGGGCTCTGGAACTATGAAGGTACTACCCACTCGCTTGGGACATCATTGTGCGACATACTTGTTTCTGGCGATGTCCTGGACATAAAGACCCCTGCAAACCGGTGGGATTATTTGAGCGGGGAGGGGATAGCGCGCGAACTTGCCGTTTATGATGATGCCTCAAACTTCCTGCCAGTAGAGGTGGGGCAGTACGAATACTCCGAAACAGAAAGGGTAGATGTCAAGAGTAGGGCGGAGAATCCTCGGTTTGTTTCGGCCCATGTACGTGTAAAGAATGATGTAAAAAGTCCAGCTTGGCTTGTGGATAACTTGGCCCTGAACGGCATAGCTACACATACACCGGTAGTAGACATCACGAACTATGTGATGTTGGAGCTTGGTCAGCCAACGCACGCATATGATGCCAGTACCCTTTCCACTCCCCTTTCAGTGAGATTTTCCGAGGAAGGAGAAATGCTCACGACTCTGGATGGCGTGGAGCGTACACTCACCTCTCAGGACTTGGTTGTTTCTGACTCGACTGGACCAGTTGGCTTGGCTGGGATTATGGGCTCGGCTCGTTGTCAGGTTGAATCTACGACGACGGAGGTTATTATTGAGGCCGCCATATGGGATAAAACGATCGTACGCCGAACAGCCTTACGGCATGGACTGAGAACAGAGGCTTCAACGAGGTTTGAGCGTGGTATCCCGCTCCCCTCTGCTCCTCGCGCTGTGAGTCGCATGCTCGATCTGCTCAAAGAGATTTGTGAAGGTGAAATTGTTGGACAACCATCGGATCAGCTGTACGCTTGGCCGTGGCAACAATTTTTAGGTTTGCGATTGCGTCATGCTGAGAAAATCCTTGGGCATACAGTAGATGAGCCATCGGCTGTTAAGGGGCTACGTCAAATGGGCTTTGGAGTTGAGAAATTCTCGATTGCCAAAGAGTTTCAGTCACATCTTGGAAAGCCATATAAATGGGGTGCAAACTGGCGCCAGGATGGCGAGACAGCTTTTGATTGCTCTTATTTGATAGATCGAGTGTACTCAAAGATAGGCGTTTTTGTTGGTCATACGGCTTTGGGACAGTTTCATCATGGTCGTTCGGTGGAGACGAATGAGCTTAAGCCGGGTGATGCCCTCTTCATACGCGGTGTTATTATCCACTCCAAGGTGGACCACTACTATACGACGACTCCGAACGGAGAGAAGAAGAAAGTTGTTCTTGATGAAGCTATGGAGGTCGGACACTGTGCTGTATATATCGGGAACGGCCAAGTGATTCAGGCACGAGGACTGGCTCATGCCGACGAGAGCTGGGCCCAGGGCACGGATCAGGGAGTGTCGATCGCGCCTGTCGAACGTTTTACGGAGGCACCTGACTATTTGGGGGCACGGCGGTATGTAGAAAACTTCAATCATACCTATGCGATTGATGTGCCGTGGTGGCGTCCAGATATACGAATGGAAGCTGACCTCATCGAAGAGGTTGGTAAGTTAGTCGGGTACGACAAGATAGCTAATACTTTGCCTGATATCCCAGCTATGGCTGAATCGGAGGGCACATTGGCAGATAGTATGCGCCTGCGTCGACGCTTGAGTTCTGCTGGCATGACTGAAGTCATGACATATAGTTTTGTCTCGGCTGAAGCCGTCCAGGCCAGTGGCATTCCTGAGTCAAACTTCTTGCCGATCTCAAACCCTCGTTCCCCCGAACAAGCTTATGTGCGGGCCTCACTCATGCCGAGCCACGCGCATCTTTGGTCGCAGCAGTCGAGTGCAGTACGACCGAGTGTTCTCTGCTTTGAGATATCGACTGTGTTCTTGTCACAAGGTTTGACTCAATTACCATTAGAGAAATGGCAGATAGGGTTGAGCGCCCGAGGCGAAAAGAGTCTTGCCCAGGTTCAATCAGCCCTGCAGTACCTGATGAAGAGCGAGAATATCAAGTACGAATTGGTGCCAGATGCCAAAGTCTCTACTCTTGTAAAGCAACGTTCTGCACAGATCTTGGTGGACGGTGAGGAGATTGGCGTGATCGGGCAGCTTTCTACAGGCACTGCCGAAAGCTTGGGGCTAAAAATGAGTTTAGCTTGGTGCGAAATCGATCTTCGCAGCTGGTTGTCGGCTCGAAGGCCTGCCCAATTGCCTGCTTTGCCTGCATATCAGCTAGTTGTCCGCGACATCTCTTATGAGCTAGCTGCTGATGTGTGGTATCAGTCGATAGCACAGTATTTTGATAGCCGGCCTGAAGTATGGTCAGTTGAATATATTGATACGTATCAAGACGAGTCTTTATTGGCGACACAGCGCAAGGTAGTCACCCTGCGAGTATTGCTCGATTGTGGGGCGAGGCCTTCAGGCGATCATATTGAGAGGATTGTATCCGACCTGAGTGCATCACTTGCGCAAGACCTCCCCGAAGCTCAGCTGACATCTCGATAGAGTATCCGGATGAATTTTCTACATAGTGTTTTTCGAAGTAGCGTGGTATTCTTAGCGTAGTTATAAGCATAAGTTTCTTGAAGGATTAACTACAAGTAGCTTGGAAAAAATGAAACAGACACATCAACATCGGTTTGCTTTGCCAGCTTGGCTCTCGAAATCAGGTCATAAGCCATCTCGTGCTTCTCGAGTACTATTTGTTCTGGTAGCTCCCCTCTTCGCGATTCTCTTAATGAACGGCCTGATTGCAGCTCGGTATGAAGGGGTAATCTACCCCGGAGTGTCGGTAGCTGGGACAGACCTGTCCGGTCTGTCGTATAAGCAAGCCTATTCTAAGCTGCACGAAAAGCCACTCGAACGAAAGTACGCGGTCAAGGTTGGTGATAGGGTATTTGAAACGACGAATACTGAGCTCGGAGCTGACTATGATATAGACGCCACGTTGCGCCTCGCTTATCAGGTCGGTAGACAGGAGGGGCTACCGCTTCTTGGCTTATTTATAGCCAATGGGCAGGGTCAGATCCGTTATAGTTATAGTTTGGACTATGCTCAGCTGCAGAAATTTACAAATCAAGTAGTTTCATCGATTGGGAAAGCGCCTCAGAATGCTGGTGTCAGTGTAAAAGAGGGCAAGCTTGTCGTGAGTCCGGATCAATCTGGTCTACAGGTAGATCGCCAAGAGGTCACTCAAGTATTGAATGACTCTTTGGCTGACGCCGTAGACGCAACCTTTGTGCTGGATACTAAAGAGGTGAAGGCAGACATACGCGCCGGACAGACTCAGGCCGCTGAGGACAAGGTGGCCGATCTCTTGCGTCATACATTCTCTCTGTCTTATCAGGGTAAAACATTCACCCCCACACCAGTAAACATTGGATATTGGGTAAAAGTAGAGCCTGATCGAGCCCTTAACGCATCGTCGTTAAATGTGAATATAGATGAACAGCAGGTGAGGGGCTATATCCAATCTGTTGCCAACGAGATCAACCGCAAGCCTGTGAATAAGAAGGTAACCGTTGCAAGCGGTAAGACTACCGTAGATAAAGAGGGCGTAGTTGGTATTGCAATGGACCAGGAGGCAGCTGCTACTTCCCTCTTAGCGGCCGTTCGGGCAGGCAAAGATTCAACTATTCAGGTTGTTACCTCTGAGGTGCCTTTCAAGACCGAAACGACTCAAACGCGCAGCTTGGGTGATGGCAAGTACATCGAAATAAATTTGAGCCGACAGTACCTGTGGGCGTATGAGAACGGGCAAGTGGTGCATTCTAGCCCAATCACAAGTGGGGCGACGGGTGCCGGGCTCGCTACTGCAACTGGCACATTCGCCATTTACTACAAGGCAACCAATACCTACCTCAATGGGGCGTCGTATGGATACAACTACAATGTGTTCGTGAAGTACTGGATGCCTTTCTATCTCGGCTTTGGTTTGCATGATGCCAGTTGGCGATCGAGCTTTGGTGGGAGTGACTACTACTACGGTGGCAGTCATGGTTGCGTGAATATGCCCGATGCAACGGCTGCCTTTATATATAACTGGTCAGAAATAGGGACGACTGTTTGGGTGCACTAAACACCAGATGGGAAATCGGCTATAATCATAACCAGTATGAATCCTCAGACGCCACAGCCTAACCCGATATCACCAGATCCAGCAGCCAGTGCCACTGCTGCACCCTCTCCCCTGCAGGCGTCGCACAATGTTCCAGAAGCTTTTCAGGAGATGATGAATCAAGCTCCTGCGACACAGCCACCAGATGCTGGCGTATTGGCCACTCCCCTCTTGGCAGGCGATGGTGATGTGATTGAAAAGGCATGGGTAGAAAAAGCCGAGCAGATTATTGATAAGAATAAGTACGATCCGCATGCCCAGGAGGTCGCAGCAGAAGCCCTCAATCAAGACTACTTGAAGCAGCGGTTTGGACTAGATGTGCGTAAACCACAAGACAAGAGTTAGGTGAGACAATGAGTGATTTTCAAATCCTCCTTTTAGTAATCCTTTTTGTATTTGTCGGAGTGGTGGCTACCATTATTGCTTTTGTTGTACGTGCTAGATTCAGTCGAGCTAAGGACATTGAACGTAGTCTCAAGATGGTGCCGATGATAGTGCAGCTACCGCCGCAAGAGGTAGATGATGCAACGGCTCGAGACGAACGGGAAGTGATAAAAGAGAATATTTCGCGCGCG
>CALKUN010000091.1 GCA_937996675.1 uncultured Candidatus Saccharibacteria bacterium
GCCTGCAGCAGCGACTGGTAGATCGGATCGATGCTCATCATCGAATCGATCACCACATTGTCGAACGTGCGGCCAAGCACGCTGTTCAGGCGCTGCATGCCGGACTGGACCAGGAAGACCGCCGACGCACCGCTGATCCTCGAGACGGCGCGTGGCGTCTGGCTGAGCCTGTCGCACCTACCGTCTCCGCTGCGCCGGTGCTAAACGGTACGCACCCAACCGGCGCACCCAGCGCGCCCACGCTCAGCGAGATAGAGCTAGCAGCACTCTCCGTCCACACCGCAGCTAAAGCACTTCTACGCGCTCAGGAGCGCGGACCCTGCGAGGTAGAGCGGGAGGCAGCCCTAGCAGCGTATCGCGCCTTCACGGAGCGCTGGGGCTCGCTGCGCGCAGCGCTGCACCTACCTAGGCGCGGCCAGCCTGCCGGTGCTCTCGTGTCTACCCCTCTCGCGGATCGACCCGAAGTGCTTTTTCTGGAGAGCCTGGAAAACGACAGGGGGAGGCCGTCCGAGCTGCTGACGGGGACGCCGCTTGCGATACGAGGATCTGGCCTGGTGTTCTGTACTTCAGCAGAGGCGCTCGCCGAGTACCTCGACTTGACCGGCCGAGTCGACCTCGACGGCATAAGTGCGATTGTAGGGCTCTCCCGTGCAGACACAGAGCAAGCGCTACTAGCTGACGGTCTCTGCTACCGCGTGCCTCCGGGCTGCGTCTCGCACCTGTCAGAGGACGCGGTGCTGGTGCTGGCAACCCGCTACCTGTCCGGCGACGTCCGGTCTAAACTCGCGACGGCGACTGCTGCCGGGTCCGGGTACGCCGCGAACGCAGAGGCGCTGCGCGCGGTCCTGCCTCACCGGGTAGATCTGTCAGACATCGGCGCCGGCCTGGGCTCGGACTGGATCCCGCAGCGCGTCACCGAAGACTGGCTCTACTCGCTATACCCCGGCGAGAGCTGGGGCATCGGGCTGGAGCGCGTCTCGGGCAGCACGCTGCTGTCGGTGACGAACCCGCGGCTAGCCGAGCAGGACGCGCTGCGCACCGACAGGGTGACGGGAATCGAGATCCTGGAGGCTGCCGTAAACTGTCGCCTGCCCGTCGTAGAAGACGCGCCCGCTCGCGAGGGCGGCAGACCGAGGCGTAACTACGGGGCGACTGCCGAGGCGCAGATCCGAGCGCAGGAGGTTCGCCAGCGGTTCGAGAGCTGGGTCGCATCTGGCGCCGTCGGCAAGTCGGGGCAGACCTCGCAGGCGCGACGCGAGGAGCTGGAGTCGGCGTATGCGTCGAGGTTCAGCCGCTTCGCGCCGAGTCAGGACACGGGGCAGCACCTCACGTTTCCGGGGCTAGCCTCGTCGATCGGAAACAGGC
>CALKUN010000092.1 GCA_937996675.1 uncultured Candidatus Saccharibacteria bacterium
AATTACTGCAAGGGTGCGGTGGAATATGGGATGAATCTAAAGCAGAACAATATATCCTTTCGCTCGAGAGCGAACTACATTCTAATTAAGACCGAACCCAAGCTCATAAGTGGTCCTTACTTAGCTGAACGTAGCGTCAGATAGTTAATCCAAAGCGTCCATACCTGACAAGCCAGTCCTGCAATAACTTCAAAGACTAGAATAAGTGGTAGATCCTTGTAAGCAACGATCAGTATTGTAAGTACTCCACTAACAAGGACTATAGGAAGCGATACTCTTTTCAATACCTTATCGTCATTGCGTTTCGTCATGATAAAGATCGCACCAATAAAGCTAGCAGAGAAGGTAAAGGCGGCAAACGCATGCAGGGCATAGCTTACTGAGCTATCGGGATTGTATGGAAGAATAGCAACTGCTGCAAAGCCGATCATGGCGAGTGCAAAGACTTTTGTGGGGGTTTGATAATGCTTACTGAGATGATAGCGGGCGAATATCCAGAAGCTAAGAGCTGCGACTAGATAGCAGAGAGTGAAGATGAGTTTTGTCTGAGGTAAGGTGGCGAAGTAGCTCAGTGGATGGCTACCATCGAAGTCTGATGGTTTGCGAATATAGAAAGAAAGCACTGCTAGCCATTCGAAGCACACTGCTACGATTCCGCCGTAAGCTGCAAACTTCTCAATAGGCTTTGTCTTCATATAAGCATTATAGACCAGATTGAATAAGGATTTTGTTAAGATGAAACTATGTACACTATACTTGGCATTCTAGGTGGGCTATTGGCCCTTATCTCTAATATTCCCTACATTCGAGACATCCTTAAGAAGACGACAAAGCCTCATCGTGTGACATGGGGGATATTCTTCCTCCTGAATATTATTTTTCTAGGCAATCAGCTGGCAGCAGGAGCAACCAGTTCAATATGGTTAGTAATCGCATTCACTCTCTCGACCTTGATAATTTTCTCACTGTCACTTAAATATGGTGTTGGCGGCACGACCAAGCTCGACGTCATGATCCTGATCGGCTCGCTTGTCGGAGTGGGATTATGGCAGATACTTCAAGCGCCAATTGCTTCTGTGTTGGCGAATTTGGTAGTAGCAACTATTGCTGCGATACCAACATACAGAAAGGCGTGGCTCCAACCTCAAACAGAAACGAAGCTCTCGTTCTTATTGGGTACAATTGCGGCAGCATTCACTGTGGTTTCGGTGGGGGGAATGAGTCTCGTTCTGCTACTATTGCCTATCTATTCGGTGGTATATAACGGATCAATCTATCTGATTCTGACTAAACGTATCAGGCCAGCATCACATTAGTCCTCATCTCAATGCGCTTGGTGAGTCCAACGAGGTAATGATTATCAACTTCAACCTCCAAGGATAGGTTCCTTATTGAGTTATGTAGGGGGAGCCATTTTGCTTATGCTTACTTGAGACCCTGAAAACGGGTCTTTTGTTATACTCAAAGCATGAAGATGCTAAGAGGATGGAACGGAGACTCTAACGAGTTGCTTTTTAAGACCCTGCAGCAGTTTGGCGTGATGCCAGGTGTGTTTACGTTGCACAAATATGAAGCCCTAACACCTGATAGCTTTATATGGATATTTAATGTAGATGATGACCGCTATTGTCTATATGCCGAAGACTTTGTAAGTGAGCTTGACGAAGTGTATGTACAGATAAAAGAGTATGGATGGACTTGGAATCCTGATGAGAAATATGAATTAATGCCAGTAGCCAACCCTCAGGTTTGGAAGAATTCTAGTCCAGTAAAGTCCGCTGACATATATGAACCCCCGAAAAGACCAAAAGAATTTATGAAGTATGCTGCACAGTCGGGCTATGATTTTGTATTTCTAGCTAAGTCGATACACGGAGAAGGATTGAAGAGAGTCAGTTAACAAATAGCCGTTGTGTTCTAACATCCATCACTACCTGGAGTCAGCAATTATAGAAGAGACAAAAAGACCCAGTGATGGGTCTTTTTGTTGCATGTCTATTTATAAGGCCTACATCGGTGGTAAATAACAAAGGTGGTAAATAACAAAATTGTCGACCTGGCTATTAAAACAAATCAAAATCAAGTATAACTATGACAAATGATTATTCACTGGAAGAATATCGCTTCGATTAGAGAGCAACATCCAGACAAACGGATTATCTTTGCGGGTGGGTGTTTTGACCTAATCCACTCAGGGCATATTCACTTTTTGAATCAGCAGAAAGCGAGAGGAGACATACTGGTGATCGCCCTTGCCGGTGATAGACGGATCCGTGAAAGAAAAGGGCCAACACGACCAATCATAAAACAGAATGAGAGAGCCAGACTCCTCAATGAGCTCAGGAGTGTTGATTATATTGCGGTCGCTCCATATGCTCCACCGGGTGGTGAGAGACCAACCTTACGACTCATGAAGGCGTTATTGCCTGACGTATTCGCGACAGTCGAACCGCAGTGGCTCATGCAACGAGCTGAGATTGAATCTCTTGGAGCTCGCCTAGTCATAGTAAGCAAAAAGAAGAATGTTAACTCAACTTCAAAGATTATTGAAAAGATTCTCGACGTACATAGTGTATAGCTTGCCCAAAACTGATCGCAGTAGTTCCCATCCGCTACGACCTCCAAAGATACGTTTCTGATTGAACCCTGGAGGGGGAGCCGGCAATTGTAGAAAAGACAAAAGACTCAGCGACGGGTCTTTTGTTATGATAGTGCCATGATAAACAATGATAGTGCGCGGTCGGTTGTTGCTGGCGGTGTAGGTGAATATATAGCTCGGTGCCCCAAGGATGTACAGGCCAAGCTTGAGCATGTGAGATCAGCGATACGCGAAGTAGTGCCTGACGCTATTGAGACAGTTAGCTATTTTGATATGCCGGGATACTGCTACCAGGGGTATAACTACAATGGTATGTTTGTGTGGTTTAGCTACAAACCACCATATATCCGACTGCACGTCCGTCCTCCGGTAATTCAGGATCACGAAGCAGAGCTGAAGGAATATGCGAGAACAAAGGCGATTCTAAGCTTCCCTCAGGATGCAGTGGTGCCCACTGGTCTTATCAAGAAACTCACACGAGCGAGCTTGAAGGTAATGAAGGATTCGGCAGAGTAACGAGGAGATATCTCGGGTCACACTGGCTAGCTTTGCTATGATAAGAATATGAAGATTGTCATCTGTAGATCGAATAGACACTCAGAATCTGCACTTCGTTGCGCGAACGTCTTGAAGGAATGTGGTCTAGACGTCCATTGTCCAGAGCGTGTTGCAGGCACCGAGGCTTGGAAGGAGATGAGTGAAGCCGGCCGACGACTTATTATTCAAAAGCTTGTTGATGATCACTTCCGAGCTATCGATGAATCAGACGCAGTTCTTGTGTTCAATAAGGGCGGATATATTGGCGCAAGTGTAAATATTGAGATTGGCTATGCTGTTGCAAAAGAGAAGCGAGTCTTTACTATCGAAGCCGACGACGATCCTCTACGCTCAATCTTGTTCGAAGGTATTGCGGAGACTCCGGAGAAGCTCGTGGACTCCCTAAGGGCAAGTAGATAGTGGGTAGCAAGACAACACTCTATATCGCTCGTCACGGTGAGACCACCATGAATGCTGACCATATAACTATGGGTCAGCTAGATAGTCCGCTAACGAAAAAGGGATTAGCACAAGTCGAACGGCTACGCGATGAATTATCGGGTGTCGATTTTGATGCAGTCTATAGCTCTGATCTCACGAGATGCGTACGCACAGCAACCATTGTATTGGGCAGCAAGAGTCTTCCTATCACAGAGACGAAGGCAATGAGAGAGCGGTATTTTGGGCCGCTCGAGGGTAAGCCAGCAGAGCTTTATGCGCAACTGCGAAGAATCAAGGACAAAGAGTATCAGGCGTTAAGTAAGGCTAAGCGGTGGCAATACAAATACGCCCCTGAGCTTGAAAGTGATGCTGATGTCTATAGACGCGTTATAGAAGCGGTCTATGAGATCATTCGGGACAATCAAGGTAAGACGGTTCTGATTGTCACTCACTCCGGACCAGCTCGATTACTCTTGATTGGACTTGGATATTTCACCGAAACCCAATTGCCGGGTGGGTCTTTCAAAAACGGTCAGTATTGTATACTCGAACACCATGATGGAGCTTTCAAATTTGCGGGAATATTTCCGGAGTCACCTGATACTGAACGGCTCACGACCGAGTAGTAATCTATTTCTTAATTCCAGCTCGTTTATCGAGAATGCCTTGGATCGACGGACTAATAGCCTTGTCGGTTCGGTGAAGGCAGCCCATCCAGCAGCAAGGGCGCCGCTTGCCTTCCTGCAGCTCGACGACCGTTCGCTTAATGTGGTTGTCTCGGGTGGCTTCTTGTTTTACTGAGGTATTCCAGCAAATCCACTCGTTGCGTGCGAGCGGAGTGAGACTCTCCCACGCCGTTACTGCCGCGGGGGCCGAAGAGAGGGCCTCGTTCAGATCGGCGGGTATTTCATGTACGGTGCCGCCTGGTAGTTGTGCTTTTGCCATGGCTACATTCTAGCTTATGGAGCATGAAAAAACGACTCGGAGTGAGTCGTTGTCGAGGCTAGGTCGTCGGTGCCAAGCCTCGAAAGATGAGCTGTGTACGGTGAGGTCGAGCGTGATGGTAAAGTGCCGTACTCGGTTGGTT
>CALKUN010000093.1 GCA_937996675.1 uncultured Candidatus Saccharibacteria bacterium
GCCTGTCCGATGCTCTCTTCCGGGACGTGCGCAGGGCACTCGCCGAGAAGAAATTCTCGTTTCGATAGCAGATGAGTCCCCATCCGTCCACTCGACTTTCGCGAAATATTGCGAGAGTCGAGTGGAATACATTTTAGTAAAAAGATACCCCCCGGCCACAGAAGTGACAGAGGGGGACGAGATTGACCTCTCGTGAAGGGGCATGTGCTAGGCCTTGGCCTGCAACATTTTGTTGAGACTCCGCACCTGCAGTTCGTACGCGAGCACGATGAGTAGGCCGATCGTCATGATGACGATGAGAGCGACGCCGATGCGGTAGGTCTGGACCGGGTAGGTCAGCTCATGCCATCGGTAGTGCCCTCCCCAGGCTGCCATGATGCCCAGCGCCATGGTGAAGGGGGAAAGTGCGAGGAGCCCGAGCTCCCACATCTCCATACCGAGGAGGAGGTTAAGGGCACGTCGAAACATGCCGTTGGGCTTGGTGGCCAGGGTCTTGTCGTTCATTTCTAGGTTCTCCAGTCGAGATTCGGAATATCTATATATTAGCATAAAAAACATAAAAAGTCAATATAATTGAGCTGTCTGGAGATACCAAAAAACCACCGTTTATAGGTGGTTTTTGAGGTTAGAGGCAGTATTTCAGGAGATTACTTGGTACGCTTCTTGCGATCGTTAGCAGTGAGGCCTTTTTTGCGCATGCGCAGACTCTCAGGAGTAACTTCCAGGAGCTCGTCATCTTCGATAAAGTCGAGAGCTTCTTCGAGTGAGAGATCGGTAAATGGCGTGAGCTGGGTGGTCATGTCGGTGGATGAAGCACGGACGTTGGTCAGTTTCTTTTCCTTACAGACGTTGATCTCCATGTCATCACTACGTCGGTTGAGGCCGATGATCATACCCTCGTAGACCTTGGTGCCTGGTCCGATGAAAGCGGTGCCACGCTCTTCGACGGTCTTGAGGCTATAGATGACCGCATTGCCGGTCTCGGCTGAGATGAGTACACCATTACGGAGCTGCTGGAGGGCTGGACCGGCTGGCTCGTAACCGACGAGGGTACTGTTCATGATGACCGTACCCTTGGTGGCGGTCAGGAGAATGTTGCGGAGTCCGAGGAGGTTACGGGTCGGGATGTGGAAGATCATCTGGGTCACTCCCTTCGATGTAGCTTCCATGCTCTTCATCTCGCCACGGCGTTGGCCGAGTTCACGAGAGATAGCGCCGGTGAATTCTTCTGGCACTTCGACCATGAGCTCTTCGATTGGCTCGAGCTTCTTACCATCTTCTTCCTTGTAGACGACAGTAGGCTTGCCAACTTCAAACTCAAAGCCTTCACGACGAAGGGTCTCGATAAGCACTGAGAGGTGGAGCTCACCACGTCCAGAGATGAGGAAGCTGGTATTCTTGTCTTCAACGCGGAGACTGACGTTGGTCTCGAGTTCTTTCTTGAGACGAGCTGCGATTTGACGAGAGGTGGTGTACTTACCTTCCTTACCGTTGAATGGTGAGGTGTTCGGGCTGAGTGAGATCTGGAGAGTAGGAGCTTCGATCTCCATGACAGGGAGGGCTTCCGGAGTGTCGCTGGCGGCCAGGGTCTCACCGATGTTTGACCCTTCGATACCGGTCAGCTGGGCGATTTCACCAGCGCTGACAGCTGGTACTTCGACGCGGTCGAGGCCTTGGGAGACGAAAATCTTGTCGACTTTGACAGGAGTGACGGTGCCGTCAGTAGCGATACGAGCAATGGTGGTGCCGGCTGAGATCTTACCGCGCTGGATGCGCCCAATGGAGTACTTACCTTGGTAGGCGTCCCAGGCAAGGGAGGTCACGAGCATCTGGAATGGCGCATCTGGGTCGACGTCTGGGGCTGGGATCTTATTGATGATGGCGTCAAAGATGCATGAGAGGTCACCATCGGCTGTAGCATCGGCTGGCATGGCATCCCAAGCCTTGCCTTCACGGCCGATAGCATAATAGACCGGGTATTCGAGCTGGTCGTCACGGATCGCGAGGTCGAGGAAGAGGTTTCCGACTTCGTCTTCGACTTCTTTCACGCGAGCGCCGTCTTTGTCGATCTTGTTGATGACGACGACTGGTGTAAGTCCGAGACTGAGGGCACGTGTGAGGACGAACTTCGTCTGCGGCATCGGGCCTTCTTGCGCATCGACCACCAATATAATACCGTCTGCCATCGAGAGGGTACGCTCGACTTCACCTGAGAAGTCGGCGTGACCAGGGGTGTCAATAATGTTGATCTTGTAACCGTCGTGCTCAATCGCAGTGGTCTTGGCGGTAATGGTGATACCTCGCTCTCGCTCGAGGTCGCCAGAGTCCATGATGGTGGTCTGAGCCATTTCGGCTTGGTTATCACGGAAGACCTTGGACTGTTTGAGGAGTCCATCTACGAGGGTCGTTTTGCCGTGGTCGACGTGAGCCACGATGGCGATATTGCGAATGTTTTTAGCTTCGTGCATGGGATGATTTCCTGATTATAGCTGGAGCATAAAAAGAGCCCTGTGTGGGGGCTACAACCGATGCGCAAGCCGAGTTAACTTTATAGTATATTGTAACACCGAATGTGTATATTCGTCAATGAACGGTCAGGCAGCTCAAAAGTGTCATTTTTCTATCGAGACGATCATACCCCTTATGGTACAATTATGGGGACAAAATGAGAGGTGAGTGACAGATGAGGCAGCTTGGTTTTAGACCTCAGACTCGTGCAGTCTTTGAGCGCAGCTACGCGTTAGCTGGATTTGTCATGTCTCTCGATAAGGGTGAGGTCTAGCTATGCCGATACCGCAGAGACTGCCGCTCGTAGATGGGGATGATGGTGAGTGGGGTGACATTCTCAACCAATACATCACTAAGGAACACGTAGATACCGGGACTGATAGCGCTGGCAATGGTGGACATAAGAAGATTACCGTTCAGGCGGGGACGACCAGTGCGGGTACTGCTCCGTTAAAGTTCGCCTCTGGCTCACTCATGACAACGCCGGAAGCAGGCGCGATCGAGTTCCTGACTGACAAGCTATACTTCACGCAGACTACCAGTACCACCCGCAAAACGATCGCCGCTTATGATGACAGCTCGGGCGCGACGGGGGATATGTACTATCGCAATTCATCCGGAGTATTCACACGTCTGCCCGTGGGCAGCTCGGGCGATGTGCTTACGAGTGGAGGAGTCGGCCCTATACCGACATGGGCAGCGCCAGCAGCCAGCTCCCCGCTGACGACCAAGGGTGATGTCTATACCTTCTCCAGTGTGAATGCACGCTTGGCAGTAGGTACCAACGGCCAAGTGCTCACGGCAGACTCAAGTCAAACCACCGGTCTTAAGTGGGCCGATCCAGGGGTAACAGTCTTCGAATATAATTCTGGTGGTTCCCAGAGTGGGAATATCTATAACACATGGTCTGATCTCGTCACGGCCCTGAATGCTATTGGCGGTCAGAAGGTTATCTCATTTACTGATCCAGCTGGTGATACGATCCCAGCTGGTACATGGGATTTAGGAGACACCATACTGACTTCCGGGACTCCGCTGTGGCTGATGTCTCCAGTCACGTTGGCTGATGGATGCCAGTTTACATCCTCTTGGACGGGTAAGCTCAAGTCGATCTATGTGGCTGGCCAGTCAAACTCGGAGATTATGACGGCTGGTAGCTACTTCACACTTGACCTCGATGGAGCTTCGCTCGTTAACAACGGCAGTGCGCCGATGTTTGAATTTACAGATGCAAGTGTATACATCATGTTGCGCAATTATGTAAGTATATCGACAAGCCCGGGTGTGATTGCAAACTTCAGCGGCACTACGTCACAGGTAGGTATTCTTGCTATGTCAGGCAGTATAACGGTTGATAGTGCTTCATTAACCGGGACGATTGATACATTGTTTCAGGATAGTGCCACCGCTTCATACAATGGCGGGAATTTCCCCGTCTTTAGCGGTCTGACAACACTATCCGGTGTAACTAATATCACCGAATCGCGAGCTCGGCTTGTGGGCTACACGCCTACCACGCTGACCTCTACAAATGTTCAGGATGCACTTGATGAGCTGGCTGCCGGAGTAGGTGGCGGCGGAGTCACGACCGTCAACACATTGTCGGGAGATGTCGTACTGACTCAGGATGAAATACTCGATGGCCCTACCTACAAGCAGTATTCGGCTACTGAGAAGACAAAGCTGTCTGGAATTGCGACAGCAGCGACAGCAAACCAGACAGACGCATACCTCCTCAATCGTACAAACCACACTGGTACGCAGGCCCTCTCAACCATCGCCGGCATTTCGGCTAGCGCAACCGAGATCAATTACACCACCGGCGTCACGAGCGGTATCCAGACGCAGCTCAACGCCAAGGCAGCCGATAGCGATACCGTTCATAAGACCGGTACGGAGACGATTGCGGGTGTGAAGACCTTCTCAAGTGCCCCAATTATTCCTGATGTCGCCTATGGTGCAGGATGGGATGGGAGCGCTGAGCCGGCCACCAAGAATGCAGTCTATGACAAGATTGAGACTCTTGGATCAGGTGGAGGTGGGATGACATGGAATACCGTTATGGGCACATCTCAGTCTGCTGCCGTAGACAATGGCTACATTGCGAATAATGCTGGGCTCGTTACGGTGACGCTGCCGGCAGCAGCGACTGTAGGCAAAACGGTGGCAATAGCCGGACAGGGTGCTGGTGGGTGGAAGCTCGCGCAGAACAGTGGTCAGAGTATTTACTTTGGGTCGGCTACTACAACGTCTGGCACGGGCGGATACCTGGCCTCAACCCATCGTCGAGACTGCATCACACTTGTGTGTATAACCACTAACACCGAATGGGAAGTCTATAGTTCGGTAGGAAGTATCACGTACGTTTAGATGGCTCGGTTGCTTACGATGGGGTTTGAGCTAAACTCTTTGGATTGGGGTGTAGAGCTCGACACGGTACTCTTCAATGACGGCGCATCAATCTCATTGGTGACTGGTCGCAGAGGGGGTAAAGCATTGCGCTCTGAAGTCACGAACTTTGCTGTACTTGGCTTCACACCGACTGCTAGTCGCAAGTTCTTAGCCTCGGCTGAGTATCGTACGTATTTCGTTCGTCTCTATATATTCGTGAACAGTGTGCCATCTGCAACGAGTAACATTATCGCGACGATTTCTGGTACAGGAGGAAGTCAACTCGTGACACTCAAGTTGAGCACATCCAATAAAGTCATAGTTGACGCCGATACAGCAGGTGGAGGAGTGGCTACATCGTCGAGTGCGTTAGCTACAAATACGTGGCATCGCATCGATCTAAAGATTGATATTGCAAACCCTGCGAGTACCAGCGTGGAGTTGCGTGTGAATAACGCTTTTGAAGGCCTTCTGACAGGAAGTTTCGCCAACGGGCTTAATCAATTGACGCTCATTAACGCGACTGCAAATGCAAATTGCTATGTCGACTTTGACGACATAGCAATCAATGACAGCACCGGTAGCTACCAAAATTCTTACCCGCC
>CALKUN010000094.1 GCA_937996675.1 uncultured Candidatus Saccharibacteria bacterium
CCACGTCGCTGACACGCCTTGGCGCGGTGTCAGCTGCCGGCGCTGGATCAGCGTGTGGTTTTCGCGGCGCCGCGGCGCAGTTCTTCCTCGGCAACGCTGCTGGTCGCGGCGGCTTCCTGTACATCGCTCGTTTCGTGATCAGCGATGCCGCGCTGGTCGCGACCGCAAACACGTTCGTCGGCCTTCAGAACGCGACCGGCGCGCCATCCGACGTCTCCCCGTCGACGCTGCCGCCCACAGGCACAAGTTCAGCATCGCAGGCGTCGACGGGTACGTCCACCTCGGCTTCTATCCCGGCACCCACACCGTCGGCGAGGTCTTCATGAGACTGGCGCCCAACACGAAGGGCAACGCACACCTCGTCGTGGACTCGACGTTGCAGGCCGCGTCGATTGCGCTACAGCACGGCGCCGACTTCCATAACTTCCTCGACAAGTGGGAGGGCACTGACTTCGCACCGAGCGGCTTCACAGGTGAGGGTGCCGACGGCGTCGTCTGGGCGTCGTCGCCGCTCGACTACTTGGCGAAGTGGCTTCGTCGCTTCTTGGAGAAGCGTGAGCAGGAAGCCGACCACAGCTCGCAAGACGTGCCGACGTCTCCTAGTACGGCAGTAGCTGCTATCGCGCCTCCCAGCGCCTCCCAGACCCCTTCCTCGCAGTGTCCACGCTGCCACGCGGCTATGCGGCGTGACGGCGCCTGTACGTCGTGCCCGACGTGTGGGTATGGGCAGGGCGGTTGCGGCGCCTGAAGTAGGTGGCCTTGAGACTTGACATGGCGACAGCATCGTGGTAGCGTCGCCGAATGCAATATCAAGGCGGCAAGAGCAGGATAGCGCGGCAACTAGCCGAAAAGATTCGAGAACTTCATCCTACGACGACGGAGATCTGGGAGCCATTCTGCGGCGGCGGCGCTATGACGCTGGCGCTCGCGAAAGTAGACTTTCGTGTGCATGCGTCTGACAACCATGAAGATTTGATCCTGATGTGGCAGGCGTTGATGCGCGGCGAGACGGAGCCGTTCGCGGACGTCACCGAGGCTGAGTACGCAACGCTAAAGACGACGTCACCGTCAGCTCGTCGTGGCTTCGTCGGTTTCGGGGCATCGTTCGGAGGTCAGTGGTGGGGCGGCTTCGGTCGAGATGTGAAGAACGGCGCGGGACACCAACCTTACGAAGAGGCTCGACGCTTCTGTCAGAAGTTGGCTGGGCTCAGCATCGACTTCACCCTCGCCGACTACACCACAACGCCCGACGATGCCCTCGTCTACGCCGACCCACCCTACAAAGATACCAAGTCTTACAAAGGCGCACCCGACTTCGACCACGACGCCTTCTGGCAGTGGGTGCGACGACGACAAGGCCCGACCTTCATCTCCGAGCTGACATGCCCACACGACGATATCACCATTGTGTGGCGCAAGCAGCACAAGTCTCAGAACGCCAGCAACAGCCCGACGACGAAGGCGACAGCCAAGATCGTAGAGCGCGAGGAACGTCTATTTTACAAGCCATCTGGCGCCCTCCTATAGCTCTATACTCGCGGCCATCCGTTTCGGCGCCGCAACGCCGTGATCAGCATCTGCACGACGTGGTCGGCGTCCTTAGCGTCGTAGCAGCCCGCCCTGGCGAGGTCGTCGCAGCCTCGTCGCCACCTGTTGTCTAGCCTCAGCATCCTCAGTATCGGCGCCTTCGGGTGCTGTGCGTTGAGCACGGCGTGCGCCGACCTGTAGGCGATGCCCTCCATCGTGCGAAACTGGGCGTCGAGGCGTGTTAGTTGTGCTGCCTGCATTGTCCGACCTCCATGAAAACGAAGTGTGTACCAATAATACTTGACACGCAAATGGGAAGATCGCTAGTTCCCGCTTGACCGCGCGCTCCAGGTCAGATAGCTTCAGATCACACCAAGCGTTCCGATCAGAATCTCCGAAGCCAAACGGAAGTTAGTGATATCAAGGAGTTAGCACATGCACACATGTAAGTATTTGGCCGCTGCTATGCTGTTGTCTCTCACATATTGCGGCGACGACGTCGTGACGATGCCTACATCGTCGCCAGCACTCGACAGTCCAACGCACACCAGCGATCTCGTCGTGACGAGCTGCGGCTTCGCGGGCAAGACGGGGAGATGGTACGCGGACTGCGAGGAGCACTGCATCCCCGACCCCGACAACATCATCTGGTTCTTGTGTACAGAGAAGCGCGGTGTCATCGCGTACACGCACGTCAACTACTGGTCGACGGCAGTCTATGGCTACAACATCGAGACGCCGCAGACGAAGTGCGCGAACTACCCGGTGAGGATCTGGCAGCTGTCGCCTATTCGAGTAGCACCGACGAATGCCGACACCGGCCGCATGAGCGCAGACACGAGCTACTGGCCCGACTGCACGAAGGAGAAGATGCTTGCGCCCTACATCGACAGGAACAATTCAGATCGTCGTTTCTACGACGTCGTCGGCGAAGTGACGTCGCCGCTTTAACTTGGCTACATCGAATAAACAATCGCTTTGTAAGGAGAATCCAGATGAACAAGATCCACAGCATCGTCGCAACTATCCTTTTGCTCGTCGCTTGTCAAATGTCAGCACCTTTAGGCATGACGACCAACATCGTGCCCGCCTCACCACCAACGATCACAACGTCGCTGGATATCCCCAGCGACGGCGAGGTGGCAAATTCTCTGTCACTACAGCTATTTGCGGAGCCCCTCAACACCGACGTAGAGGCGTTCCGTCAGCTCACCTACGGCGGCGGTCTGCGTCGTCGTGTCGTCTGCACGTCGAATACCGTCATGACGGTGCAGCCCTATGGTGGCATCGTCGTCTTGAGCTCGACGGGAGAGTGGATCGTCTTTCAGGCGATCGGCAGCGCCATCCCCTTGAATCCGACAACACTGACAGGTGGTCTGGTTGCAAATACTCGATACTGGGTCTATATTTACGAAAGCGGTGGCGTCGCTGCGTACACCGCGTCAACGACAGGACCAGACCTAGGTCTCAAATATAAGAATGGAGATGAAAAATATTTTTATCTTACAACTTTTTATACTGACACGGTAGGTAATGTCTTTCCCTATGTACAGTCCGACAACGTATATCGTTATAGCGATGTATATGCAGCGGGTGCTGCAAACGATCTTCAGGTGCTTAGCGCGGGCGCTGCAACCGCACCAACGACGGTGACGTACGGAAACACCGTTCCTTCACAAAGTAGTATCGTAAATCTGTTCCTGGTCTATGCCACGACTGCCGGCGCCTTGCGTCAATTCGAGATCGATACTGTAGGTAGCAGTGGAAATCAATTTCTAGGTATCCTACCGAATACTTGGACAGCTACCGCTCAGATAAGCGTTTCTGGTGGTACGAACTTCAGTTATCGCTGGAACGGTAATAACTCAACTTTAAGCATAAGCATAGTCAAACCATAGACTTCCGTGCGT
>CALKUN010000095.1 GCA_937996675.1 uncultured Candidatus Saccharibacteria bacterium
GCCCAACGACGAGGCGGCCGCGGTGACGGCGGCGCTGACGGCCTCCTCGTCGCGGACGTCGGCGGCCAGCGCCAGCGCCCGGCCACCGGCCGCCGTGATCCGATCGGCGACGGCGAGCGCCGCGACCTCGGCGGTGGCGCCCGGCGCCGACCCGGCGCCACGTGGGCCGTGGGGTGCAGCGCTGGCGGCGACGGCTGCTGGCGCGGTGGTGGCGGGTGGACTGCTGTCGGTGGCGGCGGCGCTGCTTCGACTTTGCCATCAGAAGCGTCGGCTGGTGCGGTTGCGGTTGTTGCGGGCACGACCGCGGTTGCCGCGTGAACGGCGACCGCCATCCTCGTCATCGGCATCTTCATCGCCGGCGTGTTCAGCTCCGGCACTTCCGCCGGCGCCTCGACGCTGTCGTCCAGCCTCATCCGAGGTGGTGGCGGCGAGAGGTGCCATCCGAGGGACGACTCCGATCACGAGGACAGCGCCGATGATGAATCGGACGACTCCGAAGGAGACGTCACGGCCTACGGCGCCAATCGAGGTGGTGGAGGTGGCGACAAGCCATGCCCTCCGCCGCCGACCGAACCGCCCACGACGACCTGCCCGCCGGAGACCACACAGCCTCCGCCGAGCTCGACGACTACGGCTGCACCGGCCACGACCACGACGTCCACCACTGCTCCTGCCACGACCACCACTGCCAAGCAGACGGTCGTGACCACGAGCACGACGACGGCACCGCCGAGCACCACCACCACGGTGGCCAGCACGACGACGACCGCCGCCGCGGTGGCGCCGCCGCAGAACCAGCCGAAGCCGCCCGAAGAGAAGCTCGCCGTCACCGGCGTCATGAGCACACTGACGCTCACGCTTGCCGGCATCCTGCTCATCGGCGGCATCCTGCTGATGCGTGCTCGCCGGCACGGCAAGTACCCGTCCATCCCCGGTCTGACCTGACCCACTTGTGGTCGCAGCGAGTTCTCTCGCTGCGACCACTTCGCATTTTTACTCAGTATTTAGTCGAGACCATTGGCAGCAATGATCTTGGCATACTCCCGCGCACTCGGACGAATCGTACGCTTCTGCGTCTTGCGATCGACCGATACAAGGCCAAACTGCGGCCAGAAGCCCTTGTCCCACTCGAAATTATCCAAGAGCGACCAGTACAAGAAGCCCTGCACCTGCACGCCAGCCTCCATTGCTCGGTGTACGGCACGTAAGATTTCTTTGAGATACCATGTGCGTAGCTCGTCGGTTGAGTCAGCTAGGCCACACTCCGTCACGATCACCGGCTTGGCGTAGCGCTTATGTAGATCTTGCAAGATAACAGCAAGTCCTTCCGGGTGAAGTCCCCAGCCAATTTCAGAGGGATTCTGTTGATCAATCTCACCTCCAAAACCCTTGAGATTGTATTTGAAGTAATAATTGATACCAACAAAATCTTGATACTTTTTGATCTTGTCGAGGAAGACATGATTCCCCCACCACACAGCAAGTCTCTCGAGGATCGGCGATACAAACCGTCCGGTCGCTTGATACCACATATTGTTCTTGGCCGCCCCTACCTGTGCCTTGGGATTGTGTCGCTTAATAATGTGGTATGCATCGATATGGGCGCGAGGCAGGAGCGAGGCATATGATCGTGCGGCTTTTAGAAAACTACGTTGTTGCGGGGGCCAAAACCCTAAGGCATACGAGAAGGTTGAGAATACTTCTGGCTCATTCACTGTGCACCAATATGTCACATCATCTCCAAGGGCATCGACGACTTTTGAGACATAGTTGCGCCAAGACTTGAGGGTCTCTGCCGAGGTCCAGCCGCCTCGTGCCTCAACCCATTTAGGCAACGAAAAATGGAAGAGCGTCACCATTGGCTCAATATTGCGTGAGTGCAACGCCCGGATAACTTCCCGATAATGAGTCAATGCGGCTTCATCATACTGTCCCGGCTGGGGCTCGATGCGACTCCACTCCAGCGAAAATCGATGCATGGTGTGTTTGAGATCTTGAGCAATATCAAAATCTTCACGAAACCGATTGTAGTGATCGACCGCCTGGCCCGAGATGTAGTTGGCCGGATCGAGTGCCTGATCTTTCATCCTGTACCAATGCACCGATGGAGTATCAAACGCCTTTTGCGACCCCCGTGATAGTTCTCCGGCGTGCTCTTTTTCCCACGTCGTCCAGTTATTATCTTGGCCGCCCTCTACCTGATGAGAGCTAGTGGCGGAGCCCCAAAAAAAGGACTTTGGAAATGCAAAGTGTGGTTTCTTATCCGGTTGAGAGCTCGTCTTCACCACGTTTCGCCTATTCGTGTCTCAATGCATCAATTGGGTTCACTCGCGAAGCTCGTCGCGCCGGGAATGTCACTACCATCAATCCAATAATCACCGTAAAGAGCAAGACGGCTGCGACCAGCCAAAACGGTATGTAGAAAATTGTGAAAAGATTTTCGACACCCTTAGACTTGGCGAGCGTAGCAAGAAATGTGTTGATACTCGCACCTGTTACCCAAGCCAAGACGAGACCAAGCACTGCACCGATAAGAGACAAGGCAAGTGCCTCAATAAGGAAGAGCCGACGGATATCACGTTTGCGAGCACCGAGAGATACCAGCAATCCAATCTCTTTAGTACGCTCCAAGAGAGAGATGGTCAGTGTGTTAAACATGCCGAGGACAGCAATAACCATACCGATACCGCCAAAGCCAGCCAGGAGCAGATTCAAGAGTGTGAAGACTTGGTTGATCTGATCTAGTGTGTCGATTGGCGATGTCGTCGTGAAGCCGAGGGCTTCGAGCTGCTTGCGAACAGCCGGAACAGCATCTTTGTTGTCGGTGATTACTTTTGCTTGGCTATAGGAAGTCATCCCGGCTTGGATGAAAACCTTATCAGAAGTAGTCACTTCGGCTGAGCTTCCATTATCCACTACGCCAACAATGGTAAGCTC
>CALKUN010000096.1 GCA_937996675.1 uncultured Candidatus Saccharibacteria bacterium
GCCGGTAAGACGACGACGCTCGAAATGATCGAGGGGCTCAAGCAGATAGATGGTGGGAGCGCAACGATTAATGGCGTCAACGTTGCCGAGGACTCCTATGCGGTCAAGGAAATGATTGGTATCCAACTGCAGAGCTCGAGCTTCTTTGAGAAGCTCTCACTCGTCGAAATCTTACGACTTTTTTCTGATCTCTATGTGGAGACCAAGGATGCCAATGAACTCTTGCGAGAAGTTGATCTGGAGGAGAAGGCCAAGGCACAGGTAAAGCAACTGTCGGGCGGACAAAAGCAACGTTTTTCGATTGCTTCAGCACTTGTGAATGACCCGGTAGCGCTCTTCCTTGATGAGCCGACGACAGGCCTTGACCCACAAGCACGCCGCAATCTTTGGGATCTCGTGAAGCAGATCCAGGCAGCCGGCAAGACAGTCGTACTGACAACACACTATATGGATGAGGCAGAGTATCTGTGTGATCGTATCGCCATCATGGATCAGGGTAAGATCATTGCTCTGGATACCCCTAAGAATCTCATTGAGGCCCTACTCAAGCGCGGCTTTAAACCGCGTAAGCATGTTGAGCCAGCCACGCTCGAAGATGTCTTCATTGATCTGACCGGAAAGGAGTTGAGAGACTGATGGCCACGACACCTCCATCTGACTTCCGTCGCAAGTGGGTTGCCCTCCGTAGCCTAACTGTGGCGAGTATCAAAATGTACGTGCGCAATGTCTCGGGCATGTTCTTCTCCCTGTTCATTCCGTTGGCACTTATCCTCATCTTCGGCTTTCTCTTCAAGACGAATACCTCGAGCACCAAGATTGGTCTAACAAACTATAGCAAGAGTGAGATTTCACAAAAGTTTGTCGATGGCCTCAAAGATATCGAAGCTTTCAAGATCGAAGAAAGTGACGAGGCGAGTGCGGCCAGCAAGCTTGGCAAGGGAAATATCGACCTTCAGATAGTGGTGCCAGTGGACTTTGGTGTGATTGATCCAGCTACACGACAGCTCAAGCCGGTGACCGTACAAAGCTATTTCAATGAGGCTCGGCCTCAAGTCGGCCAGCCAACGAGCCTAGTGGTAGCTCAGATTGTGTCTGGGTTCAATCAAGGGATCACGCAGGCTCCTGTCATCATTGGCTATGAGTCCAAGGGTGTGAAGACCAATAACCTCAATGCCATCGACTTCTTCTTGCCGGGTATTCTGGCTATGTCGATCATGCAGCTCGGCATTTTCTCGGTTGCTTTTGGATTCATCAGCTATAAGACCAGTGGTGCCTTGAGACGCTTACAGGCCACGCCGGTACACCCGTTTAGCTTTGTGGTTGCGCAGGGGATTACACGAGTGATCTTGTCGATGGTCCAGGTCGCCCTCTTGCTCGGTTTAGGTGTCTTCCTCTTCCAGGTGAAGCTCGTTGGTAATATTCTCGATCTTATGGTGATGGTCTTACTCGGGTCAGCTGTCTTTCTTGGCTTTGGCTTTGCAATTGCTGGCTGGGCGCGCGATGAGACACAGGCGGCTCCGGTGGCGCAGCTCATTCAGTTCCCGATGCTCTTCTTGTCCGGAGTATTCTTCGCGCGTGATGGTTTGCCGCCGTGGCTGATGCGCGTTACTGACTTCTTCCCATTGACCTATCTTGTCGATGGTATGCGTCGCATCTCGACTGAAGGTGCTTCGTTGTGGGCAGTACGTGGTGACGTGCTTGGTCTCGTAATATGGGGTATTATCGTATACTTCATTGCCGTTCGAGTCTTCAAGTGGGAATAGGTCGTCGCTTCTTACTGATAGCCACCCTGATCCTTGGGCTGGTTTCTGTTGCGCATCGCGCGCAAGCCGCCACAGAAAGCATCACATCTGCTAAGACCGACATCAACATCGACATGGAGGGTATCGGTTCTTTTACTGAATCGATCAACTATTTCTTTGATGCCTCCAAGCATGGTATCTACCGTGATATCCCGGTAGTGACTCAGCTGCCCGACAAGAAGTATCTCCACTATGATTTTGATCTGAAGTCAGTCAAGCGAGCCGGTTCGGCTGAACCGCATGCGTTGACAACTATTGGCAGTATGCAACGCATCAAGATCGGGGATGCCAATAAGACAGTTGTCGGATCGCAACTCTATGAGCTGAAGTACACACTTGCACCACTCGTGCGACATGATTCAGCAGGCGACTACATCACCCTCAATGTGATAGGCAACCAGTGGGACGTGCCCATCCAGCAGGCTCAAGCAATCGTTACTCTTCCAGTGGATACGACCGTCAAGGAAGTCATCTGCTACACCGGCGCGCAGGGCTCAACTGACAAGAACTGTAGTGTGAGTACGTACGCCAATGTGATTAAGGTGGAGTCTTTAGCTAGTCTGTCGGCACAGCAGGGAATGACGCTTGATATCGTGACGGCTGAGGGGAGCTTTGATGCTGGCGCGTATATCGAGCCGACTTCACAGGGCCCGACCACTGCCGACAATAGTGCCGCGAGTACCGTTATGGGTGTGGTGATATCGATCTTTGTAGTGATTGTGGCGCTAGTGGTCCCGATTATCTTGACCGTGAAGTACCTGATGTTTAAGAAGCAGCAGAAATACCACCGACAGCTCCAGACTGTCGTAGCCCAATATGAGCCACCGGATGGACTCTTGCCGGGCGAAGTCGGCCTTTTGACGGATGATGCAGCCGGCATACCAGAGATTACTGCGACGATCATTCATCTGGCCACGCGAGGGCATCTTAAGATTACCTACGAGAAGAAGACTGGATTCTTGCAGTCGGGTGATACTTTTCGCTTCACGCGCCTAGAGACAGCTGACAAGCTTGAGACGTTTGAGACCGAGTTGCTTCACGCTATATTCGGTAGTCGAAGTGAAGTTGCGATGGCCGACCTCAACCCACACGAAATGTCACCTGCGGTCACCAAGGCTCAAGCAGAAATCAAAGACCGCTTGCAGGCTAAGGGCTATTACGCCGTCAAGCAGAAGCTGTGGTCTGCTCATAATGTTACAGATGAAGGATACAAGGAGTGGGCCAAGGTGGAAGGCTTCAAGCTCTATCTCGATGTGGCTGAAAAAGATCGTATCAACTTTCATGAGGCACCAGAAAAGACGCCCGAGCATTTCTCCAAGCTCTTGCCCTACGCAATTGCGCTCGGTGTCGAGAAGCAGTGGGCGGCTCACTTCGCAGACATGGATATCTCCCGAGCCACAACTTGGTATACAGGTGACTCGCGGGCTCTGACGGCAGTCGGGTTTACAAACATTATCTCGAGCTCTTTTGCATCGAGCATGAATACAAACTTCTCTCCGCCAGCCTCATCGGGCGGATCGGGCGGTGGTTTCTCTGGAGGCGGGGGAGGCGGAGGCGGCGGCGGAAGCTGGTAGCCCTCGTTCTAAGCATAAGCTTGTTACAATGAAAGCAAGCATCGTTCGCGATGGTCGGTATTTTTTATGAATTCTCCCTCACCAGACACCAAGTCGGCCCATCGTTCTCCGGTCAACGTGACCTTTCAGATCGAGGACGAGCCAGTACATCAGGCCCCATCTTTGGCGCTGACGATTGCGTTTGGCCTGTCGTTTATCCCGGCGCTCGGAGTGTTTGGTGGTGGCTATGCTGGCTGGGATCTCTGGTCATCAGCCCGTCAGAAGGTTGCTGCACATGGTTTGGCCTATGCGGCCATAGCTATCCAGTTGCTCTACATCGTATTGGGTATCACGCTTTATATCGTTGTCTTTCAGCTTCCGCTACAAAATAGTAGCTCATTGAGTGACCCAGCTGTGCATGTCGGACAAGAATTCTTACAGGCTGTAAAGAACGGTGACAAGGACCGGGTGGCCTCGCTCGTCGACCCTAGTATCGTGGGGGCGCTTCAGAACAATCTCGCACCGTATCAATCGTCGATTCGATACAACCCTCAGATGGTCTTGGCAGAGACATTCAGTAAGCCTCAGTATGCAGACACTACATTGGCGGCTTATAACGGTCATCCATCTAGCTTCCAGATGTGGCGAGTGAGTACGGACCAGACCACATCGCATTACTATGTCTTGACGGTAGCCGAGGACGCGACGGGTAATAAGAAGGTTATAGGTATGCTAGGATTTGATGCGAGCGGGGAAGATACCGCCCGCACTCTGGCTCGCAAGAATCGCAACAGCACTTTTAATCTCTAAAATGTCCAAGTCGCTCATGCTACAATAGCGCCATGCGACCATCTCTCCGAGAACGTATTT
>CALKUN010000097.1 GCA_937996675.1 uncultured Candidatus Saccharibacteria bacterium
CTGTGAGCTGCTCAGGCGTAGGCTTGCCTTCTATCTTGAGTTGAGCTCGGAGTTCATCAACGTGTGGGATAAGCTCTGACCGGCGCGTATCAAGCTTGAGCCAGCGATCAAAGTCGGTATTGAGACCTCGACGCTGAATAGACGTTCGGACTTCGTCAGGGTTTTCTCGGAGGTATCTAAGATCTAGCATATGCTTATTTTACACCTTCCTGTAAGCGAGTCCGGACAAAATCGCGTTCTAATGTTGCGAGGAACGGTCCGAGCTTCGGCCCAGCATCCTTTGCGATAAAGAGACGGTAAAGTAGCTTGAAGGCATCACGTGGTGGAAATTCAAGGTGTTTCGCAGTCTGGAAGATTGCAGACTGAAGTGCCTCGCCCTCCCATTCAGCCGGGAGTCCTGCAGTGAGTGCTTCTAGATATGCTCGATCGGCAGCCGTAATCTCTAGATCTGTCGGAGCAGCCTCCTGCACCTGAAACTTCACATCTTCTGGTGCGTAGTTCTCGAGCCAGTTTTTCACATAGGTCAGCTCGTGACGGAGTGCAGCAAGCTCGGCACCACTTGCTGGCTCCCAGCCCATACGACGGAGGAGTGCTTCAGTCAGATCCTCGTCACCACGTGCTGTCTGATACGCAGTCACCAGTTGCTGAAACGGAGCCGTAGACAAGAGCTCGCCAGACTCAATGTCAGAAGCAAACTTGTAAGCATCGGCAAAGTCACTGGCTTCACCTGCACTAACTGCCCGCATGACTTCCTTATATTCATTCACGAGCGTATAAAATCCGAGCCCAGAGTCAAAATAGAGTGTCTTCTCGGGACGTGAACGCACCACAAAGTAACGTAGAATCTCTGGCGGCATAATTTGCAGCGCTTCGCGAGGCGTAATGAGATTACCTTTGGAAGAGCTCATTTTCTTAGTGTCACCAATGAGGTGAATATTACCATACTGAGCACCGGGGTATGGTGCCGGGTAGCCAAACACCTGCTGAGAGAATTCCTTACCGGTGTCATAACTACTACCTGCCGCACCGTGCTCCTGGTAACTGAATGGCTCTACCTGTACCCCCAGCTCGCGCCATCGAGCTGGCCAGTCAAGTCGCCAATTGAGCTTGGCTCGACCATCAATGTAACTCAACCCATTGATAGTTTGCGCATCTTTATCCCACGTGCCTGGCTCACCTTGCTCAAACTCATCCTTGGCGTTCAGAACTTGAACAGGGGACCAGTCAGCCTCGAGCTTACGGTTAGAGACTTTGGCAAAGATATCTTTTATCATATCCACATTTGCCAGCGAGTCTTCGATCGCCTGTACCATTCGATTTGGCTTGTACAGCTCTTCGTAGCTCTTCACGACCTCCAGATCCTCTTCTACACCCATCTCGTGCGCACGGGCGATGAATTCATTGAAGAAATGATCGGCATAGGAAATATCTTCAGACTTGTCGGGGCTCGGTACGAGACAGATCGGTCGACCAACAAACTCCTCCAGCCACTCTGGCAAAAAGTCGTAGCGTTTACGGAGAGGATCAAAGTTATCCACAACATGAACGTGCTTCACGGTCCGCCCGCGCTGCCGCACAGCCCATGCCAGCGCTTCAGCCGTGAGAATCTCGCGAAAATGTCCGACGTGATAATTGGCCGACGGAGAAATGCCCGAAGAAACCGTAATAGTTCCTTCGGGGTATCGTGCGATTATGGCGTCGGCTGCTAGCTCTAGCCAGTAGTTATTTGGGGCTTCGGTATTCATGATGCTTCCTATCATTTTTATTACTGTCTATCTTATATCAGTGGCCCTGAAACAAAAAATACCCGCCGTATCCTGGCGGGTATTTCCGTTGTCCAAGAGTACTTGTCTGCTAGCTTACTTTCTTAATCTTGTAGACGATTGTTCCAGCCGGAACTTCGACTTCTACTTCATCGCCTGGCTTCTTACCTATGAGCGCACGTCCGATAGGGCTTTCATTCGAGATCTTGCCCTGTTCGGGGTTGGCTTCGGTCGATCCAACGATCTCGAACTGCTGGGCGCCTTCTTCGAGCTCTACGTGTACAGTCGATCCGATCGAAACGAGGTCTCCCTTGCCCTTACTGATCGCAACGGCATTCTTCAGAATATGCTCAATTTCAGAAATACGACCTTCGATAAAAGCTTGGCGATCCTTAGCATCATCCCAGCTGGCGTTCTCAGAAAGGTCACCAAATTCCTTGGCTTCCTTGAGAGCTGCTGCAATCTTCTTGCGCTGAACGTTCGACAAATCAGCCAGTTCTTCGCGCAACTTAGCGATACCGTCTTCACTTACAAAAAATTCTTTTTTAGCCATAGCTTTTTCTCGCTCCTTTCTCTATAGCAAGCGTAGCCTTTTATCCTTGTCTCCAAGAAAAAAGGCCTCTCGACGAGCCCAGAGTTTGTTGATAACAGGTTGTATTTCCTTGTCGTTGGGTATTATGGCACGCGGTTTTCAGGGGGTCAAGCTGGATTTCTGACCGAACCGACTTATCCACAGACAGAATATTTTGGCCCCATCTGACGCAGACCATACTCTCAATAATTGCCAATAATATTCAAACCTCAGAAATTTGATAGTGCTTATGTTTTTACCATCTACCTACTTATGTGCAAAGTAATACTTGAGCGTCTCACGTGCCACCGGCAACGCAAACTGTGCACCTTCACCCGCGTTCTCGACCAACGCCACGACCACAATCTCAGGATTATCACTGGGTGCGAAGGCCTCAAACCATGCGTGGGGCTTCGTGATTGGGTTCTTGCCGTCAAAGCCCCTAGAGCTCGTCTCGGCAGTCCCTGTCTTACCACTGACCGGTACAGGTACCTCGCGATTGGTCGAACAACATCCCGTACCGTCTACCATTGTCTGACGCAAGCCCTGTTTCACGATCGCTAGGCTTTTCGCGTCGAGGAAGTCACTGCGAACAACCTCTGGATTAATGGTACGAACGACTTTGCCATCTTCATCCACGACTTTATCAACCATGTGCGGCTTATAGAGCGTACCGCCATTGGCGATAGCCGAGAACGCCATAGCGAGCTGGAGGGGACTAGCCATGATATTCCCCTGTCCGATCGAAATATTATACGTATCACCGACCGTCCAAGCTTCCCCGGTAGACTTTTTCTTACCCTCTACGCTCGGGATCGATCCAGCCGAGTCATTGCCGGTATCCAGCCCTGGTCGCTGACCGAAGCCAAACTTACTGTAGTAATCGAGTAATTTAGTAGCACCCAAGCCTTTGAAGCCTTCAAACCCACCGCCGACTTCGTAGAAGAAAATATCCGAACTCTTAGCGATCGCCCGGACCACATTTACAATACCGAGGCCAGTCGTTTCCCACCCGGTGAACTTGTAGACAATCGACGGATCATACACATTGGGCACGTCGATGAATCCCTTATCCTCGATAGTCGTCGATTCATTAATCGTACCTTCTTGCAGCGCTGCTTGAGCCACAAAAGGCTTGCTAGTTGAGCCTATTGGATAGCCTCCAGCTGTCACTTTGTTGAAAAGCGGTTTGTTTGGATCATTGAGAAGCTTGTCATAGTCAGCCGACTTAATGCCATGTGTAAAAAGGTTGCCGTCGTAGGTCGGCATATTTACAGCCGCCAATATCTGACCATTGCGAGGATTGACCGCTACCGCTGCACCGCGGCCACTCCCCGATGCATCGACCTGCTTCTTGAGCTCATCAGCCATGGCTTTCTGCAAACCAAAGTCTATTGATAACTGCACCGAACTCCCCGCCACTGGATCTTTACTGGCAAGCACCTTGATCGGCTTGCCGGTGGCGTCGACCTCTACCTGCTCGGCTCCATTCGTGCCGCGCAGATCAGCCTCATAGCCTCGCTCTAGGGCAACTTTTCCGATGTAGTCGGTTGGCTGATAGTCAGGGTTTTTCTTGCTATCTTCATCGGAAATGCGTCCGGTATAGCCCAAAAATTGAGACAGCAGCCCTGTATCCAAATATTCCCTAACGGCGTTGGTGTCGAGATCTACCCCATCGAGTTCAGGAAGCTTCTCCTCTACCTTGAGCGCTACTTCTCGGCTCACATTTGGCTGGATAAGCACCGGTACAGGGACCGCCTTACCGGCTTTTTCGATTTTATCCTTGATCTCCTGCAAGGGTACGCCCGAGAGGTCTGATACGGATTGGAAAATAACCTCTCGATCGGCATCCTTGCGGGGTAATTGAGCTGGGATAACAGTGAGGTCAAAGTTGGCTACATTGCGGGCCAAAAGGTTCTGCTTGCGATCGTAGATCGCGCCACGCGGCGCCCGAATAACAGTCTGCCTGATACGGTTGCCGTCAGCCAAAGCTTGATTCCGTGCCCCGTGCACCACCTGGAGTTGGAAGAGCTGGCCCACCAGCACCGCCATCACGATGCCGGCTATACCGATAAACCAACGTACGTGGGTATGGCGCATCGTCGCGTCCGACTGAGACCGATCACCACTACCTGGCAAAATAGCCACTGACCACGCCTCACTATCCGAGACGGTGCGCTCACGCCGAGACGGCTCGTATCGACGAGCCGATGTTTCAGAACCAAATATTGCCCTGCGCGATGACGCCATTCACCCTCCCGTACTCATTAAAATTAACGTGGTAAGCGATA
>CALKUN010000098.1 GCA_937996675.1 uncultured Candidatus Saccharibacteria bacterium
TCTCGGTTGATAAAGCCGATCACGAATCAGGTAAGGACCATGACCCGCATGATCAGGAGCGTTCGGTTGAGGTAGCGCGCGACAAGCTGCGCCGTAGTGCCGAACGTCCGGCTGAACGTGAGAAGAAGCAAGAACCAAAGCCAACTCAGCGCAAGCGGCTCGTTTCCGCCGCTGAGCGGACCGGCGCCTACAAGGCGGCCTTGCATGATGTGCAGCGTCAACTCCCACCCCTCCAGCGCAACTTCTCACGGGTCGTTCATGCACGATTTATTGAGGAAACAAGTGAGCTCCTAGAGGAAACGATTTATAGACCGAGCTTCCTACTGAGCGGAGGCATTGGCGCTCTAGCGGTAGGGTCTCTTTTCTATATTGTGGCTCGTACTCAAGGTTGGCTATTGAGCGGTAGTGAGTTCACAGTAAGTCTACTGATTGGTGGAATTTTAGGCTGGATTGGCGAGTCGCTCGTCAAGCGTTTTCGTAAGAAGTAGTCACTGGTTTACACCTGTTGTACTCCTGTAGAACGTCAGTTATAATAGAAGAGTAATTTTGCAGTTCCTGTCTTTTATGAAGGGCTGCCTTTAAGAGAGGGGTTAACATTTCCGTGGCTGAAAAGTCTTCAAAACCAACTTATTCAGCAGATCAAATCCAAGTCCTTGAAGGGCTTGATCCTGTCCGTAAGCGTCCGGGTATGTATATCGGTGGTACCGGTGTCGAAGGTCTGCACCACCTTGTTTGGGAGCTCGTCAACAACTCGATTGACGAGGCTTTGGCGGGCGAAGCAAACTTCGTCGAGGTAGTCCTCGAAAAAGACGGTTGGGTATCTGTAACTGATAATGGTCGCGGTATTCCAGTTGGTAAAGTGAAGGCGACCGGCAAATCAGCTCTTGAGACTGTCCTCACTGTCCTCCACGCTGGCGGTAAGTTTGGTGGCGGGGGCTACAAAGTCTCCGGCGGACTGCACGGAGTGGGTGTATCGGTTGTGAATGCGCTCTCGACCGATCTTGTAGCGCAAGTCCGCCTGGACGGCAAACTCTACGAACAGACGTATAAGGTGGGTGTCCCAACTGGTGATATCAAGGTGGTCGGAGAGACAAAAGGTCACGGCACGACGATTCGATTCAAGGCCGACGAGAGTATCTTTGAGACAACCAAGTTCAATTACAATACGATTCTTGATTACCTGCGCCACCAGTCGTATTTGACCAAGGGCGTACGTGTTAGTTTGTCCGATGAGGTCGCCAATAAGAGTTATAGCTTTTATTTTGAAGGTGGCATCAAGAGCTATGTTGAGCATCTCAACAAGGGTAAGGAGGCCATTAATGAGCCGACTTTCTATGTAGAACGCCAGCAGGGTGATGTGACGGTTGAGGTCGCGATCCAGTACGCTGATAGCTTTAATGATCAGACGCGAACTTTTGCGAACAATATTTACACTCCCGAAGGTGGAACGCACCTGACTGGCTTTAAGACAGCGCTGACTCGTGTCATCAATGACTATGCCCGTAAGAACGGCTTGATCAAAGAAAAGGACGAGAGCCTCACCGGAGATGATGTACGTGAAGGCCTCACGGCGGTCGTTTCGGTCAAATTGCCTGACCCGCAGTTTGAAGGGCAGACCAAGAGCAAGCTTGGTAGCCCAGAGATTCGCGGTATTGTCGATACAGTGCTCTCTGAGTACTTTGCGTACTACTTAGAAGAGAATCCAGCTGAAGCCAAGAAGATCGTTGGCAAGGCCTCGTTGTCGGCTCGTGCCCGTCTGGCAGCTCGAGCCGCTCGCGACACCGTTATTCGTAAGGGTGCGCTCGATGGCATGACCTTGCCTGGTAAGTTGGCGGACTGTAGCTCCAAAGATATGAAGAAGTCAGAGATCTTTATTGTGGAGGGTGACTCGGCTGGTGGCTCTGCTAAACAGGGGCGTAACCGTGAGTTCCAGGCGATTCTGCCACTCCGAGGTAAGATCTTGAACGTTGAACGAGCTCGACTCGACAAAATGCTTTCTAGCAACGAGGTAAAGAACCTCATTATCGCTCTTGGAACAGGTATTGCGGACAACTTTGAGATCGAACGATTGCGCTATGACCGTATCATTATCGCGACTGACGCCGACGTTGACGGATCTCACATTCGTACGCTCCTTCTGACTTTCTTCTTCCGGCACATGCCCCAAGTCGTCGAGGGTGGACATGTCTATATCGCCCAGCCGCCACTCTACAAGCTGTCGGTCGGTCGTGAAAAGCACTATGTCTACACTGATGCCGAACGTGACACCGTTCTCAAGGATCTGGCCGAGAAGGCTGAAGCTAAGGCTAAGGCCAAGCCAAAAGATCTCGCAGTGGAAGCAAGCGAGGAAGTGACAGTACAAGATGCTGTGGAGGTTGAGACCGCTGAAGATCTAGCTGAGTTGGCAATGAATACACCTGAGGTTGGTGAGGCTACAACCGAAGAGGCAACATCGGGAATTGGCGTGAAGATTCCTGGCCTATCTGTCCAGCGATACAAAGGTCTTGGTGAGATGAACCCAGACCAGCTGTGGGAGACTACTATGGATCCAGAGCATCGTGTGATGCTCAAAGTGACGATCGATGATGCCGAGAAAGCAGACGCGATCTTCGCTAAGCTTATGGGCGACGAAGTGAGTTTGCGAAAGTCATTTATCCAGACGCATGCTAAATCAGTAACGAATATTGACTTCTAGGAGAGACCTTATGGACGACACTACCAACACACCAACTCCAGACGGTCCGGAAACAACTCCGGTCGAAGATACTGTTGACCACCAGCAACAAGGTGGCCGCGGCAACATTCAGCTACACTCAATCGAGACCGAGATGGAGAAGAGCTACCTCGAGTATGCGATGTCGGTCATCGTGTCTCGTGCCTTGCCAGACGTCCGTGACGGACTCAAGCCAGTTCATCGTCGTATTCTCTACGCAATGCACAGCCTGGGACTGCGCTCGGGCGCTAAGTATCGCAAGTCGGCTAACATCGTCGGTGAAGTACTCGGTAAATACCATCCGCACGGTGACTCATCAGTGTATGACGCCATGGTTCGCATGGCACAGGATTTCTCGCTCCGCTACCCGATGGTAGATGGACAGGGTAACTATGGCTCGCCAGACGGTGACCGTGCGGCTGCCTACCGATACACCGAAGCACGTATGACCAAGATCGCCGAAGAGATGCTCAATGATATAGATAAGGACACGGTAGACTTCATTCCCAACTATGATGGATCCCAGAAGGAGCCTCGTGTCTTGCCGGCTCGTGTGCCAAACCTTCTCCTCAACGGCGTGCAGGGTATTGCTGTCGGTATGGCGACTAATATCCCAACTCACAACCTCACAGAAGTGGTAGACGCTACCATTCACCTCATTGATAACCCCGAAGCCAACGTTCAGGATCTTATGAAGTTCGTGAAAGGCCCCGACTTCCCGACTGGCGGTGTCATATTTGATGATGGCGGCATTGCCTCGGCTTATAGTACTGGGCGTGGCAGTATTATCATGCGGGCTGTGGCCGAGATCGTAGAAGGCAAGAAAGATCGTCAGTCTATTATCGTAACCGAGCTTCCGTATCAGGTGATTCGTGGTGTTTTGGTTGAGAAGATTGCTGAATTGCATCGTGAGAAGAAAGTGATTGGTATTGCTGACATTCGCGATGAAAGCTCGGACCGTGAAGGTACTCGTATCGTGATCGAGCTCAAAAAAGACGCCTATCCACAGAAGATCCTGAATCAACTCTTCAAATTCACCACCATGCAGACGGCTTTTCATGTCAACATGCTTGCTCTGGTCGACGGTATTCAGCCGCGTATTCTCAACCTCGAGATGGTGCTTCGCCACTTCCTTGATCATCGCAAGATCGTCGTGCGTCGTCGTACTGAGTTTGAGCTCAAGAAGGCCAAAGACCGCGCCCATATTCTCGAAGGTCTACTTATCGCGCTGGACCAGATCGACAAGGTTATCTCGACCATTCGCGGAAGCCAGACACAGGACGATGCTCGCACTAACCTCATTAAGAACTTCAAGCTAAGCCTCGAGCAGGCTAACGCGATCCTCGGCATGCAGCTCCGTACTTTGGCTGGACTGGAGCGCAAGCGTATTCAGGATGAGTATGATGAGCTGCAAAAGCTGATCTCCTCGCTCGAAGAGATTCTCAGTACAGAGGCAAATATCCTGAAAGTTATTAAGGAAGAGTTGGAAGAGATCAAAGATAAATATGGCGATGAGCGCAAGACGAAGATTGAAGTTCGCACGCTCGGCGCCTTCTCCGAAGAGGACCTTGTTCCAAATGAAGACGTCATCCTATCGATCTCGCACGCTGGTTATATCAAGCGTATGCCATCTGACACCTACAAGAGCCAGGGTCGCGGCGGTAAGGGAATCATGGGTATGACGACACGCGAAGATGACGTCGTTGAGCATCTCCTCAAGACCAAGAACCATGACTGGGTATTGTTCTTTACGAGCAAGGGCCGAGCCTTCCGTAATAAGGTCTATGAAATTCCAGCCTCAAGCCGTACCGCTAAGGGTGTGTCGATTGTGAATATCCTCAACCTCGCACCCGAGGAAAAGGTGACCAGTGCTCTCATTCTCACCAAGGATGAATCCGCCCAGTACCTCATGATGGCAACGCGTCAGGGAACGATCAAGAAGACCCGCCTGGTCGACTTCTCAAATATTCGCGCTAACGGTATCATCGCGATCAAGCTTGATGCCGGCGATGAGCTGGCTTGGGTGAAGAAATGTAGTGACGGCGACGATATTCTTATTTCGACCGCCAAGGCTCAGGCCTTGCGCTTCGGCCAAGAGGCCGCTCGTCCAATGGGGCGTGCGACTCGCGGGGTTCGTGGCATCCGACTACGTGAAGGTGACCGATTGGTCGGTATGGATGTGGTTGGTCCAGACGGCATACTCCTAGTACTGTGTCAGAACGGGTACGGTAAGCTCACGAAGACGAATCAGTTCTCCAAGCACGCCCGTGGCGGTGTTGGGATTAAGGCTGGTGTCGTGACAGCTAAGACCGGCGAGGTCGTTGATGCTCGCGTCATTCCATCGCTTGAGGATGATGTACTCATCATCTCCAAGCAAGGTCAGGTGATCCGTATCCTCATCAAGGGCATCTCGCTCATCAGTCGAGCCACTCAAGGTGTGCGGGTTATGAAGCTCAAGGACGGGGATACAGTCGCTTCGGTCGCCTTGATCGATGAGTCGGTCGTAGCGGATGCTGCTGAGGCGACCAGCGACGATAAGGCTAGTAGCTAGTCTCATCCTGAGGTACGATAAGGGTAAGCAGTTTACCCATGATTCGACAAACTTTACACCATTTCAAGAAACTCCCTTCCCATCTCCGTACGGGCTTTAGCCACCACTTGCTTTCACCGCGGGCGGTGCTTGATGAGCTGCAGGTTAAGGAAGGTGACACAATCTTTGAAGTCGGCAACCCTGTCGGCTTCTTTGCTTCGGCCGGCCTCAGCGTAATCGGCCAGCCGGGGAGATATATTGTAGCTGGGCCCAACGAGGATTCGTTTGATCGGGTGGCTCACCTGACGCACCATAAGCAATTAGAGCGCGTACTATTGGCAGATGTGCTGATGAATCGAGCCTTTGAGCACGGCTCAGCAGACTGGATTATGCTAACGAACGTTCTTTCATCCTCGCTACACCCAGCGCAGTTCTGCATGGCGATTGGGGATTATCTGAAGCCGAGCGGTCGCGTTGTTCTTCTCGACTGGAAGGTTGGCCAGGCGGCTGGTCCCGAGGCTGATCGACGAGTTGATAGTGAGCAGGCGATTCGCATGTTGACTGATTGCGGAATGATATTTGAGCGTACGCTCAATACTCCTGGATATCACTACGGACTTGTGTTCCAGGCGGGCTCCACAGTAAGATAAGAGTAAGATAACAGACTGAGGTGGAATGATGCAGATATCCGAGTATTTATATGTTCCCCTTGTGACTTGGGCCTTGGCTCAAGCTGTTAAGTTTTTCATCGCTATGATCAAGGGTGAGTACCGTCCTTCGCTTCTGTTTTCGTCCGGCGGTATGCCAAGTGTGCACTCCGCAACGGTGTCTTCGCTTGCGACGGTTGCCTTCATCGAGGCCGGTCCAGCCGGCGCGCTTTTCGGCATTACCGGTATCTTCGCCGCTATTGTGATGTATGACAGCCTGGGCGTACGGCGGGCGGCTGGTGAACAGGCCAAGGCACTCAATCGATTGATCGGTGACCTTGAACAGACCGGCACACTGAAGAATCATGGCGCGTACGCGCATCTTCGTGAAGTGCTTGGACATCGTCCATTGGAAGTATTTATTGGGGCGGTCATGGGTGTTATCGTTTCGGGCCTTTTTCTCTACGCTCGCGTGCTTGAGTCGGCTCCGTGGCTGCTTTCTGCGTTGCGTGGCAATACGCTTGTGGTGGAGTTGGTGATTGCCGGCCTCCTTGTTGTGTCAGGTAGCCTGAGTGTACTGTTGGCCCGTCGTGGTGCGGCTCGACTCTATAAGCCATTCTTTCGTCAGGTCTTTATAAGTAATGTGGTGATGGCGGCTGGCTTACTTGTGCTTGTATTGATACAGAATCAGCAGCTTGCACCATGGGATAACTGTCTAACGCTTCTCGTGGTTGTGGCTTTGTTTGTCGCCTGGCATCTCGTGCTCTGGTATCAGTTGCTCGTAGACGGTCATTTGCGTGCTACTGACGTTGTTTTGAAGCCTCGATCGCAGCGACAGGCTAAATGGTTGCCCGGAGCTCCCAAAACCCGTGCAGCTCGTCGTCGACAAGCTCGAAAAGCCAAAAGCTAAACAGTCAATTTGCTCCAACCTGAACACCAGCTATAAATATGGTTGACAGTCCTATTACTTATCAGGTAGTATCCTCCTAGTAGCTTTTGCTAGCGAAACAACAAAAAAACAGATTCCGTGTTCCTTACGGAGAACGGAAACTGGATTTTTTTGGCGCTGGAACAAAAATTAGCTGCCGCGGTCTTTGACAAGTGAAATGTGTCAGTTCAAGAGAGAGATAAAGTGCTCTGTACTTTTCGGAGTATCAGAGTGCCTGTCAATCTTTGAGTAATTTGTAATTTTATAGAGCAGGATCATAACAAACTTGGAGTTTTGCACTACGGCGCCAATGTTTGCAATCAGTAGTGCCTTGGAATCGCTTCGGCGAGGACAAGTTCGTGTAAGAGAGTTTGATCCTGGCTCAGGATGAGCGCTGGCGGTATGCCTAACACATGCAAGTCGTACGCCTCACTTCGGTGAGGAGTGGCGGACGGGTGAGTAACACGTTAGTACCTGCCCCAAAGTGGGGAATAACTGCCCGAAAGGGTAGCTAATACCCCATAGTCTCCGGTTTATCCGGAGTAAAGATTTATCGCTTTGGGAGGGGCTTGCGTTTGATTAGCTAGTTGGTGAGGGTAATGGCCCACCAAGGCGACGATCAATAGCTGGATCGAGAGGTTGACCAGCCACACTGGGACTGAGATACGGCCCAGACTCCTACGGGAGGCAGCAGTGAGGAATCTTCCACAATGGGCGAAAGCCTGATGGAGCGACACCGCGTGAAGGATGAAGCCTTTGTTGGTGTAAACTTCTTTTCTCTGGGAAGATAATGACGGTACCAGAGGAATAAGGGGCGGCAAACTTCGTGCCAGCAGCCGCGGTAATACGAAGGCCCCAAGCGTTATCCGGAATTACTGGGCGTAAAGCGTCTGTAGGTGGTTCGGAAAGTCTCAAGTGAAAGGTCAGGGCTCAACCCTGTACTTGCTTGGGAAACTATCGAACTTGAGTGCGGGAGAGGCAAGCAGAACTGTATGAGTAGGG
>CALKUN010000099.1 GCA_937996675.1 uncultured Candidatus Saccharibacteria bacterium
GTTGACGTGAGCCATTGGCCAACATCATCGGGACGATTACCATCGAGGCCAGCCAGCCACACATACCGCCTCGGGCGATCATGTGGTTGTCGGGAGTGGGAAACTTGATGCCCAGTGTCGTGCCTGCCACAAAGCAGCACCACAGCATGGACGCAGCCGTCATGAGCAGAAGAAAATTGTCACGGCAGTACCGCTGTAGGGCGCTGACGTCATCGGGGGTGGACAGAGGTACGGTGTTCATTTGGTTCTCCAGAGGAAAAGGAATTTCTTCATATTAACATAACAACTACAGTTTGTCAAACAGATTAAAGGAGTCATTTGTTCGGGTATACTGAAGATATGACAAACGCACGCGAATACACCGTTGAGCTGACAAACTTTGCCGGCCCGCTTGATCTCCTTCTCAACTTGATTGAGAAGCGAGAGCTGGAAATAACAGAGGTGGCTGTCGGTCAGGTGACGGGGGACTATCTGCGTACGATCAGCGCTATCGAGCGTATTGATGAGCGTGAACTTATGTGGTTTCTCGACATAGCGACTCGATTGCTCGGTCACAAGAGCCGCGCACTGCGAGCATTATCGCAGGGCGCCCAGACGGATGATGATGAGTCTGAGGATACTACGAGTCTGGCGGATCTCGCCGAGCAACTGCGCCAGCTGCAGATAATCCGGCAACAATCTCAGCGACTGGCCGAAGTGTTTGGTTCCGCCTTGATTGGGCAAGGGGACAAGGCACTTATGACAAGCTTACCTCCAGCTAACCTCACGAGTGATGCGCTGCTCGAGAGCTGGCAGAGTATTCAGAGCAGACGTCGCGAAAGAGTAGAATTGCCTCGGCACGAAGTGAAGATTGCTCGACTCGATATAGCAGCTGCTAGCCAGCGCTTACTTGGTCTGCTTAAGGGTCAAATCCGTGCCAATCAACTGCTGGGTGATGTCGGTACGCCACGCGAACGCGTCGAGAGGCTCCTGGCACTTCTCGAAATGATCAAGCAAAATCTCGTCGAGCTGATGAGCGAAGGGGAGGAGCACTATGTCAAAACCGTCTAATGCACAGCAGCTCGAGGCGATGCTTTTTGCGAGCGGCACACCGCAGACGTCTACCATGATCGCCAAGGCTTTTGGCTGGTCTGAAACCGAGGTGCAAGATGCTGCTATTGATTTACAGGCTAGCCTGGGCGGGCGAGGAATTCAGCTGGTCTCCGGTAAGGATGGGTTCGAACTGGCTGTCGCATCGATGGTGCGTACACCCGTCTCACAAGCCTTGAAGCAGTCTGCTCAGGCTCTGTCGCAGTCGGCCCTGGAAGTCCTTACCATCGTGGCCTACCGCCAGCCACTGGCTAAAACTGATATTGATGACCTCCGTGGCGTGGCGAGCGATGCCAGCCTCAAGACACTGCTGGCCCGCGACTTGATTGTATCTACAGGCATGAAGGATGGTGGGATTCAGTACCGGACGACCAACCATTTCTTGCATTCACTCGGTCTTAAAAATCTAGAAGATCTGCCAGCTACGAAAGGCAAGCTCGTATGAGACTCAATCAATGGCTCGTCAGAGCTGGTGCAGCACCGGCTCGGCGTAAGGCGGACGAGCTGATCAATCAAGGACGAGTGCTCGTGAATGATAAGCTGCCCGAGCTAGGTACAAAGATCGGTGCCGATGATGTGGTGAAGCTCGATGGTCAACGCCAACGCTTACAGGACGTGTCAGCTCAGATACTCGTATTGAACAAGCCGGCTGGCGTTGTGTCCTCGCACAAAGGACAGGGCGGCGATGAGACACTCTTCTCGCTGATTCCGGCTGAGTACGCTGACTGGAAGATTATCGGTCGTCTAGATAAAGATAGTGAGGGGCTGACGATCCTGAGTAATGATGGTGACCTCGTGCAAGCTCTCGGGCATCCGAGTGCTGGGCATGCTAAGCATTATCGTGTCTGGCTTAACCGTTCACTTGTCGAAGGAGATGTCTGGCGACTTGAGGCTGGTGTTGAGCTGGAAGAAGGGTTGAGTCAATTTACCAAGGTAGAGGTGCATGACCAATATGTTGATGTCTGGCTGATAACCGGCTGGAACCGCCAAGTGCGCCGTACGTTTGAGGTGCTTGAGTATCGAGTGCGACGACTCCAGCGCTTGGAGATTGGACCATATCGGTTAGGCGATCTTGAAGAAGGCAAGTGGGAACTCAGGGAGGCTATTCAATGAACTGGATTACGAGTGGCCTGCTCTCGATTGCTCTCGCGTTCTCATCATTGACAGTTGGAAGTGCTACACCGACGAGGGCAACTATTGCACTGCCCGACTCAGCTACTGCGACTTCTTCTACCATTGCATCCTCCTCGACAGCTGCTGCAGCAGCGATATCGATCGACCTTGCGACTGGACGAGAGATTTATGGCAAGAACACTGAAAAAGTCTTGCCGATGGCGAGTCTGACCAAGCTCATGACGGCCCTCATCATACTGAAGGGGCATGCTCTGACCGATGTGGTCACGATCGATCCAGGGGTGGAGAAGCTAGCGGGCGATAGTCAGAAGCTCGGCTTTGTAGTCGGAGATAAGCTGACGTTGCGACAGGCTCTCGATGCGCTCCTCGTGTACTCGGCAAATGATATGGCGGTGAGTCTCGCAGCGTGGGACGCGGGGAGCGAAGCGGCCTTTGTGCTGAAAATGAATCAGATGGCGGAGACACTCGGGCTCAAGGAAACGCATTTCGCCAACGCCTCCGGACTGGATGCGGTCAATCATGTATCGAGTGCACGAGATCTCGCCAAACTCTCGCAGATTGTACTCGAGAGTAGCGTCGTGCGAGAGGTAGTTCAGCAGAAGTCTGCGTCGGTTACTACCCAGCTCGGCAAGACGTATAAGTTCGCCACAACCAACCAGCTTCTGGCGAATTCAGCGGTCAAAGGGCTCAAAACTGGGTACACTCTGGCGGCCGGACAATGCCTCATAGCATATGCAGTTCGCGACGGACGTGCTATCCTAACGGTCGTACTTGGTAGTCCGGACAGATTTGCAGAGAGTGGCCAGCTCGTAAATAGTAGTCTTGCACTATAATAAGTCTAAGCGCTTACGCTTGTAACATCTTACTTATGGAAACCACAAACACCCACACTCCTTGCCTCGCAATCATCGGCCTCCCAAACGTCGGTAAATCAAGTGTGCTCAATCGCTTCATCGGTCGCCGCCGTGCGATCGTGGATGATGTAGCTCATACTACGCGCGATAGTGCCCGTCATGCTGTTCAACTCGGTAAGCGGTGGATCATGATCCAAGATACACCTGGACTGAGCGACCTCGGCGATGAGCTCTCACTAGCCGCTATGGCTCAGCTCAATCATGCCATCGAAGAAGCCGATGGCGTACTCTTCGTGGTTGATGCGGCTCAGGAGCCAAGCAATGTCGAGCGTAAGCTCGCCGCCAAGCTCCACAAGATGGGCAAGACGGTTTTTGTGATCGCCAACCAGATTGATAAGGCTGGTGCGCTTGCCGAGAAGTATCAAGCCTTTGGCTTCTCAGATATTTTTGGCGTATCGGCGATCCACGGAAATGGCTTCCCCGAACTCATTAGTGCTATTGAGAAGTACTTCCCGGGTCAGAAACAGGCTCCACCACGAGATGTGCGTGTCGCAATCCTCGGTAGACCGAACGTAGGCAAGTCGAGCCTTACGAATGCATTGGCTGGAGCTGACATAGCGATCGTGAGCAGCCAGGCCGGTACGACTCGCGACCCAGTCACTGCTGAGACGAGTCACAAGGACCAGCCATGGCGCATTATTGATACCGCCGGTATCCGTCGTCCCGGTAAGATTGAGCGGGGAGTCGAATACTTCTCATATGGTCGTGCACAAGAAGTCCTCGACGAGTGCGATATCTGTCTGCTCGTGCTAGATGCAACCGATGGATCGACTGCTCAGGATCAACGCCTCGCTGGCATGATCGAAGAAGCAGGTCGTGCGCTCATTATTGTGGTCAATAAGATTGATGAGATTGACCCACTCGATCAAGGTCGAATCCTTCTGCGCATGCAAAATGACTACGTCTTCATGCGGTGGGCTGATGCGATCGTTATTTCCGCCAAGGAAAAGACTGGTCTTGATAAGCTGCGGGATGCCATCACAGATTTGAGTCAAAGACTCGATCAAAAATTTACTACGCCAGAGCTCAACCGAGTACTGAGCGATATTACGACCAAGCATCCGCCGACTACCACCAAGAGTTTCCGTCCGAAGCTCAACTACATGGTGCAGACCAGCCAGCGTCCGCTGACCTTTGTGATCTTCGGGTCACACCCTGATGCCGTTCACTTTTCATACCAGCGCTATATCGAGAATGACATTCGTAAGCGCTATGACCTCCGTGGCTTGCCGGTGACTGTGAAGATGGCCTCCAAACACCGCGATGATGATAGGAAGCGGCGAATTAAGGAAGTGAAGAAGAAATGATACAGCGGTCATCTCAGATCTCTTCACAACTGCAAACTCCATTGGCGGAACTGCTAGCGCGTTTTGCTCGGCACAATAGCTATGGCTATGTTTTCTCACAAAAGCCCGCTATCAGCTCTCACCACTGGGGTTTTCGTATGAGTGAGGAGATCTGAGATGACCGCTCTAATCGTCGGGCTGGGTAACCCGGGGTCACGTTTTGACGGCACCCGTCACAACATCGGATTTGCCGCGGTCGACAAGCTCGCGCAATACTATCGCGCGGAGTGGAAAGCTAAGCCTGCTTGGGTAGCTGATGTGGCGATGCTGCCAAATGATGTGATTTTAATAAAGCCCCAGACATTCATGAATGACTCGGGGAGAGCGGTTCGAGCTGTAACTCAGTTCTATAAGATTCGTCCGACTGATGTCTGTCTCGTCTACGATGAGCGGGATTTGCCGTTTGCGGGTGTGCGTTGGCTTAAGGGTATCCGTACAGGTGCTCACCATAATGGCGTGCGGTCTGTGGCGTCAGACTTTAGCCGAGACATCGCGCGTCTGCGCCTCGGAATAGGGAACGAGCTCATGGGGCACCGTCCATTGGATGAATTCGTATTAGATAGGTTCACCGCGGAAGAGCGCCAAGAGATGGACGATTTCCTGAATCGTGCCTGTGCTGAGCT
>CALKUN010000100.1 GCA_937996675.1 uncultured Candidatus Saccharibacteria bacterium
GCTGATACCGAGCTTGCTGGCGACGGTTTCGACGTCATCTTGTCGAACACCATATGTCTTCTCGAACTTCTCCGCTTTTTCTTTCGAGAAGACGCCCGTCGCGGCAGCTTTTGTGCCTTCCCATATGCCGATGCCGATCTGCTTACCTACATCTATTAGCACATCACCGAGACTATCCATCAGCGTGCCGGGTTCGGCGTGCAACAGCTCGTCGAGCCACTTCCAGGCTTCTTTGATGAAACCGACTGCTTTCTCGCCGAGTCTGCCCACTGTTTGAATAAAATTCTCGATATCGCTCGCTTGAATGTTACTCAAACCGCTGAGAATAGCATTGCTTATATTCTCGACAGTTCTTAGCAATCCTTTACCTGCATCGCCTTGGAGCATCTTCGTGATGCGTGTCAAAAATTCCTGAAACTGCTTGACGCCCTCCCACTTGTCGACGTTGACGGAGCCGAGCAGATCCTCGAATGACGACTTGAAGTTAGAGATCGTACCCGTCAGCGACTTCTCGCCGAACTCCGACGCGATGTCGCCGATGTTCTTGTTGCGCTTGTTCTCTGACGACGCTATGACGGCGTTGAGGAATGACGTCGCCCCGATCTTGCCGCTGCCGAGGACCTTCTTGACTTCCTTCGACATCTCCTCGTCGCTGGCGTTGGCCTTGAGACCTTTGAACAGCGGCGCCAGATTCTTCTTCTGCCGCAGCGACTTCATGATCTCAAGCTCGTTGAAGCCAGCTACACGCATCGACTCCAGATCCTCGCCCGTAGCCACACCGCGGCCCTTGACGCGCGAGAACGCCGCGATGACCTTGCCCTGCATCCCCTTGTCGTTGAGGTTGAGTGCGGCTTGATCGGCGATGAGCTTGTAGAGCATTGTCGCCTCGTCGCCCTTGAAGCCGCCGGCCGTGACGAGCTGCGTGATCCCTGAGATGACTTCCTTCGTGTCGAGCGGCGTCGCAAGTGCGAGCTGCTGCGCCTGCTTAAAGATGTTCTCGGCCTCTTTGCGACTACCGAGCATCGCCTCAAGACCTGCGATCGAATTCTGCTTGAACTGCGCAGCCTCCAGGACGGAGTCGACGAGGCTCTTGCCCACGTCGACGACCTTGTCGGCGATGGTGCCCACAGCTCCGACGGCACCGCTGACGAGCATGCCAGGGACGTTCATCGCTTTCTCGCCGATGCTGCGTAGCGCTCCCGTCGCTATCTCTCGCATCGACCGGGACGTCTTCTTGGCATCGTCGCCGAGGCCGAGTAGTTCGCGCCTTGTCGCTGTCAGCTCTTTGCGGTACTTCTCCGTCGCCAACTTGGCGTCAACGGCGTCGACACCAGCCTTGCGCAGGTTGGCCTCGAATGTCTTAAAGTTGTTGTTTGAAGCCTTAAAAAGAGAAGTTGCTGATTTATCTAAGGCAGTTAAGCTCGCGGACATCTTGGCAGATGTGGAACTTATGTCATCCTTAATTGATGCGGTCCATGTAGCGTTGCTCACATGTTGAAGGTGCCTTTATAGCTGCTTCGTCGATCTCCACCACGACGAGATCGCTCTGTCGTAGCTGTCGTAAAATATCTTCTTCCAGCGCTCAGGTATCGTCGAGCCCGGCACCATCGGGCGAGCCATGACAGAAGCTGTTCCTGACTGTAGCCACTTCGCGTAGACCTGGCTATTCGATATCCGCAATGACAACCCCGTCCCCGACTTCACGACCTCGACGCGGAAGCCATCACGCAGCCGCCCCGTCCGCACCATCGTCTCTCCGCCGTCACGAGGCGGCTTCCAAGCGACGCCGTCAGGACCTCGCTTCGTCGAGAACTCCTCGGCGATCATGGCGTCGATGCCGCGCTGAATGTCGGCAGCAGCCTGGGCTTGAATACGTCGTGGCGCTTCCTTCAGCTGAACAGCTAGCTGACGAAGAAAACCTGAGTTTTTGATGGAGAGCGCCACAGCAAAAGGTGGCCGAGGCGGCTAGGTTTTAGCGCCGTACAACGCTTCGACGAGTTGTTGTAGCTGTGAGGCGTTGTAGCGCGGTAGATTGGTCAGTACTCGCCAGGCGTCAGCAAGCATATGTGCTAGCGCGACCAACGCAACTTGACGAGGCTTATCCGACGATTCGACGAGCTGCGCGTCATCGCCTACAACACCTAGCAGTCTCGACATGACCTCGACGCTGGCCATGTGTGCATCTGTCTCTTGGCGTAAGATTTCGGGTGACGTCGGCTTGTAGACGTGCTTCTCAACAAGACCGCGATGCCACGTCGCCCGCTGATACAATCTTAGCCCCTCTGCTTTACCTCAGCGCCTCGCCACCCCGCTAGCTTGAGGTACTCGACGGGGTAGATCATGTGGAAGGCGAGGCCGAAGCCGTCCATGAGGTCAAGACGTTCCTGCGAACCGTCGATCGGCCACAGCATGCGCGACGAGAAGGTGTAGACGCGGGTGGCGTCCTCCTGACCGTCGGGGGCGTTCCGCTGCTCGTTCACCACCGTCATGGCGTCGCCGCCGAAGGGCAGCTTGACGATGACGGCATGGTGGGCGCTGTCGTGCGGCAGGATGACGACGTGCTTGCCGGCGACGGGCGGGTTGAGCTTGGCGGCACGGTCCTTAGCCGCTGCGAGGGTGTCGGCGGCGGCCTTGACCATGGCGTCGTAGTCCTGCTCCGACATCGCCGCCGTTTCGTTGCCGAGGGGGTCGACGACGGGGCCAGCGTAGGCGTCGTCGCAGCGGCGTGCATGCCAGGCCACGGCGATGGCCAAACAATACAGGGGATGAGAAGTTTTCTTCTCGGCCTTCCAGTCGATAGGGTGCTTCATTGTGGACATAGTTACGAGGTCTCCTGATCGTCGGCGACGGCGCTGAGCTTGGCGACGAAGCGCAGCTCGGCGACCCAGAGTCCCGACGGTGTGTTGTTGGTGTAGTTGACGCGGTCGAAGCGCAGACCGTCGAGTTGATGCTCAAAAGCGCCCGGCCTGACAATCACGCGGAAGCTGTGCGGCCTCTTGAGGTCCTCGACCACCACCGCGATATCGTCGCCGACGAGCAAGCGCAAAAGCAGATGCTTCGACGAGAACTCGACGTCGACGACATCGTCAAGCAGGATGCTGTCGACGTAGACGTAGCTACTCACCTTCTCCACCCTACACCTCGCCCAGGAATCGTGGCGACGCCGTCGCCTTGACGACGGCGTGGGCAGGCACTGTAAACCTGCGCACCGCTGCACCCTTGAGTCCCGCCTTGACGTCGACCATGTCGATGCGCTCGCGGGCCTTGACGTTGCGGACGGAGAACTTGACGAGGCCGCGCAGCTCGACGTCGTGGCCGGCGCGGACGCGGGCCTTGATCGCCTGTAGCACGGTGTCGAGGACGTACCGCGCCTTGTGCGCCGACAGTCCTAGCGCGACGGCGAGGTCGGCGGCGATCTGATGTCGCGACAGCGTCGGCTTCTTGGCGATGCGGGGGTGGTACTTCTTCGGCGGCGTCTTAGCCGGCTGCGGCTGCGTCGTCGGTGCGGGCTGCTTCATGGGCTTCATGGTTGCGGAGTCCTTTTCGGTGTTGGAGCTTGATCGCGACGTCGTGGCGATCTCGCGGCGGCGTCGTGGCATGGTGGCAAGGTAGCATGGAGGAGGCGATAGTTGCAAGAAATCATTGACATAGGTACTATGAAGTGCTATGGTACTTCCCATGCGCAAAGGCAGCTGGACGAACCACCCTGATTTTGAAAAACTCAAGACACTCTACTGCGGCACAACTCCGTTGGAGGATTTCACGATCCACGAGAAAGCAATGATTAAATGCGAAAACTGCGGCACACCCGCTCTCAAGTCAATTCATTTGTGGCTGCGCGGCGTACATCGACATGCTTGCTGTCGTCGTTTCAACCGTGTCAATCCCAAGGACGCTGTTGAGATTACATGTGTGACATGTCACGAAACAAAGGCAGTAAGCGAGTTCTACGCTCAACTCTTACCTACCGGACCATCATATCGAACAGAGTGTAAGCAATGTCGCAATGTTAAACGTTATGCGACAGAATGTGTGGAAAGAGAAGCAGATCCGATAGGTATGTGGTCGAAGATCGTACTTTACCAATCGAAACATCGAGCTCAGAAGGGAGGATACCCACATACTTTATCGGAAAGTGAACTACAAAGTCTGTGTAAAGACAGATGTAGTTATTGTAACGAGGCTCTAAAATACAACCAAAGGCGGGGAGCTATGTCCGACAGCCCAAGTATTGATAGAATCATACCTACACAAGGATACACAC
>CALKUN010000101.1 GCA_937996675.1 uncultured Candidatus Saccharibacteria bacterium
CTCTTCCGATCTCGCTGATCACGCAATCTTCGGGCTGATCCTTGCAGCCTCGTGTAGCGCTGATCGCACCGTCTCGTGCCGATCGCTGCACTTCTCCTTTGCTCATCCTCTCACCTCCGCTAGGCTAGTCTGAAGGGCGCCGGACCAGGCGCAAAGGTTGAACATGCGCAAACTGATAGGACTGGGCGCTGTAGCGCTCATCTGCTTCGTATGGCTCGTCGGTGAAGGCGTAGATCGGCTGCGCGATCTGGGGAGGATCTCGTGACCCCCCACGATCAAGACACCCTCGACCGCCTCAAGTCCACCTACCCCGGCTGCGTCGGCGTCTACACCGCGGAGGGGCTCGTCGTCGTGCGCAAGCCCTCGGCCGACGAGGCGATGGAGCTAGAGGACGCCGTCGGGGCGCTCACCGACCTCGGCGCCAAGCCTAACCCCTACGCCGGCCTGGAGGAGCTCAAGCAGCTCGTCGTCCACCCCCAGCCCGAGCGCACCGAGGAGATCCTCCAGGGGTTCGCGGAGAGCTTCGGGCAGATCCTGGGCTTCGCACGCACCGCCGCCTGGGGAGGCGACAGGCCGATCCTGATCGAGGCCGACCTGCGAGAAGAGGAGCTGTACGACCTCACCCAGAAGCCCGACGGCAACGGTCGGAGACCGAAGCGCGCAGGCGGGAGAATCTTCGCTGTAGAGCACCTGAAGCTGGAGGAGCGCACCGTAGAGGAGCACCGCGAGTGGGAGGCGATGACCCCGGCGGAGCGCCAGACCTGTCCGGACGCCAACCCTCACACGCCCCGGCGCGTCGTGCTGGGTCGCTACCTCATGCGGCGCCTCGGGCTCGTCGAGCACCGCGACTTGCAGCGACAGATCGCATCGGGCGGCTTCCTCGTCCGCACCAGGAACGGCGACGAGCGAGTCCCCCGAGCGTCCATGCTAGCGAAGGTGGCGCGCGAGCACGCTATCCAGGCTCCTGGCTGCGTCATCCCCGACTGGGAGCGTCACCCGTACCTGCTCATACTCCTCGGTCAGGCCGTGCGCGATCAGTCCGCTCTCAGGGCGGGGAGCGCCGAGGGAAAATCCTCTCCCGACTCGAAGCGGGACGAGGCGACCCGATAGCCCTGTCGGAGCAGCTGCTAGAACTGCTGCACGGCAAGCGGTGGACTTCGAGAGTAGGTAAGGAGGGCAGAGCCGGCGCGCTGGCCGTGGCGTTCGTCCTGCGTACTGCGATGGCCTACATGACGGGCGGGAAGTTCTAAGGAGCCAAACGTGAGTAAACGACTTACCGAGTTATTGGACCGAGTGTGTGATACGCCGGGCGCTGTGAGTTCTGCTTTGTCGGCATCCGAGTGGCACGAGCTTCGAGACCTCGTCGCTCAGACACGCACACCTGAGACGCTCAGAGTAGCCGTGCATGCAATCAAAGAAACGCTGTACAGCGGAGGATCGAACGTCTGTCTGCCCGCCGACAGCTTCGTCGAGACTGCTGTGCGCCGCGTCTTGCACGGCGACGGTGAGCTGGTCGTCGGTCACTTCAGTTCCATCTTTCGGAGATAGACAGCGCGGACAGGTACGCACTAGCACCACCGACCCGTCCGGCAGCCATCTCCCAGCGTCAAATTTCCCTCGCAGCTCACCTGGCCTGCTTCACCGACTCCCTATTCCGACCCCACAGACCGGCCAGCGTAGAGCGAGGCGATCTTGTCATTCCCAGGCGGCGACAACAGGACGGTCTGGCAGCTAGCTTTCTCTGAGCAGGGCCTCGACCCGATCATTACGAAGGCGGGCGCGGCCGAGAAGCAGTTCGATCGCATAGTAGCGACGGCAGTGAAGGCCGGCGCGGCGATGGGCTCCTTCGGGTCTTCATCGGTGCTCCAGCCTCTTACGAACGCTGAGTTACGCGCTAAAAATCTCAATACTCAGCTGGATCAGTCGAACAGTTTCCTGAAGATATTTCAGGGAGGCTTGAGTCAAGTAGGCGACAGCGCTGTCGCTTTCGGGGCAAAGCTACACATCGGCGCAATGGCTGTGGATGCCGTCATCAGCAGCGTAAAAAAGGAATCGACGCGCTCACCGAATTCGATGACAAGGCTACCAAGGCGTTCGGCGAGCGCACCAGCACGATCCGTGCCTACACCACGATCCTCGGTGACGCCAAACAGGCGCAGATCGAGTACGCGAAGGCTAACGAGCTCGCCAGCAAGACCGAATTCTCGACGGCCAGCGCAGTAGCCGCGCAGCAGCAGCTGATCGTCGCGGGCTTTCGCGGTAAGGACCTGGACGCCGCGCTGCTGGCCTGGCTGGACGCCGAGCCCGCCGTATGGCGCGACATCGGCCTCTTGCTGGCCGGCAAAACCCGCAAGTTGATGAATGGACTGGAGCAGCACACCTTGCTGTCTTCACGCGCCCGCGTCGCCCAGCGCCTCGATGAACATGCTCACAAACGCCGGGCCGCAGCCGCTCAGTGTGCCTGCAATGCCCAGCAGGCGGCTCTCCACGGGCTGCACCAGCCCCAAATGGCCGAACAGC
>CALKUN010000102.1 GCA_937996675.1 uncultured Candidatus Saccharibacteria bacterium
CCTTGAATGAACTCATACCGCGATCTCCGTTCGGCCGCTGAGTGCTCGACTCAGTGTGACTTGGTCGGCGTATTCGACGTCAGCACCGACTGGCATACCCTGCGCAAGACGTGTCGATTTCACTCCAAAAGGTAGGAGCTGTCGGGCGATGTATAGTGCGGTGGTCTCCCCTTCTACCGTGGCATTGGTGGCTAGGATGATTTCGGCTGGTTCGGTGGTCTGCACGCGGTCGAGCAAAGTATTGATCTTGAGCTGTGATGGCCCAACGCCGTCCAGTGGCGAGATCACTCCGTGGAGGACATGATAGCGTCCGCGGTAGGTGCCGGTTTTCTCTAAGGCCACAATATCGAGCGGTTGCTCGACAACGGCGATGAGGGTGTCATCTCGGCTTGTATCCAGGCAGAGGTCACAGAGCTCGCTGGTCGCAAAGCTATGGCACTGTGCGCAGAACGTCAGGCCGTCACGCACATCAGACAGTGCTTCTCCCAGACGGTGCGGATCTCCGAAGCGCACCAAATACATCGTCAGGCGCTCAGCGGTCTTGGGACCGATCGAGGGTAGCTTGGCGAATTCATCGACGAGTCGGATGATCTGCTTCGGGAGAATCTGTGACATTGAGCGTGGGGTTAGCTGAGACCTGGGATGTTGAAATCGCCCATTTTGCCCTTCATGCGCTCAGCGACTTCGCGCTGCAGGGTAGAATTGGCTTGGTTGACGGCCGACTCAATGAGTTTTTCGAGCCGTTCGGTGTCAGCTTGGTCGTACTTGGTCGGATCGAGCTTCACTGAAGTAACCTTTTGTTCGCCGTTCATGACGATGACCACAGCGCCGTTGCCGGCATCGGCCTCGACTTCGACTTTCTTGAGTTCCTTTTGGAGCTTTCGCAATTCATTCATTGCCTTTACTTGTTCGAGCATGATGATTCCTTTCTTAGTTAGCGAACGTTTAGAGTACGCAGGAAACATATCCCCTACTCCAAACCTATAGCTTTATTGTACTTCTTCCCGAGAAAGAGTGCGAGTCTATGGGGTGATGTACATACGAGCTTCGGATGAGTTGGTCCTGATCTCGTTTAGGGTCGGTTTCCATTCTACAGGAACAGTATTCCAGTAGGTCTGGCCTGGTTTACCAATGATCCAGACGCGCTTGCTGACGGGGGTGATGGTCGTCAGGCTGTCGATATAGATACTGTCGGCGCGGTCTTTGAGGAGTGATGACTCACCGTAGCCATTCGGTCGTCCCCCACTCGTATTGAGTTTGAGGGTCGTCACAGGTGACGGATAGATAGCAGCGACTGGCTGATTGACCTGAGTATTGCGCGCGTCCAGACAGTTTTTACAGTAGTAGCTAAAGTCAAAATAGGTATAGAGCTCAGCTGAGACGATCTCGTCGCCTGGCTGGTAGCGCTCGTTTACAAACTTTCCAACCTCTCTCATGGTATGACTCGCCTGGCGCACAACATTGATATTGCCAACGATGAGGATACCGCAGAACGCGAGGAGCGCAGCCATACCGGCGACTCGATTCATGCGAATGAGCTGGTAGATGGCTAGGCTGATGAGTATGTAGACGCCGTAGGTCGCGAAGACGAGATATCGGTCCTGGTAGATCGGCTTGAAGATAGACGCCAGAAGTGTGAGTGCGATAGGCACAACAGCGTAGAAGAAGATCAACTCGACCTGGGGTGTTTTCTTACGGTATTGCCAGACCATATAACAGACGCTTAGGAAGAGCAGGAATGGGACGCCCCAGAACAGCACGCTCGGAATCTGTCCTCCGTCAGTGAACGTGAGATCTTGCCAAATGCCTCCCGGCAATGTGCTAGTCGTAACGGCCGGGATCCAGCTGATTCCTTGTCCCCGGGTGAATTGTCCGATAAAGTTTGGTATCCACGGAAGCCAGAGGACGATGATTGCGATATTGGCGAGCCACCATTCACGCGTGAGCCAGGCTGTTTTCCCTATCTTTAGCTGGTCGGGTCGAGTTTGGACGAGCAGATAGACCCAATGGGCTGCTAGGGCGAAGACCGTGAAGTAGTGAGTATAGAGCCCAGCCGCCATGAGGACTGCGTAGATGATCCAATGCTTGGCTTGCTTTCTGTTCTCAAGGGCTAAGACGAGGGCGTAGGTAGCTCCCACCAACCAGAGCCCTAGGATGCCATACATGCGGGCTTCTTGACTGTAGCGGACGGCCATCGGCGCAATGGCCAGTACAGCTAGCGTGACGGTAGCTGCTCCGCGTCCGAGTATGTGCCGAATAAGTTTGTAAGCCACAAAAATAGTGATGAGTCCAGCGACAGCGCTGAGTCCTCGAGCGGCAAACTCGCTTCGTCCGAAGAGGCTCGTCCAGAAATGCAGAATCTCATAGTACAGCGGCGGGTGTACGTCGTGGGCCGATCCGATCCAGATGTCGGCAGGGTTACGGGCGCTCAGCATCATGGAGAAACCTTCATCGTGCCAGATGCTGGCCTTGGCGATGGTGGCAAAGCGCATACCGATGGCTATGGCCATGAGCCCAGCTACCACTGAACGTTCGGAGTAGTGACGAAGCAGCCAGCTTTTACGCTTGAGCTGCTTGTTGACGTAGGCTTTAAGCTGCTTTTTCATAAGGTTTGTACCTAAATGATTTCTCGTGATATTGACCAGTTATCAGCCCCCACTTGATCTGCAGCAGATCAACAAAGGTGCGGAGGGCTACACGCATCGATTTTATCGCTGAGCCTGAGATCTTACTTCCCTCTACGACATCCTTCCAGTCGGGTACATCGATGAGCTCGATTGGGTAGCCTTGCTTGCGGGCAATGGCGAGGACTTCCATATCAAAGCCCCAGCCGAGGATTTTCTGACGGCCGAAGAGTTCGTGTGCTGTGTTACGTTCGAAGACCTTGAAGCCACACTGAGTATCTTTGATGCCTGGGACGATCAGCGTCTGGGCTAGCCAATTGCCAAAGCTGGAGATGAGCTTGCGTACTCCAGTGTGGGAATCGGATAGATCACGGACACAGATACCGACCTTGGCTTGCTTGTTGATGAGCGCGTAGACATCATTGAGGTATTTGAGTGGCGTGGCGAGGTCAGCATCCATAAAGAGGATGTAGTCACCCTTGGAGGCAAACATGCCATCGCGTACTTGCTTGCCTTTACCTACCTTTGGGCCCGTCTGGAGGAAGCGGAAAGCATCAAAGTGTTTACGCTCAGCCTCTGAGACCTCCTGTGTCTTATCCGAAGAGTTGGCATCGATCACGATGACTTCGGCATCCATCTTCTTCTCTTTGAGAAAAGCCGACAGGGTTTTCAGGGTCTTTCCAATGCGCTTCTCTTCATTGAGGACTGGTATGAGAATAGAAAGCTTGGGATGACCGTCATGTGCGCTCATCGATTGACCTCAACATCATAGAAGAGCGTGTCGTCTGTGAAGACTGGAGAATTCTTGGCATTGACGGTAGCGCTTGGGTACTTTGTCTTGAGAGTCTCGATGATCTCTTTGTCTCGGTCTCCTTTACGAAACAGGAAGACGGTTGGTTGGTCAGTCAACGGGAGCGAATCGACCCTATCCCATGTCACGCGCTCCCAGGTAGCCTTTTCATAGGTGAGGTAGTCGACAGTAAAGGATGGATATTCATCCATGACGATATAGACCTTTGGTGCATTCGCTCCAGAAAGATTACCGATAATGAATTTACTGAGCTCGACAGTGTTTTCATCGTAGGCACGGTAGGTATCAGGGTTGCCTCCCCAGGCTACGAAGTATGCCTTGTAGCCCTGCACGCCTGTCGCAAGCAGGAGAACAATAACGAAGCTGAGCCCAACATTGCGAGCAATGCTGTTGATCGGGAAAATTGTGTACCAGCGACCGAGGAAATACGACAGCCCAATTGCGGCCAGGAGGAGTACGCCGGGAGCAGATCCAATAGATCTCAGTCCATGCGGTAGACCTTCGGCGGTGAGGATCGATGGCAGCATCATCGAAAGCGTGATGGCGAGCACTGCAAAATACTTTGATTTATGAAGCGTGAACAGACAGATCAGGATACCGAGTACAAACATGATGCCGACAAAAGTATTGAGGTGTGGTTCACTCGGTACGTTGTGGCGTGGGTTGCTGTCTCCAACGAAGTTGTACTGCAGGAGTGTCTTTTGAGCACTATCCAGAAGTGTCTCGAGTGGCTTGCCATGATTGAGGTCTGGATTAAGTACACTTGTACCGCTCGCACGAGCGAAAGATTCAGGATGTTTTACTGCGTAAAATCCGAGCGGTGCCAAGACGATCAAGAATGTGATCAGCCCGATGCCAAAGTTTTTGGCTTGCCCCTTGATCCAGTCTCGCCGGAAGATCAGGAGATATCCAGTGAGACCCAGGACGGCAGCCAGCATGAGCTGGTAGGCGGTGTAAGTATAGGCACCAAGACCGAGTGCGATACCGGTGAATACAAAGTGCTTTACCTGCTTAGTCTTAAAGGCTTTACCTCCGAAGTATGCGACGGTGGCCACTAGGAGTGGTGTCATCGAGGCACGGAAGCCATCGCGCGAGATCACTACGACCCAAGGGTTCACAGCCATGAAAAAGGCTGCAAAAAGTCCAACTCGTCGGCCGAACCAATCAGTTGCCCAGTAGTACAGAGCAATCACGCCAGCTACACCCATGAGGGCTGGAGCGATGCGGAGTGCTAACACGGTGTTGCCGATCAGCTTGACGAAGATCGCCTGAATGAAGAAGAAAAGTGACTCACGTGGGCCGTTTGTATTGTAGAGCGGCTGGAGATTCCCCTGGAAGATACGGTGGACGATATCGACGCCATTGGCGGCTTCATCCGCAAAGAGCCCTGGCGGAAGAGTATCGAGCTTGTAAAACCGGAAGAAGATCGCGACAAGGACGATGACGCCTAGGAGTATCCATGTGCCGTACTTGGCGATGAAGTGCTCACGCTTACTCGTTTTTTGTGGGGTTCTGCCAGGCATTACGATTGTCCTTTCTTAAAGACGACTTTTTTGTAGAGTATGAAGTTGTAGGGCCAGATAAAGACTATCCCGGCGGCAGCTCCGACGAGCTCAAAAACGGTCTCGTAGGTGAATTGGAGTCCGATTGCCTGCGTGAGGAAATATCCCAGGTCGACTGGGAATGTCCACCAGTCGGTAAATATATGGATGACAATTGGGCGCAGAATGATGAGCCCAAAGCCTGTAATTGCGAAAAACAGGACAGCCTGGCGTAGTCCCCCGCCCCTAGCTTTGAAGGTAAATCGCATGTTGAGAATGTAAGAGTTGATCATAGCGATACAGCCGCCCAATACTGATCCGATAATCACGCCGGTGATAGTAAAGCCAAAGAAGTTGAAGAATACGGTTGTGCCGCCGAGTAAGCCGGCTATGAAGGTGGCGATCGCAAAATCTATCAGTGTGTTTATGATGCCAACGAGCCCAAAGCGACTAGCTTCTTTGATGACGGTCTTTTTCGCATCGGGCTGCGTATCTGTTTGGGGTTGGGATTTAGTCGGCATAAGAATGGATTATTGCATTCATTATGGCAAACCAGTCACGGTTAAGCAACAAGATACTTTGCAATTACTATGCAACACTTGTTGCTCATATGCGTATGTGATTGTATGATACAGATTACACCACCTGGTGTCCCACCCGCACCTCCCCAAGAAATGAGCCAACATGCAAGATCGTTTCACCCACCAAGTACGGGCTGCCTTCATCGAAGGTAGTCTCATCGCCGGCCGTCGAGGCATGCAGGAGTATGGGGCGCTCGATGTGCTCCTTGGCCTGGTTGACCTGTATGGTGGCCGGCGTAGCGTCTTGGTCACTCGTGTTCTGGATGATCATGGTCTCACCGGCGAAGCGCTTACTACAACGGCCTCGCAGGTCTACGAGGCAAAGTCGCCCACCCATGGCTACATGGACGGGGCGCCGGATCTCGAGGCGGCTTGTCAGCGCATCCTGACCGTCTGTGACGATGGGCCCATCAAGCCCGAGCACCTGCTCTACGGTCTTGTCACCGGAGATGACACGGATCAGGTCAGCGTTGTTCTCGCTCGCCACGGCGTAGACCGCGAGCGCATGGCGCAGCAACTTCTCAGATTGCCGGTCTCAGCATGATCGTCCTGATCCTGAGGGTCTACTTGTGCGTAAGTGCGGTTATGACTGCGTTCTTCATGCTCGCCTACACGTCTGTCCTCACGCTGCCTGCTGACGTGGCGGACAATGAGATGCGGAGCAACCTGAGTCGAATGATTGCACGGATGGCGCCGGCCTACATCTTCATGTGGCCACTTCTGCCGCGATGGATCTGGCTCTACTGTCGGCACAGGTCTCAAGCGCCTGACTCGTCCTCGTGACGCCATGTCTTATTGCCCGCAGTGATTACTGGGGCAATAAGACTTTTTTATGCATGCTCTATTCTGAAAAATGTTTACAAGAACATACCTTGTAAAGCTTTGTACCGGAAGATCATCGTCCCTACGCCTTCATTCCCGAGTACGTACAAGTCGCCTCTTTTATTAAATCCAATAATAGTGCCGCTATACTGAGACCAGCCCATGGTTTTTGATACTTTGCCGGAGGTAAACTTTAGGCCAGAGTAAGAATGTCGATCTAAAAACCCTAGGATATCAGCCTGAATTTCCTTTACGCAGATCGGCTGCTCGCCCGCGGAGCATAAACGTAGCCTGACTTTCTCGCGATCTGTGTTCGTGGTGACTACCTCACTACCACGGTTGAGCGTTTCAAGCCCCGGCGCAATAGCAAGTGTTTCATTGGCTCGAGGGCATCTATCTACCTCGCTTGATTCCAGGCGGTTAAATTGAACAACATATTCATCGCGAATGCTCCAACCAATAAAGTGAGGAGAACACCTATCTTCATCTCTTCCGATAAAAACGGCCTGACTCACCTTTTGAACTGTTTCGACATCATAGAATTCATAGGTAATTTTGGTAGGCTCGGCAGTGATTTCTTGCAGCTCCCTCACAAAAAACTTTCCGTCAGGACTAATCTGTATCCAACCGTCATGTATCGGATATCGAAACGTCTTGTCGTCGTAGCTGTAGGTTGGCTCCGGCAGATGATTAAGGAATGGCATGTAATTCATCAGCATGAGGCTGACCGTAACAATAATGCTGCTTATTGGTATGAGTAGGAGAATAATGATGAGCTCATGAGGCTCGAAGCGAAATATCCTCCGCAGTCGATCACGAATTCTCACTCGAGGCTTGTTTCCCGTGTGCGAGTTCCGTTCTGGAGTGATCGGAAGAGCATGAGTTCTGGACTGAAGAAGAGCTCAACGTCACCGACCGGGCCGTTACGGTGTTTGCGGATCAAGATATCGGCGATGTTTTTGCGATCAGACTCTTTGTTGTAGTAGTCTTCACGATAAATAAACATGACGACGTCGGCGTCCTGTTCGATCGAGCCAGATTCACGAAGGTCGGACAGCTGTGGAATCTGTGGGTGACGTGATTCGACCGCACGAGACAGCTGTGAGAGTGCGATGACCGGCACATCGAGCTCACGCGCTAGACCCTTGAGCGATCGTGAGATCTCAGAGATTTCGTTGACGCGGTTGTCCGAGCTGCCACCGCCTCGCCCGCTCATGAGCTGGAGGTAGTCGATAATGATGAGCCCGAGACCATGCTCGGCTTGAAGGCGTCGGGCCTTGGTGCGCATCTCAAGCGAGTTGGACATAGCACTATCGTCGATGTAGATTGGCGCCTCAGCCATCTTCCCCATCGCTCGGTTGAGTCGCTCAAAATCCTTGTCTTCGAGATTGCCGGTGCGGAGCTTCCAAGAGTCGATGCCTGACTCGGAAGCGAGCATACGATCGATCAGCTGTTCCTTACTCATTTCGAGACTAAAGATCCCGACTGGCGTGCCCTCATTAATAGCTACGTGCGCCGCAATGTTCAGCACAAAGCTCGTCTTACCCATCGACGGACGGGCGGCTAGGATGATGAGGTCAGACCGTTGAAGTCCGGCCAGCAAGTGATCCATTTCTGGATAGCCGGTCGGGACACCACGCAACTGGTCTTTATCTTTATGGAGGGCATCGAGACGATCGAAACTATCTGCAAGCACGTCACTGACGGAGATAAAGTTTTGCTTGAGGTGCTTCTGACTGACCGTGAAGAGCGCCTGCTCGGCCTCGTCGAGAATGTCCTCGAGTTTCTTGGCCTCGTCGTGCGCCATGCCCGAGATACTGTGTCCGGCGATGTCGAGGCGGCGGAGTGTGGCCTTGCCGGCGACGATGTGTCCATATTCTTCGGCGTGCGTAGCGCTCGGGACAGCTCCAGCTAGGTCAGTCAGGTAGGCCATACCGCCGATCTGTGCCAGCTCCTTGGTATCCTTGAGGGCTGACGAGAGCGTAATGAGATCGATCGGCTTACGGAGCTCGTAGAGCTTGATGATGGCTCCATAAATAATTCCGTGTCGGGCGTCATAAAAGTCATCTGGGTTGATGGTGTCCGCTACACGGATGAGTGTGTCAGGATCGATCAGGAGGGCACCGAGCAAAGATCGCTCAGCGTCAGTGCTGTTCGGCGGTGTGAATGCGCGGATCTCTTCGTCGGTCGGGACGCTACGCTCGTCCTTGTTGTATTTCCCCGCCATTATTCGATGACCTCCCCGCCCAGGATCTCAAGTGCGCTAGCTACCAGGTCCTCGTTACCCTCTTCGTTGCTGGCTGCTTCTGACTGATCGGCGCCGGTGTGTTGCACACGTAGCTCGATCGGTCGACCTGCTACCTTTGAGAAGACAGCCTCGATGAAGGTTTGGTTTTTGTGCTCCTCAATGCGCTCTTTGTGGAACCGGAATCGACAGCGCACAATCAGGACATTACCCTCTAGGCTGGGTTCGCCGGAGCGTAGAACGGCGTAGAGTGAGTTGTTCTTGATCTTAATGAGTGAGAGAGACTTGGTCGTAATGACATTACTATTGAGGCCAGTTTCGCCGCTTGCTGGTGTGCCGGCATCGGCTGGCTTTGCTGTAGTAGTTTTGGCAGTAGGTACCGGTGCGCTGGTCTCGACTACTGCAGCCGCAGTCGGTGCAGCCGTTGATTGGTCGATGACACCGCCGGAAATCTTCCACAGCGCCAGCTCGAGCGGTAGGGCTGGGATGCTAGCGATGCGTTGTTCCCTATCTGCGAGCGACAGGGCATCTAGGACTCGGATGACCTGCTTGGTATCGAGATCTTTGAGAGTTGGCTCTTGGCTCTTATCGATAAGCGCCAGGCGCGTGCGCGATAGGAGGAAGCCAGTCAGAATAGTTGGCTCAGCACCAGCGGTGAGGAGCTCGTGGAGCGTGTCGAGAGACGTCGAAAAGTCCCCTTGCAGGGCTAGGGCGATAATCTCGAGAGCTTTTTGTCTATCACCAACACCCGCCATGCCAGCGACGATCTCGAGTGTAATTGTCTCGCCACGACTCGCCAGCTGGTCGAGGAGGCTGAGGGCATCACGAAAACCACCGTGGGCTAGTTCGGCCACGAGCTCCAGTGCGGCTGGGTCGGCCTCAATTTTTTCTTCGGTAGCGACAAATTGCAGGTGTGCAGCCAGATCTTTTGGCGTAATCAGTCGGAAGTCATGTCGCTGCGTACGGCTGATGATCGTATCTGGGATCTTATGAATCTCGGTGGTGGCAAGGATGAAGATGGCGTGAGCTGGTGGCTCTTCGAGCGTCTTGAGAAGTGCATTAAAGGCCTCACGCGTGAGCATGTGGACTTCGTCGATGATGAAGACTTTGTACTTGAGGCGGGACGGGAGAGTTGAGATCTTCTCGCGCAAGCTACGGATCTCATCAATACCACGATTGGAGGCGGCATCGATCTCGATGAGGTCGAGCTCGGAGCTGAGATCGACATCAGCCGGGAGTTCGTTGATCCGACGCGCCAAAATACGTGCCACGCTGGTCTTCCCGACTCCACGCGGTCCAGTCAGAAGATAAGCATGACTCATCCGCCCTCCGGCGAGAGCTTTTTCGAGCGTGTCGGTAATATGTTGCTGGCCGACCACATCCGCCAGATCATTTGGCCGATATGTGCGGTAGAGCGCTAGACGTCCCACTCCCCTCCTCTTTCTTCTCACCTTAAAGCTTTATTGTCTTCATTATAACGCGTTTTAGCATTAGGGGGGTGTTAGCATGTCTTCGATTCTTTAAAGTCGACGACTTACAGCCTAGTACCGGCTCATCTTATTAAGTGCCTGACAAGACTTAGTGCTAAAAATACCCCGAGGCGTATATGAGG
>CALKUN010000103.1 GCA_937996675.1 uncultured Candidatus Saccharibacteria bacterium
TGCGAAGCCGAGCATGCCACCAGTTGCGTCCCGTACTTCCGGACTATCTCCGTACATCCAATGAGGCCGGATAGTGAAATGAATCTCATCCTCACGGCTGATTTCCACATACCTATAGCGAAGCCAGAGATAGGCCTGCCACATAGAGAGGTCGAAGGCATAACGGTGATCTCGGGTTCTGTCACGATCTGGCGCATATCCGGGCCAGCCCTGGGTGATCAACACATAAATGATCCCCTCGACGAGGTCGTGCGTGATCACACTGCTTCGTTCTTGTCCTTTAGTGCTTGGGGGCATTACGAGCTCTTTTCGTAGGTGCGAATGGTACAACCATCTAAGTATAGAAGGAGGGTTGGGTGTAGATCAAACACTCTTGGTGCGGATGAGAGAGTTTTCACTCCTCGCAATAGGCTCGAGCGCGCTCGACTTATTGCTGCGGGGCTCAATTATCTAACCTAGGTTTCGAGCTCCCATACCAAAACAAAATAGTAAGACCAGCACAAAGACTGGTCTTACTATTTTGGTGCGGATGAGAGGACTCGAACCTCCACGGGGTTGCCCCCACTAGAACCTGAATCTAGCGTGTATACCATTTCACCACATCCGCAAAGATATAGTTTATTTTTCGCTCTTGGGTACTCGTTCGGACTTGATCGCCCACTTATTTACATCTAGGAATCGGCCCGTCGACCCAATAAGATGCTCAGCGCTCATCCCCGTTAGCGCAGTGGTATGAGCATACAGGTAGTACGGCGAGTAAATCAAGAGAGCCGGAGCATCCTGCGCCCACGTGGCGAGAAAGTCACGATACTTCGCATCTCGGAAGGCAGGGTCCTTCCCAAAACGAGCTTGCTCGATAAGCTGATCGCTCGTTGCGTTCTTGTAGGCCGAGAGATTGAGCCCCGGATCAGCCGCCTGACTCGAGTGCCAGAAGCTAAACATATCACTATCACCACCAAGGTCTTGACCATAGAGGAGGATGTCGTACTCGCGAGGTCGTATGTAGTTTTGCTGCAGACTGTAGCTATCCACTGCGAGTACCTCGACCTTTACTCCAGCCTCGCCCCACTGCTGCACGAGTCGCTTAGCAAGAGTAGGGTATACCCCAGTATTAACCGTAACTAAGCGTAATGTATCGCCTATCTTACCGTTTAGTGCCTGTTTCGCTGCTGGCGCATCAAACGAGATTCGCAAAGCCTGATTAGAAAATCCTGGGTACTGAGCAGGAATCGGATAATGTGCTACATTTCCCTCTCCATGCAACATGTCCTTGACAATCATATTGCGATCAATTGCTTGATCAAGTGATCGGCGTACTGCCGGATCAGCCAGTGGTGGGCGTGCCGTATTGTAGAATGCACCAACATACGAAGGCAGTCTAAATCTATTGATCTGGAGCATACCTGATTTCTGTAAGCTATCGGCTTCAGCCGGATCGACTTGAGACAAACCATCGAGCTCCCGCTTGGCATAGGCATCCGCTAGGCTTTTGGAGTCATCAAACTGCGTGAACTGAATCGCATCGAGGTAGGCTCTACCACCGAAGTAATCATTATTGCGCTCGACATGAATTGTATTCGAGTTGATATCTAGATAGTTCAGAATAAACGGTCCAGTTCCGATGGGGCGCTGGTTGAACTGATCAATGCGGAGCTGCTTTGGTTGTCTGTCACTCAAAACATGCTCCGGCACAATCCCTACACGCGCGAGCGTACTGAGGAAACCATTATAGCTAGCCGGCAAGATAAATTGTACTGTCTGAGCATTGACTGCGTTGACCGTCACACCATCCCAGTTACCAGCTGCCGTAGATCTGGTGTCAGGGTTTTGTATGAGATGAAGTGTAAAATCTACATCTGCCGCATCAAATGCTACACCATCGTGCCACTTCACGCCGTCGCGCAGATGGAACGTATATGTACGTTTATCAGTCGATACATCCCACTTCTCAGCCAGATCACCGCTAAATTCTTCTGGACCTACTTGTCGAATCAGCTTGGAGAAAACAAGATCTGCCACATCAGCCGTAGCGGTATTATCGATATAGAGTGGATTCACGAGACGGACATGACCCACTAGGCCTTCCCGGTACGTGCCGCCATATGTGGCCTTGTCCGTCAGCCACATCGAGTCTAGGCCCGCAAATCCTTGCAGCAGGCCAGTGATGCTAATAATGATGATGAGCATCCAAGCAGCAAACTCGCCGCGCATGGCTCCAAGCTTCTTCCAGGCGCCATAGATATGGCGACGAATGTAGTTTTGGCTCCACAGCTCTGCCGTCTTCATCCACTTCTGAAGACGATGATTAGCACGCGTTATTCTAAACTTAAAGTAAGATGAAGCCATAAGTGGAAGTTATGCAAGGACGAGACGAGCGATCAGGCTCGCCGAGAGAACTACCGCCAAGAAGATCGTCAGACTGAAGAGTCCGCGTTCGGCACCGCGACGGCTACGGTATGAGTTACTCGATCCGCCAAAGGCATCGCCAAGACCACTGCCTTGGTTCTGCAAAAGAACGACGACGATAATCAATGCTGAGCTAACGACGATTGCGATGTTGAGAAAACTATTCACGGGCTTCCTTTTTGTCACTATTAAATAACGCTGAAAATAGATAGTTTACGAGCCAAATGATAATAACCGTCCCAATTGCTGTCGTCCAGCGTTCCACCTGAAAGGCTGGGTAGAAGTAGCTCGTAATGAAGAGCATACCGGCATTCACAAAGAGTGTGAAAATACCGAGCGTAAGCACGATAGCCGGGAGGCTCAAGAGAACTACCAGCGGTCGAATAAGTGCATTTACGATACCAAAAACAAAGGCTGCAATGATCAATACCGCAATGCGATCATCATACTGAATGCGGCCAGCAAAGAGCTGTGCAGCGACCCAAAGTCCCACAAAATTGACTAACCAAGAAAACAAAATTCGCTTCAACATAATAGGCCCTATTATAGCAGAATTACCCTATTTTTTCTTGTCGATAAGCCTAGCTAGATTGAATACGCCCTTGCCGGTCACCTTCATTTTGTGAGCACTATTACGCTTACGATCACGTGCTTCGGCCTTGATGATCTGTCTTTGAAACTTAGAAGATTTAGATTTGGCCATCACAACCTCTCCTTGATTACCCGCGCCATCGAAGCACCGACCACCTCAACAAGCTCAGCATGTGTGGCCTGCTTGACGCCGGCTACGCTGCCAAAGGAGCGTATAAGCTTCTTGCGCGTCACAGGGCCTATCCCAGGAATCGTATCCAGCAGTGACGTCTTCGTACGCTTATCCCGCAAGCTCTTGTGGTATGTAATCGCAAAACGATGCGCTTCATCGCGAATACGCTGCAGGAGCTGCACGACCCGACTAGAGTGCGGCAAGCTTATCACTCGGAACTCTCCATCAGTGATAGCCTCAGTCTTCTGTCCGGGATATACGTCCGGCGCATCAATCGTACGCTGTACTATCTGTTCGTGCCGCTTGGCTAGCCCTACTGCAGGTATCGTTACCTTCAGCTCGTCCAATACGGCAGTTGCAGCTGCGAGCTGACCCTTACCTCCGTCGATAATAATCAGATCCGGCAGTGCCCAGTCTGGGTGTCGCCCCGAAAAGCGGCGCTGCATCGTTTCGGCCATCATACCAAAATCATTCGGCCCTTTGGTGGTCATCTTAAACTTGCGATACTCACTATGGTGCGGCGTGCCATTCGTGAACACTACCATGCTCGACACTGCGTCCCCACCCTGAAAGTTTGAAATGTCATAACACTCCATCCGCTTCGGCAAAGACTTCATACCTAGTCGGTCGGCCAGCCCCGTAAGGGCCTGATCCATCGTTATGTCGAATGTTTCCTGCGCACCAAAGATCACCTTACGTGACAGCGCTTTGAGGGACAGGTATTGATCTCTTGTCTGGGCAGCCTCTTCAAAATGATTAGCCTTGGCAGCCTTCTCCATGTCCCGTTCCAGCTCCCGCTCTAGTACCTTACTCTTCCCCTCCAGTACCATGATGAGCCGATGAATATTCTTGCGATAGTCTGCCTTGGGGGTATCTGGATGTGGCGCTACACCAATCTGATATTCGAGAGCCGACTTGGCGACCAGTCGTGAGTTTGAGAAATACGGGAAGATACGACGTAGATACCGCAGCGCCTCGCGCACCATCCCAGCCGACACAAACGGTCCAAAGTACCGTGACTTATCATCGGCTGGACGGCGCACGATATCTATTTTCGGGTAATCTTCCTGTGTCGTGATCTTAATATAGATAAAGTTCTTATCATCCTTGAGATCAACATTGTAGATAGGCTTGTAGCGCTTAATCAGTTCGGCTTCTAGAAATAGAGCCTCCACCTCACTGCTCGTCACGATCCAATCAATCGATTGAATATGAGAGACGAGGACGTTTGTCTTGGTATCGCTATGCTGTTTGGTAAAGTATGATCGCACTCGACGCTTGAGAATGGAGGCTTTACCGACATAAATAATGGTGTCTTTTTTGTCCTTATACAAATAGACTCCTGGATCTCCCGGGAGTTCGGCTAGACGTGCTTTAAGGTGGAGTGGAGCTGGCATAGGAAGGCAATAATGCTTGATTATGAACGTTATTTATTGTAACATGCTGTCACTATTGACCGTACCTCGATACAGGGTACCCGATCCTCTCGAAAGGAGGTGAAGACCATGACCATGACCGAAATCGACCAGCCGACAAAGTCGGCCGAAGAAGTGGCTGCGACCGAGCTCCTCGTAGGAATCTTGTCCCGTGTGGATGAGGCTGATGAGGACGCGTTCCGACGCGCGCTTGCACGCTACGTCGATGCTGTCCGGCACGTTGCGCATCAAGGCTGCTCCATGCAGTCTCGTGACGTGCGCGATGCTGCAAACCAGCTGGGTGAGTTCGGGGTATTGAGCTCGAGCGACATGAGTGCACTCCATGCACACTCGAAGTTCATCAAGGACCCCAGCGAGATCATCACTCTCCCCAACCACAAGGATGCAGCATGAAGTTCAGCAGCAAGGAAAGCGGCACAGGCGCCCCATGATCGATACGACGACTCGTATCGATCATGGGGTTCTGACTTTTACTAAGATTCTACTTTACTTTTTCGGCCACGCACCAGAGTAGGCAACGAACACGTGTCTTGACTGCTGCTGGTGTGCCCAGCTTTGCATCCCCGAGTACTGGCACTACGGAGAACCAATACGTCTCATCGCTTATCGGGGGTAAGGCTAGTTGTGAGAACCCTCCAAACGTAGCCTCGCGAGATAGCGAATCAACCACAGCTAGCTGCTGCTCGAGCTTGTGCTTGCTGTTGTCACGTCCATATATACGAAACTTCTCAGCTCCGCCCGGCGCCTGCCAGCGCAGGGTCATTACCCAGCCGCCCTTGAGGAGATCAAGGCTTGTCTGGGCGGTCACATTAGCAGCCGAACCAGCCGCCAGTGTAGCCGGATCTACAGCAGCATTTGATACAAACCCATCTTGCGTAAAGACATTTGCACAGCTATCTACGGCCGACTTATCAGATTTTGATTGTGCTATATAGTCACGCACTATCTTTGGGTCATACCCAAACTGGCGTATTTGATCATCGGATACTTGTGAAAAATCGATCTGGCTCAACGGCACACCTATCTTGCGCTCGATGGCGGCCAGGTCTACGCCTGCCCCAGCACTAGACCCGCTACACAGACTCCTACTCGCCGCCGCATTCGATGACCCGCCGCTCGCCAAGCCGAGCTTGTACTGCGCAACATTTTTTCTCACCATAGCTGGATCGTAGCCGTAGGCACGGATCTGAGTATCGCTGACCAGATCAAAGTTGGTGTCCTTGATGGACATACCGAGTAAACGCTCTAGCTCATCAATCGAGATTCCTGTTGGGGAGATTGAGCCAGAGTTGAGACCAACACCGCCACCGCCCGGCACCGTGAGATCAACTGTGATCGGTGGGGTATCTTCTAATTTGCTGTCGTCATTCAGATTGGCTAATACCCACTCCGAACCCGGGATCGCTATACGGGCACCGGTCGGCATAGCACCGTCAGTATCTACAGGAAATACAAACCGCTGACCGACGCCCGAGGCACCTGCAACTACCCCGTCAAAGAATAATCTGTCGCCAGCAAAGTTGAAGCGGACCTGGTCGCCCGGCTGTTGTAGCGGAAAGGATGGATCTTGGCTGACTGATTGAAAGCTATTTGTCGTAAGGTTGTATGAATACATTCGATTTGGATTGGCAGCACAGTTAATACCGGTCGCACATGCAGTCTGTATAAAGATGAATTCGTTGCCCTTGGTAGGCTCGATGCTCACTGCCTCACTCTGAATGGCTGTAAAACTCGTACCGGTCGCAGTGATCTTGGCTAGTCCCCACTGAGTGCCTTGCTTTCCAGCCGCATACCATGTGTCCCCTACAGCAATCAGTCTATTGTTATCTTGGGCTTGTGGCGTCAGAGGAAACGCGAGATTTGACTGCACGATAGCTGTACGCCCACCATTTGGTGAGAAGCGTTCCACCGAGCCACTCGAGAGAATAGCAATCATATCGCCAGACTTACTGTCTGCTCCACTCCGGCTAATCGGCGTCGACAATAGGTGCGTCTTTACGACAGTGCCAGTCTGAACATTTACGACGCTCATCTCCATGCCATCAGCTCGAATGGCATAAATAGTATCAGCTTGCTGGCTTGCGACTACATGCGCATCAGCTGGCCCGGGTAGAAAGCCCTTGATAGCAACACTCTTCAGATCCATAACAATCATCGCTTGCGCTTGTGTCAATGTTCCGCCGGCGCACGGCTTGAGATTCACGTAGAGCACATTATGCGGCTGATCGACCGTCATGTCGCCGATGTAGGCCTTGGGCCGACTAACAGAGCAGCCGGACAAGGCTGGCACATTCAGCGCAACTGCCCCCAACGATACACCTGTCTTCGAATCAATCGCTTGGATACCATTCATGAATCCACCGTCCAAGTCCGTGACGGACAAGATCGTATCAGGATAGCTGGATGCACGACTACTAAAAACAGCGACAGCTCCGAGCACCACTAAGAGGCAAGCTACACTGGCAGTGGCAGTGCCCCGCCAACGTGGGCCACGTGACAAGTTGGCTCGCAGTACTGTAGCTTTTGCCACTCCGGGCATTCGCACCATATTAGCCGGCCTGAACCAATCGTGTAATCGCCAATACGAGATAGACCGATATAAATAAAAGACTCAAACTATACAGCGCACGAGTCGCGAGCGCACGGCGACGAGAGGTTGGTTCGTCGGTCGTCTGTCTAAGTGAAAAGTTCCAGGCCACCAAAACGGTCACGAGAACACTAGCCAGACCAATCTCAACCAAGTGACGACTTGTGCTCATGCGGACTGCACAATCTACCCCCTCTATAGCCGTATTGCACAGGATAGGGGGAGTCAACCAGGTCCCGATCCAGAGCAATACTGCCCACACAGCTACGGCCATGCTCAGACGGACAATTGGTAGGGCTGACTTCGAACGAATCACAGGAGCAAGCGACTTCATACTGCTTACGATAGCGTATATACCCCTACCTTGTCGATATAACCATCCCCGCCCAAATACGATTCACCAATTGAGAGCGTCGGGATACTACAGGAGGCGTTTGAGATATGTGCCCGTGTGACTGGCGGCAACCTTAGCGACTGCTTCGGGAGTACCTTCGGCAATAATCGTACCGCCGCCAGCTCCACCTTCAGGACCAAGATCAATTAACCAGTCGGCCGACTTGATGATGTCGAGATTATGCTCGATGATCAGGACGCTATTCCCCATCTCCACCAGCTGATGCAGGACTTCGAGAAGCTTTTTGACGTCAGCAAAGTGCAGTCCAGTGGTTGGCTCGTCCAAAATATACATCGTTTTGCCGGTGGCACGTCGGGCTAACTCTGAGGCGAGCTTAATACGCTGGGCCTCACCACCAGACAGTGTTGTAGCAGGCTGACCAAGCTTGATGTAACCCAAGCCAACCTCAACGAGCGTGCCGAGTTTGCGCGCGATAGCCGGAATATTTGCGAAGAATCCAGCTGCTTCTTCGACTGTCATCTCAAGGACGTCAGAAATCGTCTTGTCCTTGTATGTGATTTCCAGGGCTTCGCGGTTATAGCGCTTGCCGTTACAGGTCTCACATGTCACGTAGACATCAGGCAAGAAGTGCATTTCGATCTTGATAATACCGTCGCCCTTACAGGTCTCACAGCGTCCACCCTTGACGTTAAATGAGAATCGTCCGGCAGCGTAGCCACGAATTTTGGCCTCCGAAGTTTGTGCGAAAAGATCACGAATATCAGTGAATGAACCGGTGTAGGTCACTGGGTTCGACCGTGGAGTACGCCCGATGGGTCGCTGATCGATATCGATGACCTTATCGAGATTTTCGACACCTTCGATGGCTTCATGCTTTCCAGCCGGCTCTTGTGAGCGGTGATATTCCTGGCTGAGCTTACGAGCCAAGATGTCATTGATGAGGGAGCTCTTACCCGAGCCCGACACACCAGTAACTACCGTCATGTTCCCGAGTGGGATCGATACGCTCACGTTCTTGAGGTTGTGCTCAGTCGCATTAACAATGGTGAGGGTTTTCCCATTCCCTGGTCGACGAGTCTTTGGCACCTCGATCTTGTCCTTGCCCGACAAGAATCGCCCGGTCACGGAGCGTGGGTTAGCAGCGACCTCCTTCGGAGTACCGATGGCGACAACCTCACCACCATGCTCACCGGCGGCAGGACCGATATCGATCACAAAGTCCGAAGCCAGAATGGTGTCTTCATCGTGTTCAACCACGATCACGGTATTCCCGAGGTTGCGCAGACGCTTGAGCGTCTCAATGAGTCGATCGTTATCACGCTGATGCAACCCGATAGATGGCTCGTCGAGGATGTACAGTACGCCCATGAGTGAGCTGCCGATCTGCGTCGCCAGTCGGATACGCTGCGCTTCACCACCGGCCAACGTGTTGGCGCTACGGTCGAGCGTAAGGTAGTTGAGACCGACGTCATTGAGGAAGGTCAATCGCTCACAGATTTCCTTGAGGATCTGGTCAGCAATTTGCTGCTCTTGGTCGTTCAGCTTGAGATTCTTAAAGTACTTGAGTGACTCTTCGACGCTCAATCCAGTCACGTCAGCAATCGACTTATTGTCGACCGTGATTGCCAGTACCTCAGGCTTGAGCCGCTTGCCGCGACATGCCGCACACGGCATGGTGTTCATATAACGCTCAATGTCACCCTTCACAAAATCACTATCACTCTCACGGTAGCGACGTTCGAGGTTTGGCAGAATGCCTTCGAAGGTCGTGCGATACGTGCGTCCGGCTGGCCCCGGCACTTCGATGACTTCCTCGCCAGTGCCGTAATACAAAATCTCGAGCTGGGCTGGCGTCAGGTCCTTGACCGGTACGTCGAGAGAGAACTTATGCTTGTCGGCCACAGCCTTGAGGAGCTTACCGTACCAGGTCATGCGGCTGGTTGTACGGCTCCACGGACGGATCGCACCTTCGCTCACGCTGAGGCGTGTATTCGGAATCACCAAGTCGGGGTCGACGACGAGGAGTGTACCGAGTCCGGTACAGTTCGGACAAGCACCATGTGGAGCGTTAAATGAAAAAAGGCGTGGCTCAACCTCGGCGAGCGAGAAGCCTGAGTCGGTCGTCGCATAATGCTCGGAGAAAATCTGCTCTGTCTGTTTCTCGAAGTCCTGCACGATGAGCACTCCTTCGCCGAGCTTGAGGGCCTGTTCAACCGCTTCGGACAAGCGCTGGTGGCTTTCTGGCTCCACAACCAGACGATCAACGATGACCTCGATGGTATGTTTCTTTTGCTTCTCCAGCTCATCAACTTCATCGAGGTCCATGTCGGCGCCATCGACGCGAGCCTTAAGGTATCCAGACTTCACGAGCTCGGCAATGACGTGCTTGTGCTCACCTTTCTTATCCTTTACGACTGCCGCCATAATCACGACTCTCGTGTTGGCTGGCATAGACTCAATCGATGACACGATCTGTGCAGCCGACTGCTTGGTGAGTACTTCACCTGTGACGGGATCGTGCGGGATACCAATGCGAGCAAAGAGCAAGCGCAGATAATCATAAATTTCCGTAACGGTCGCCACAGTCGAACGAGGATTACGACTGGTCGACTTTTGGTCTATCGAGATGGCCG
>CALKUN010000104.1 GCA_937996675.1 uncultured Candidatus Saccharibacteria bacterium
CAGATCAGAGAGTGATGTTGTTGTTAGTGAGGGATACGGAAGCGGTGGGCCATGTATGACTGGACGCGGGCAGGGAGCGTTGGCGGTTGTTTGTGAGTAGAAGGGTGCTAGGCTTTGAATATGAAAACCTGCTTACGCCACGCGCTTAATTACTGGATACCACCCGTGCGGAGTAGTGATAAATGTTCTATCTGCGAGGGTAAATATGACTGGGTCGATGGAATCTTACATGCGCCGGAATGCCCGACACAGGCTGATCCTATTGCGGTAGCTCTGCTGTTTGGATTCTTGCTCTGGTGGCAAGCGACGAACCCGGAACGAGTCCAATATGAGCCTTTTTTGCACTTTCCTTGGCAAAGAGCGCCGCGCAGAACTCGCACTTGAATATCTGACATCGTGTGAGGCGGGCGCACCGAAGGTTCCGACTGGTGCTCAGCTCATGGTGCAACGCTTCAAAAACATGAGCGTCACCCAGCTCATTGACCTGACGCCTGCAGAAGACGCCAAGATCGCGGCGCGCTGGGGCAACCATCGCTCAGTGCTTCAGGATGCTCTGCTCATGATTCAGCGTGACCGAAAGATGATCGCTGACAAGATCTTGATCTTCCGCGACCCGTCGGCCATTGCGGACTTGGATCGGTGTGAGACGACCGATTATATGGCCCTCGCTGAGGCTGAGCGTAAGGCTCGGCAGAAGCTGTTGGGCTAATATGCAAGTAAATCTCACATTCCGCGCACCTGAGATCGAAGGTGCGACGCCGACGATCATGGTCGAGATGGTGCTTGGTGGTAAGACGCCCGAGTTGATTGAACGTGATTGTGCTGCTTGCTATCTGCTTTCAGGGAGAAATGCCAGTTTTCAACACTGCTGGGCGTTTTAGCCCTAACTGGCCCTTTCAGCATCTCGACGACTAGTCATCCGTCCCATCTGACGACACACTCCGCACCGCAATCACCGACGACAGCCCCGTCACAGTCGGGTTAGGTTCCTCGACCATAGAGACGTAGTGCACCACACTCAAAACGTAGTGCAAAGCGTTTGGCATTTTCGCCCGCTCCATGGGGCTACTCAGCCAGCGCCCGCCATCGGTACGGTAGTTCGCGGTAGTTTGCAGCGCGTACCTCATCGCCACCATGAACCTGCTCAGCAGCTTGTACATATCGCGGTAGCACTGTAAGTCCGCCGTGCGCGCTACGAACAAGTGCACTTCGTGCCCAGCTAGACAGCGCCAGACAGGCTCTAACGTGACCTTCCGCCCCTCATAGTCCAACTCAATCTTCTCAGGGTGGTTCGTGTCAAATTTATCAGACATGGGCACCCAGACGATCGCGGGCATGGCGAGCTTTGTCCAGTTGACTTCTGGTACATCGTACTCCATCTTGATTCCGGGGTAGAACTTGCCACCGTCCGCAGCAGAGGGGACGGCCCCGCCAGATATGCGGGGATCAGCTTTAATCAGCTCAAATGCATCTGTGGGGTAGAGCATGGGGGACGGAAGCGAGACGCACGGACGAGAAAAGATTTAGCTACCGCTAGGCTGCCCTACAGGATACCCGCAGTTGACCGGCCCCTTGTAGACGCGGTAGCCAGCGCCGCCCCAACTCGCTGGGGCCTTAGTCACACAGTCGAGGGGCTTGCTGAGCTGCGCTGGCACCAGAGGGCCGATGACGAGCTGGCTGCACTGCGCGTTCTTCACCTCAATAGTGCCGTAGTTCACGACGAGCGGGCCACCGTCAGAGCCGAGGTAGAAGATAGCGCCGCTCGCGTCACAAACCTTGAGCAGGCCCGCGGCAGGGGCGCACGCTTTGGTGCAGCTACCGTCAGCGCTGCTGACGATGTCGGAGGGCTTGCACAGCACTTCCGTCAGTGCGTCACTGTACAGCTCAGGCCCACCGCTGAAGCGGGGAGGGCTGCTATTGTAAACGGGCTGCACGATGTCAGCGTCGCAGTCGATGCTGACCACCGGAGCTGCGGGCGCACCACAGGCGAAGAGGAAGAGAGCCGAGAAGATGAGGACAAGACGCTGACTGTTCATTGGAAACTCCTTGAGCTTGATTGCTCGTGTGAAATATAGCAC
>CALKUN010000105.1 GCA_937996675.1 uncultured Candidatus Saccharibacteria bacterium
AGCAAAAAGATCCAAGCAATTTTGCCTTGTCAAATCTTGCCCTAACCAATTAAATGCTGCCCGACGTCGCACATCGCGCTGGCGCAGACGCTGGTGCCGACGATCGAGGCACGACCTGGCGCCGACGAGGGCGTGCTAGAGCGCTACGACGAGGACGGAGCGTTGGCGTGCTGTATCGTGGGCGACCACGGGCTCGACTGCTTCTGTGCAGAAGCAGGACAAGACGGTTTGCCGCTCAAGCTCGGTAACCTCCGACCCACGCACTTTGCACCCGGCGACCTCGTGATCTGCCGCAGCAAGGCGCCCCTCGTCAAGGCAGCGTACTACCTGCTGAAGAACCACATCCCGGCGAGGATCCTCGGTAAGGACATCGGGCGCGGCCTCGTCGCCTTCGTCGACGCGATGAAGTCGTCGGGCATCGTCGACCTCTTGAAGAGAGTCGAGGAGTGGACGTCGAAGGCGATAGCGCGGGCGTGCGAGCTCGACGACGAGGCCGCGATGGAAGAGGCGGCAGACAAGCGTGACGTCTTGGTGGCGGTGGCCGACGGCGTGTGGGCGCAGGACAACGACTGCGACAGCGTCGATGTATTCAAAGCTAGGTTAGAGTCACTCTTCGGCGAGGGTGAAGACAAAGATAGGGTAGTGACGCTTTCCACCATACATCGCGCGAAAGGTGCGGAAGCAGACCGCGTGTGGTGGCTCGACTACCATAAGCCCGACCTCGGCGCCAACTTCAAGCACGATTGGCAGCGTAAGGAGTCGGCAAACATACGGTTCGTTGCCTCGACTAGGTCGCGACGAGAACTGCGACTTATTCGCAGCGAGTCCCTGAGATAAGGAGAAACACGTACATGTACACCAAGGAGCAAGTCAAGGCGGCATTCTGGCGTCGCTTTCGCGGTGCCGGCGAGCTGTGGTTCCCGTATGTAGGTCGCGATGAGGAGATCGACAAGTCCGTCGATGACGTCTGGCAGGGCATGGCGCAGGAGCTTGACACAGCGCAGAGAGCACCACTATTCCTTGTGCCTTCCACTCACGCTGGAAGTGCAGCAGCTTGTATTGCGCCGTCCTTCAAAACCCTTGTTGTTGGGATACGGCGCTTCCAGACGAAGCCGCTGCTCAATAACAACAGCCGCGCCTCGCTGTCGACGTGGATGTGGCCGACGATGCTGCGATGCCCTGGCGTCAGCCCGCAGCGGACGCCGAAGGCGTGGCAGCGGCTACAGAGCATCGGCCTCGTCGACTTCGACGCCGTCGACCTCTTACCGCCGGGCGGTAACATTCCCGAGGGTGACGCCGTCTTGCAAGCGCGGTACGTGCAGGGCGTCCTGTCGGCGCTAGATTCTGTCGACCTCGGCTACGACCTCGTCGTCCTCCTCGGCGGCAAGGTCTCCAACGCCTTCAAGAGCGCCGACGTGCGTCTAAACGAGATGCGGCTGCTTGAGTACCGCAACGGCTGCATCACGATCCCGTCGCCGCACGTCGTCGAGACGGACGCCGACGGGTGGTGGTCGAATGAGGCTAAGCTGGCGCTCATGCGCGGCGTCGTCGATAGGATTCGATCGGGGCGGTGTCTGCGCTGCATCAACAGCGTCGGGGGTATTGGAGATTGCACGACGTGTGAGGCAGGGCGATGAATCCTGATGAAGTAGCACGCAATCTCAGCGAGGCTGTCGACGCTATGACGCTGACGACAGACATCAGCTACGACTTTGTAACGGACAGACTCGCCGTCGGCAACGTGGCGTCGCGGCAGGTCCCCGGCTTCGTCGCCGTCGTGTCAATGCTGGCGACGGCGCCTATCGACGAACTGTACAAGGCGCCGGCTGTGCCACATGAAGACTGGATTCCTGCCGCAAAACAAGCACAGACGCCCTGGATTGTCGACTATCGACGGCAATCAAGCACGCCCACGCTACACGTGGACATCAACGACGGCGAAGGTCCTGGCAGCCCACTTGGTGACGGCCGCAATCTTGCAGACTACCTCGACGACGCCACGTCGTTTATCGCTGCCCATATCAGAAGAGGCTGCGTCCTCGTCCACTGCGGCGCAGGTAAGAGTCGCTCTGTTTCCCTAGCCACTGCCTATCTCTGCCGCTACGCTGGCATGAGCTACACGGAGGCGCTCAGCCTCGTAAAGGCTAGACGTCCCGGTGCTGCGCCCGCAGACTGCTTCGCTGACGCTGTGAAGCGGTGGCTTCGCCTCGACTACCTCGCGACGACAGGGCCGCGACGATGAGGTGGGTGTTGATGCGACTCATCATCTACGGACAGTAGCCGAGGTCACGCTAACATGTCACTCACAGCAGAGCAGCATCAACGCCTCGTCGCCAACCTGACGACATGGCGACGCAATCGTCTCCACATCGAGGGTAAGCGTGAGCCTCACAGCATCGACGCGGCCACGGCGAAGCAGCTGCTGCTTGACAGCGTCATCTTCGGCTTTAACGCCGTCACCATCACGTGGCAGCATCGAGAGTTAACGCCGGCTGAGCGTGAGTGGGAGCTGTTTCCGCGCCCTGGCATGATGTGGGTGCCGACTGTGACGAGGCAGGATCCTCGTGGCGTCGTAGCCTCGACGATTTAGCTTGACAGCGACGACGACGTGCTGTAGACTTGCCGCACACTACAACGAGGCCACGACATGGCAGCAGCGACGACAGATTTTCAGTTCAACGAGGCAGTTCGCAGAGAACTGTCGCTAAAGATTATCCTTTCGGGCAGTCCTGGCGCTGGAAAGACGCTCAGCGCTCTTATGCTTGCGGCCGGGCTCATCGGCATCGGTGAGCAGGGTAGCGACGCGACGTGGGGTGACATCGCCTTCGCCGACACTGAGAATGACACGGCGCTCTACTACGTGCAGACGGCACACGATACGGCAGCCGGGCTCGTCGAGATCGGCAAGTTCACGCACATTCCCTTTCCAGCGCCGTACCATCCAGCGCGGTGGGTCAAGGTCATCGCCGACATGGCGGCGAAGAAGAAGCGTGTCGGCATCCTCGACTGTGCGTCGCAGGAGTGGTCTGGTGTCGGCGGCACGCTCGACTTTCACCGCCAGCTCGGTGGCCAAGTCCAGCACTGGAAGGAGGCCAGCCCCGCACACCAAGCCTTTGTCGACGCGGTGCGATATGCGCCGCTACCTCTTATCGTTTGCCTGCGCGAGAACGTCGAGCACGTCATCGAGAAGGTTGCAGACGGTCGCGGCGGCGAGAAGACGCAGGTTCGCAAGGTGGGCCTCAAGCCCCAGCAACGCGAGGGCTTCGAGTACGAGGTCGACATCCAGCTGTCGCTTGACCAGATCAGCCACGCGGCCACCGCATCAAAGGACCGTACCGGCCTTTTGGCGCCGATGCCCGCGGCGCCCATCACGATCGAGACGGGACGTGTGCTGGCGAACTGGGCGAAGTCCGGCGCCGACCCCGTCGGCTCTCGTGGCTGGGTCGCCAAGCGCTGCCAGCAGCTTCGCCAGGCCGCGACATTGGAGCAGCTCGCCGAGATGTTCGCGACGACCAACAAGCAGATCGCAGGCCTCTTGACGCAGGAGTATCGCGACGCTATCGCCAAGGCGAAGGACGAGGCCAAGGCGCGGCTACAGCCGAAACAACCTGCTTAAAGAGCTTGACATTCACCAACGACTAGACTACTCTCAACGCACCATCAACCGCCACCACGGCGAGGAGAAGACCACGACATGAGTACCACGATCACGCTACCCGCTCGCGCCGACGGCGCCGAGCTCGTCCTCAAGCTGAACGACACCCACAACCCCATGGACGTCGGCTTCGCCACCCAGGTGAAGGGCGACAAGACCAAGACCAAGCCCGCCGTCGACGCCGTCCTCGTCGACCACGGCGTCGTCGAGAACAGCAAGGGCAACGCCGCGCTCCGCTGCCTCTTCATCGTGCTCAAGGGCGTCGACGTCGAGGGCAAGGATCTCGCTGGCCGCGACGCCGCAGTCGATTTGAGCTTCAGCGGCGACGGCGCCGACTACACCGCCGCCAACCTGCGCCTCATGGGCTTCGACTTCAGCGACATCGACGCCGCGGCCAAGTCTGGCGACAAGAAGGTCATCGACGCCGCCGAGGCCGCCTTCCTCGCCCGCCTCAACGACCCCGCCAAGTCGGGCGGCTGCATGAAGAAGATCGTCAACCTCAAGTTCGAGCAGGACGAGTTCCCCAAGGGCAGCGGCACCATCTACCGCCGCCTCACCCTCGGCGGCATCTCGCAGCCCATGGCCAAGCTCGACGCGGCAGCCACGCAGACGAAGCTCGGCGGTCTCTTCAAGACCCTCGTGGCATCGAAGGACGGTCCCCCGAAGCGCGACGGCGACAAGGCGGCGGGGCCGCGCAACCCGACCTCGGCGCCTCCTGCGGTGCAGAGCGGTGGTGCAGCGAAGGTCGACGAAGAGCTGCCTTTCTAAGCAATATCAAGTAGTTGGTGTCTTGCCTACCTACCACGTTCGCTGTGCTCGATCTGGAGACGACATCTAAGTACGTCTCCGTCGCACGTATCGTCGAGTACGCCGTCGTCACCTTTACTTCTCAAACCGATGGCTACTCCATCTCTACCCGCTTCTCCTCTCGCGTCGACCCCGGTGAGTCTATCCCCAGAGAAGCCTCAGCGATACACGGAATCTACGACCACGACGTGGTGTCGGCGCCGTCGACGAGGCAGGCGCTGCCCACGCTGTTATCGTCGCTGCATGGTCAAGTCGTCGTCGGCTACAACATCTTAGAGTACGACATCCCGTGCTTAGCCGCCGAGTGTCGTCGTCACGGCCTCGACGCAGCATGGCGTGACTGTATCAACTCCCTGCTCGGCGTCGTCGACGTCATGCCGTGGGCGGCGCGGACGACGCAGGCGCCGCAGTATCGTCGTGGTGCTAGGACGCTGTCGACGATGTCCAGGCGACACGGCGTCGTCCTGGAGTCGGCGCATGCAGCTGCTGACGACGCTGTCGCGTGCGGGCACCTGATGCTGTCGCTGATGAGCAGTGGGGCGATGCCTGTTGGGCTTGGCGACGTGGTCGAGGCGACGTGGTCGACGTGGCAGCACTTACGACAGTGAGGTCTTGACATCGTCGTCGGGGCGTGGTAAGGCTGTTACATGTCATATTTCACTCGCGCCATAACTCATCCAACTACGCCGCCGGCCTCAGCAGACCCTGCTGTCCTCAGCGTTGTCACACCCAACAAACCGTCCGAAGTTCTCTGGCTTGACGGCAGCCGTGCTGAGGTGCTCGACATAGACAACCCGCCTGCATGGCTTATGCAGCAGCTCGTCGAGCATCCGTCACCGATCGGTGCTGATGCTGTGGTATACACAGACAGAGGCGTTCATCTCTACTACATCAAACCGAATGCACCAAGTGCAGCAGTGCTTGCTCTCTGCGACGCTACGCATCGGCGATTGGCTTCTATTGAGGGTGCTTTTCCGACCTTCTTCGTGTCTAAGACAACAGGAAAGCCGCGTTGCGCACATTCGTTGAGGGCCGAGGGCGAAGCGCTTGTTGCTGAATATAATCGACACGCTGGCTCTCGCATCTAGATGCGCTTCAACATCTTCTCAGGCAGCACCGACGGCAACGGCCTCGCCGCCGCACTGACGAACCCGACGACGCTGTCACGACGCAAGGGCACCGTTCAGCAAGATTATCCCGTCGTGTATGGTGACGTAGGCTGGCCCGACGCTGAGAAGGCGTTTTCTTGGAGCAGTGCGAGCACTTCACCAGCGCCCGCAGCGAGCGTTTCAGGTCGTGGGAGGGCTACGGTCGGGAGTCGCGCTTCATCCGCAACCTGATCGCGGCGTATGAGCGATGGTTGACAACGATCAGCAAATCGTGATAGGATGTGTGCATGTCGGCAATCACTGATTTTCGAGGTCCGTATCGTTGGCTTTCTAACTTTCAGCAAGTAGACGTCTGCTTAGACGGCGTTGTATATCCTACTACTGAGCACGCCTATCAGGCGGCGAAGACACTCGATCGCGTCGAGCGAGATGAGATCCGACGCGCTGAGACGCCTGGCAAGGCGAAGCGCCTGGGACAGCTAGTCGCACTGCGTCCTGATTGGGACGTCGTCCGCGTCGAGGTCATGCTCGATTTACAGCGACAGAAGTTTGCTCACGGCGAGCTGAGAGCACAGCTGCTCAATACGCGAGATGCAGAGCTCGTAGAGGGCAATACGTGGGGCGATCGTTTCTGGGGTGTTTGTGACGGACAGGGCCTCAATTGGCTCGGTCGCTTGCTCATGCAAGTGCGGGACGAACTGCGTAGTTCGGCATCTGCGTCTCAGCTATGAGCAAGCAGTGGAGCACTGACACCGTCGTCGGCGTCGCCAGCATCACGAGCAGCTGGACCTCACCGGACTGTCTCCTGACGTCGCTGAGCGCATTGCGGCAGAAGTCGTCGCTGAGTGGAATCGACTGTATTTTGACGACGTCGTCGTCAAAGGTTACGTCGTGAAGGCGCCGCAGCATCGCATAACGCCCGGCGTCATCACGTCGCTGAAACCTCACGAGGTCTTCTGCTTCGGTAGCAACGAGGGCGAGCGACATAGCCGTGGTGCCGCTCTCCTGGCAAAGCGCTGGGGAGCTCGTCGATCTGTGCCGAATGGTCGCAGTGGTCAGACCTACGCCATCCCCACGAAGCCTGTCGACGTGCGTGTGCGCTTATGTCTTCGTGACATAAGCAAATACGTGCAAGAATTCATCGAGCACGCCAAGCAGAACCCGCAAGACTCCTTTCTGATGACCGCGATCGGCTGCGGCCTCGCTGGCTATGCGCCCGCTGACATCGCACCCCTGTTTCGCAGCTGCATCCCTCTCGACAACGTCTCGCTACCGCTGAGCTTCTGGCGAGCGCTAAGCTACGATGGCTAAGAAGCCGCCCAAAGCTCAGGTCTCCTTCGACAGCTTGTTGGAGCCGACAGTTCCACTTGACCCTCGCGTCATTCTGATCACAGATCCGCGTTGGACCTCTGCACTCGACGAACTACGCACAGCAACCTACATAGGTGTGGACTCCGAAGGCTATGACGATTCTCCACAAGCAGGCGGCGACACCGCCACCGACGCGCTAGACGCTGACGACGCCCGCGACTTCGACCCCTTTCAGTCGCAGATACGGCTCATCCAGGTAGCTCTCCCCAACGGCGTCTGCCTCGTCGCCGACCTCGGCGGCGTGGGCGACGATCGTGTCGCTCGTCGCAAGCTGTATGGCGACCACGGCGATGCCTTCACGACGACAATCGACGGCGTCGCCGTCACAGTGCCGATCTATCAGCCTGGCAGCTTCTTCGACGTGCTGCGCAACGTCGTCGAGTCCGAGACTATCCCGAAGATCCTGCACCACGCGAAATTCGATGCCCTGTGGCTGCGTATCCACTTCGGTTGGCGCATGCGCTGCATCCGCTGCACTATGCTCCTGTCTCAGCTCTATTGGGCGGGGCTGCCGGTACGGCACGGCCTGGGCTTCCTATCAGAACGCGCCGTCGCTGCCGCGGCGCCCGGGACGTGGTCCGTTAGCAAGAAGCTGCAACGATCTGAGTGGCGTTGGCAGCTCAGCAATGCGCAGTTGAACTACGCCGCCACCGATGCCCTCGTCGTTATACCCTTGTTCAAGTGGCTTGGCGGCCTCATCGCAGCAGAAGGGATGCTGCCATGTGCCCTCGCCGAGTGCGGTGCCGTCGCCGCCTTCGTCGAGTTTGAGTACAACGGCATGCCCGTGAACCCCGCGATGCTCGACGACCACATAGCGATGTGGCAGCGCGGTAGAGAATTGGCTTTAGAGCCTTTTACGAAGCGTTATCCCGGTGTTGATCCGAATAAAACGCAGGTCGTCGCCGTCGCTCTCAGCTTAGATGACTGCTACGACGGCTTCCAGTTCTACGAGCTCGACGAGCTCAAGCCGCGTAAGCAGCCGCTGTACATCCTCGGTCGCCGCTTCGACTACCACTTCCTGACAAAGCCCGACAAGTACGCCTCCGAAGACGACCACAGCGTCGCCGAGGTCGTGCTGTCGAAGTTCGCGAAACTACCCTGGATCTCGGCGCTGCTAGACTGGCGCAGCATGGGCGTCGTTATAAAGTGGATGCAGAACGTGCGGCGGCGATTACGTCGTGACGGCCGGGTGAGGGGGGAATATGCGCAGATAGCCGGCGGTGAGAATCGTGGCGGCGACGACATGTCGGGAAAGGGACACGGTAGGAGTGCATGTAGGCAACCCTCCTTACAGCAGTCTGCGAACCCACAGCCGAAACTGAACAAGCTCATCCATGACGCTATGGGGTTTACAGGCGAAGTGGCGACCATGAGCCCGCGGATCCCCTTCGTCGGCCACGACGAGACGACGGCGTCGTATCTGCGATGGGCAGCGATGCGACTTCGCGGCGAGGTCGCCTGTCCGTTCGCTGCCACGAAGCAGCAGGACAGCATAGGCGGCACGTTGGTTTCGGTGGTGGGGCCGCAGCATGGCAGCGCCACTACGGCGGCGTCTACGCAATCCTGCGCAATCGTCGAAGGCGTGTGGGATGACAGCGAGGTGACGGCGTGGGATGATCTAGAGGCGGCCGAAGCGCCAGAAGACATCACAGCGAAGCTCAAAAGAGCATCGTGGTATGAGGAACTCGCCGCCAGCTGCACCGCAGCACCACGTCAGCTCGTCGTCGCCGACTTCTCGCAGGCGCACATGCGGATAGCGGCGCAGGCGAGTCAGGACCCACAGCTGCTGGAGGACTTCCGCCTCGACCGCGACGCCCACCTCAAGCTCGCCTACGACTTCGGCGTGGCGACGGGTCAGGTGCCGAAGGATCTGCCTGAAGAGGCATTCTTCGCATGGTACGACAAGAAGCATCCAAAGCACAAATTTGTAAAGCAGGCGTTGCGCCAGCCCGCTAAGACCGGCAACTATACGTGCCTGAATCTTGGTAGCGTGGCCCGATTGAAGGGAGCCGGCGACACAGCAAAGCCGCCTGTCATACTCACCTACGAGCAATGGGAGATCATTCGAGAGGCGTGGCGTAAGCGGTATGTTGTGCTGGCGACGTATCAGCGTAGCTGGATTCGCGAGTGCAATCGGCGCGACGTCGTGGTCGACGGATTGCACTACGGCGTCGGGTGGTCCCTAAAATCGGGGCGACGACTCTACCTGCGTAAGGAGATGGATAAGTTCGATCGTGGTGACGCGGAGTATTGCCCAAGCTGTCAGCGTACACACGGCAGAGTGACGGTAAAGGGTACTGATGCCGTCGCATTTCGTTGGATGGGCTCAGAAGCCTGTGCCATTAAATGGGCAAATCAGCGCATCCTAACGGACTTCGACCGCCACGACGCCTACTTCATGGCGAGGCGGCTGCATCCTATCAGCGATGTCTGGGACGCTAAGATGGCAAATCTTGCGCATGATGAAAACGATCAGGACTGTCGCAAGCACTACGGCCTCGCCGCCGCTGGCTGCGTCCGCAAGTGGTTCGCTGCTGGCCTCAGGTGGACGGGCCTAGAAGACGTCCCGCCCGAACCTGGCGATGCACGTGACAGCGATCTGCTAGTGCGGTCGTGGGCTGATAAATGAAGTAAATCATGTAGTTGTGAAATAGTTTGCATGACGACTTGACGGCGATCGCGACGTCATCAATACTTCTTTGTGTAAGGAGATACGACGATGGCACTCAGCAAGAAAGCACAGAAGGCGCTGGAGATTCTCAAGGCAGGCGGTCGTTTCGAGACCGCTCTGCGTCGCGCTTACACGGGCGGCGAGAAGCAGGCGTACTGGCTGGAGTCGCACCCTGGCGTCAAGGTCAACGGCTTTGGCTGCGTCACTTTTCACGAGCTTGAGAAGGCGGGTCTTCTCCGTCGCGACTGGGATGTCAACTACGGCAGCACCTGTCACCGCCGCTTCTACCTCCTCGTCGAGGCCGCGTCGTGACCACCACGACGTACACATGGCGCCCAGTCGTCGGCGACGAGGTCGTCGTGACGTTGACGAAGCAGCACAAGACGAGCTACAACGTCGCATTAGCGACGACGGGTGCTGTGTTAGGCCGCGTCTTCCTCGACGCAGTGCCCGAGCGTGGTTGGCGCTTCACGAGGCATGTGTTTGATGAAGTCCGAGGCTCGCAGCTTCGCGACCACATCGCCGCCGTGTCGGCGCTGCTGTTCTGCCTGCGACAAGAAGGGAAGGTGTAAAGTGGCGCGTAAGAAGAGTACATCTCGGCGTTACACCTACACGCCACAGCTGTTCGTCGGCAACCCGTTCGATGCGATTAAGATCGCTGAGCACAGCGACGCCGTGCGGGCGCTGCCGTGGCTCACGTCGCAGGGTCTGCCACCCCCAGGTGACGACGCCTCGACGAAGCCTGGCTTTCGCATCCTCTGCGTCATGTCGAAGCTGGAGACGCCAGAGAAGGTCTGGGAGCATTTCAGCGACGAAGTTGATCGTCTCAGCGATGTTTTCGACGAGATCGGGTCAGGAAGTGTTGCTGTTACTGTAGACGCTGCCCGTCGCCGCCGCGACATCGCCGCCGACTTCACGCTACAGCTGCGCATGATGAAGCTCGCCGAGACGCAGGGTTTCATTGTTGACGTGGTTGACGAGCGCGAGTGCTCCATCCTCGACGTGTATGAGATGGCCCGCGCCGATCGCTTCGTCGATCCCGCGACGTATGACGTGGTCTTCATCGACGCTGACGACCGCGAGGCTATGGCCCTCGCTCGCTGCGGCGCCAGGCGCGTCGTCCTCGTCGGTGACTGCAAGAATCAGCCCGCGGCTGTTGCTCCGACGCTGACCGCACTCTACGATGTCATCACCGACGAGATCGCACAGCGCGGCCGTCAGGTCTCGATGCCGTGGGCGCCGCCGCTTCCACAGGTTCCCGCCATGAGTGCAGACGATGCAGCGGTCGACGAAGCCATCGCGCGTCTCAGCTCTTGACATCGTCATGGCGACGTGGTAGCGTGCTTGGTATATGAGCTTGACTCCTCAGTGTCTTCACACCCTTACACAGTCTTACAGTCGCTGCGACCGCTGCGGCCACGTCGTCAAGAAGGCCGCCCGCTTGGCGGCGCGACTGCGAGGTCGCTTCGGCGTCGGCGAGTCGGCAGCGACGCAGGTGCCGCAGGGCGTCAGCCGCCACACCGTCGTCAAGGGCGACGCTGTAGGTGAAGTGGTTCTATTGGTACGACCACGACGAGCACAGCTCGCGTCCGGCGCCTTCAACACTAATCCTCGGCCTGATCCTGCGCACCTACACTCCGACCTCGTCGCCGAAGTCACCGACGGCGTCAACCTCGCTGCGCTGGGTCTCTACGTCGGGCTCGTGGTCGACGTCAAGATGGACGGCGTCGTCACCTTATCGTCGAGGGCGAAGTCGTGATGGCGTCGAAGCAACGCACATGCAAGGTCTGGATATGCGGAGCCCAGAGCACGGGAAAATCGACGCTCGCACGCTGGATCTCTAAGACGTACTCGCTGCCCATCCTCGACGAGGCTGCCAGTGTAGAAGTCGCCAAGCTCGGTGGAAACCTCGACGAGCTCCGCGCCGACCTCGACGCGGTCACGACGTTTCAGCGGCGCGTCTTCGCCGCTCAGCTACAGCTTGGGCAGGGACTCAAACGGTACGTGAGTGATCGCGCCTTTGACAACGTCTGCTACGCCGCTGAGCACGCAGCGACGGGGACAGCCGCGTCGCTTTGGAAATCGTCTGAGTGTCGAGAGTACGTCGAGGAGATCGCATTCGCCGTGCGAGAGAAGCGAGGCGTGGTCTTCTTCGTGCGCCCTGGTGTGAGGGCCGCGACGAACGGCATCCGTGCTGTCAGCGACCTCGACATGGCGTCGTTGCATCGCGTTGATGGCGCCGTCAAGCTCCTGCTGGAGCTCGCCGACGTTCCGGCACATTTCGTGAAATTCGACCGGTCGCTGATTCGCGGCATCCACATGGCGAGCGAACGGAAGCGTCAGGTCGTGCGTGATCTCGTGCAGATGGTGCTGGCAACGGGTTCGGTGCCGCTCGCCGAAGGCGTCGAGAACGAACGCCAGCGCGACCTGCTGGTCGAGATCGGCTGCGACGAGCTGCAGGGCTTCCTGTTCGCCAAGCCGATGCCGGCGGCGGCATTCGCCGTCTTCGTCAGTCAATGGAGGGGTGCCACCATGAATGCAAATGATCCGACCGCCACCAGTTGCTGCGTGTGCTGAAGGAAATCCCGCTCGATGCCGCCTTCACACCGGAAGGCGCGGAGTACGTCGAGCACTTCTGCGGGCTGGAGTGTTATCAACGTTTCCAGGCGCGGGCCAGCACTGCGACCGAAACGAGCGGCGAACCGAACGCTTGCGGTTCGCCGCCGTCAAATTGAGACAAACCACGCTTTCGCTACGTCGCCTCATGTCGGCATCAAATTCGGCTGAGTAGCTTCTCGCCATCTGGACGTAGCTCGCCCTTGGGTGAAATATGCCGATACAGGGTCTGCCGCGTGATGCCAAGTTCCTGGCACAGGTCGCCGACCTTGGTCTCTGGCTGACCCATTGCCGCCATCGCCAGCCGCAGCTTGGCGGCGGTCATCTTGAACGGCCGGCCGCCTTTCCGCCCGCGCGCGCGGGCCGAGGCTAGGCCGGCAATCGTGCGCTCCGCGATCAACTCGCGCTCGAACTCGGCCAGGGCGGCGAAGATGCCAAAGACCAGCTTGCCGGCGGCGGTCGTGGTGTCGATGGCCGCGCCGTGCCCGGTTAATACCTTCAAGCCGATGCCGCGCCCAGTCAGGTCGTGCACGGTGTTGATGAGATGTCGCAGGTCGCGTCCGAGCCGATCCAGTTTCCACACGACCAGTGTGTCGCCAGTTCGCAACGCCTTCAGGCAGCTCGTCAAGCCGGGCCGATCCTCGCGCATGCCGGATGCCTGGTCCTCGTAAAGATGTACTGGATCGACCCCGGCGGCAATCAGCGCGTCGCGCTGCAAATCGGTAGCCTGGGAGCCGTCCGCCTTCGATACCCGCATGTAGCCTATCAGCATGTCGTACCTGTCACATATACGTTCGTTTTGTCGAACCATTGCATCGCCCTTTGTGATTGGCGTATAAACACACAAA
>CALKUN010000106.1 GCA_937996675.1 uncultured Candidatus Saccharibacteria bacterium
GCAGGGAAGACACTCAACTGGCTGTACCGCCAGAAAGTAGGTGCCACCGTACTGGCGCTCAACTCAAGTGACGCCCTCTCCAAGGTAAACCCGTCAGGTGAAGAAACCATTTATGCTGGCGACCAACTTGTCGTCATGGGCACCACTGATCAACTCAAGCAAATAAGCGAGCTCGTCTAACTCATGGCTACTGTAGAAAAATCAGGGCTGATTCGTGTCGTCATCACCGAAGATGACGCTGCCCGACTTGATAGCTGGCTCGCAAAGACCTACCCCGACTGGAGTCGATCGCAGTGGCAGGAAGCCATTGCTTCTGGCTATGTGCAACTCAACGACTTCCAGACTCGCAATAGTGCTCAGCTGAGCGAAGGGGATGAAGTGACAATCTCGCAGTGGCCTGGTCAGGAGCCAGATGCGCCGCTCGAGAAGACCGTCATGCCGACAATCCTGTACGAAGACGATGATGTCTGGGTCTTTGACAAGCCAAGCGGGCTCATCGTGCACCCAGCTTCCAAAAAATTCTCTGAGCCAAGTATTGCCGGAGCCGTACAAGCTCTCACTACCGATACCGATGTCGAACGCCCAGGCATCGTACATCGTCTCGATCGTGATACCTCCGGTGCAATCATTGTGGCTAAAAACCCAGCTGCCAAAGAAGCTCTGCAGAAAGCATGGAAGGCCCATGCTGTGAAGAAATACTATCTTGCTATGGTCGTAGGCCGAATGAATCTCGGGAGTCAAAGACTTGCGTTCAACCTCGGCCGTTCGGTCGGAAAGTCACAAAAGGTCGTGGTGGATCCACTCGGGCGTCCATCCGAGACTATTATTCACACATTGAGTCAGGGAGACACAACCACACTTGTCGGGGCAGAGCCAGTAACGGGGCGAACCCATCAGATCCGTGTCCATCTCTCAGCCATTAAGCACCCTGTCGCTGGAGACCCGCTGTATGGTGGTACATTCGAACAGGTGAGTCGGCTTATGCTCCACGCCTGGAAGCTCACCATTCCACTCCCCAACGGTGAGGTGAAGACCTTTGTGAGTCCTATACCGGAAGAATTTGCGCGAATTTGTGAGGAGTACCGATGTCAGCTCCCGACAGACTAGCTGGCTTTCACGCCATCGCTTTCTCTAGTGTAGACTTAGCTGCAGCGGCCGATCATGTGCGCTCTCTCCTTGGCGCGACACTTGAAATCCCCGAGGAAGATGCCGAACATCACCCCCAGATACATTGGGTTGCCCCAGAAAAGCAGTCAATTGGCCGAGCTCAAATGACTGCCGTGCTGCACGAACTCATGCTCACTAGTAGCGGCGGCAGCCAAAGGTACGTTGTCATCGAGCGCGCACATGAGCTTACTCCAGAAGCTGCCAATGCACTCCTGAAGACACTAGAGGAACCGCCGGAAGCGGTTAGTTTTTATCTTACGACCCCCTCGGCAGCACGCTTGCTTCCGACTATCCGCTCGCGCGTAGCTGTGCAGAGCGTATCATCGGAAGAACATGCGCTTGATGCAGATACGCAGTCCCAGCTAGCAGGCTTCATAGATGGAGACGTGCCGGAGCGCTTTGCTTCAATCGCTAAGCTCCAAGCTGAGGGACAACTACAGCAGTTTATTGGCGACCTCACAGAGACTTTGAGGCAACGCCATGAATATGCCATACTCGAATGGATGCAGCTCCACCATCTCAGTAAATCAGCTCCCAATCATCGACTTTTTCTCGAAGCCCTCGCAGCCAGTGAGGTCCTGGGGTGATTCTTACAGCTGTTATATTTATCATTGTCGGGATCGTGACCTGGCGTCTCATGCAGTCGAGCTTTAACCCAGTCGCACATTTTCTCAACTCTGGCTCGAATAATGATGAGACGATGCAGGAAAGCGAGCTGACAAAGCTACTAGATACCGCAAACTCACTCTATCAAAGTCGCAATTGGCTTTCAGCCGAGAAGGCCTATCTGCGGGTTCTCAAGTTTGATCACTCACATCTCTTTGCATACCGGCGTCTGGCGCTCATCTATACGTATCTTCATAATTACGCTGATGCCGCTGAGTGCCTGGAGCTCGTCATGAAGAGCGACGCTACAGCAGCCGACCTACAGAACTACTCCACGATCCTACATCACGCCAAGCGGTTGCCAGAGGCTATTGAGGCTATGCAGCGTTCCTTTACGCTGGAGCCAACCCTTGCGCGTGCAACTTCACTAGCGCGTCTGTACGGTCAAGCAGGGGACACTGCAAAGCAGTATGAATCACTCCGGGCAGCAGTAGAGATTGCCCCGGATGACCCAACTGTCATCGATATGATTACCCATCTACAGAAGCGAAAGGCGAGTGGGGAGATTGAAAAATAAGTCTGAAAATGCTAGACTTTCCAGGTATGTAACTGCTTGCTGAGAGTTTGGACATACGAATATATGCCCAAGTAGCTCAGTGGTAGAGCGCTTCCATGGTAAGGAAGAGGTCCCGGGTTCAATCCCCGGCTTGGGCTCCAGTACAAACTATGCAGGGATAGCGAAGTGGTCAAACGCAACAGACTGTAAATCTGTCGGCCTTGTGCCTTCGGGGGTTCGACTCCCTCTCCCTGCACCATACTAACTTTTTTATACGATGACGCTACCCACGCTTATCAAAAGTAAAAAACTCGTGCTCACTTTACTCACCAGTATGAGTGCGCTTGTGTTCTGCTTGATGACATTTTCATACTGACTACAGGAACGTCTGACTTGCCCAATAGCTGCACTTCATGGAAAAGCGTCACTAATCAAGTAGCCTGCCGTACAGATTTGTCCAAGACTCGTTCAGATAGAACTTGCTATGATAACTTCAACTATATTAACTGTAATGACATAGCAGAAAGTATTCGCGACACAAGAATTACCTTGATCCTTTCGGCGCTCATTAGTCTTGGATCGATCATAATACTACGTACTCACAAGCAGGAGAAGCACGATGGCAAAAAAGTCCAAAAAAAGTAAGCGGAATATTAAGCTCATGGTCCTTGGTGCTGTGATTGCGCTCCTGGGCGTACTTCTCTTAACCGTAGTAAACAGCATAGTTGGCAATGCGTCACTGTACGTATGGATACCGGGGCTTCTGTCACTCGTAATAGGGCTGGTGCTTATTGCACAGCCTAACTTAACCGATATAGTATCTGATCTACTCTCCTAAATAACTTCTTTAGAAGTCAAAGAGATCGCCTAAGAATGATTCTTTCTTGTGCTTCTTCTGGTGTTGGTGCGAATTTGACTGATATTCGCTTCGAGGAGCTTCATACCGAGACTGTTGTGGTGCCGGTGAGTACGAATCTCCCGAGGCTTGTGAGCGATCGATAAGTTTGTCGAGCTCTCCACGGTCGAGCCATACGCCTCGGCACGTAGGGCAGTAATCAATCTCGATTCCGTTACGCTCAGATATATTCAATATAGAGTCGTCATTGGGGCATTTCATAATCGGAATATAGCATAACTTGTTTTTAATGCGCTGTGAAAATTCCCACAATCAACAGATCATAGCCGATACATTGTGGTCTGTGCTCTTCGTGAGGACGGTTATCGTATTAACGATGCTGATCCGGCCAGTGCCTTTCAGCTCGACTACGACTCAATTGCCGCAGCCGAAGGTCTGGTGGCTTTTCTTTCCGAGAAAATATCGGCAGGTGCACAGACCGAGATCGGTATAGCTGTAGCGCTCAAGAAAAGAGTGATTATCGCCCAGAAGAAAGGCACTAAAGTGGAGTACTACAACAATGCACTAGAGAGAGCTGGAGCAGCCGCTCTAACCAGCAACGACAGCAATGAGATCAACATGGCACTTTTGACCAAGAACTCATAAAATGCGATAATAACTGGGCTGTACATCAGATTGCCCGCGTAGCTCAATTGGTAGAGCAACAGTTTTGTAAACTGTAGGTTGGGGGTTCAAGTCCTCTCGCGGGCTCCATCTTTTATTAATCTTTGCAACAAATTTCATCTTTCGGGTATACTATACTAAATGAGTATTCCTCTTAACCTTATACATTTCTATATTGGCGCCCCAATATTAGCCTATATCTCTATCCATGGTCTGTTCTTTACGAGGAATAAGAATAATATTGTTACGCGATATTTTGCATGGGCGACAGGAGTGTATGCAATAGCGGCCTGTATATATGCATTGCCAGTGCTCTTTACTCACGACAGCGATGTTCTCACTCTGACAACGGTCATTGCGGATATCGTACAATATATTTCTCTCGGGATTGTTGGACTGCTAGCTACTCACTTATCACTGACTCGATGGCCGTGGGTGCGACGCGCAGCAAACCTCGTTATATTCTTAGCGAGCCTGGTGTTTATCTACGTTTCTTACCATGAGAACACTGCTTTTCCAGCACAATTCGTAATGATGGACGGTGTTGCACACTTTGAGTATGTATCCACGCGTACTTACTCAATCATGACAGGCGTCGCGTTTAGTCCACTGCTCTTTGTCGGGCTAAGCTTTCTCATGCAGGTTCGTGAAGCTATGCGCACCAGCCAGAAGTATCGTATAGCTGGATTTGGTGTCTTTCTGGCAATCGTTGGTCTGGTGATGGTAGTAGCACCTATCTTTCGGTTTGATATAGCAACTACTGCAGTAACAATCCCTGTAGTTGTTGCCTTTGTACTTATGACAATCCTACTTATGTTGTCCTACCTTACGTCTAAGAAAGAACCAAAAGCCTAGTTGTTATTCGAAGATGTGAGCAACCTGGTCATTAGCGACCTTCTTCTGATCTACCGTCTTCACTGCTATGACCGGCAAGAGTATACCGAATGTCGTGCCTTCACCAACGGTGCTTTCTACAGTAATCTCCGCACCAATGCGTCCTGCTAGCTTAGAAGTAATGTATAGCCCGAGGCCAGTCCCGCTCGTTTGTCTTGTATATGGATCTTCAGATCGCCAAAACTTCTCAAAGACCTTTGTGATCTCACTCTTGGAGATACCGATACCGGTGTCGTGAATAGTTATCGCAAGTGTCTGCTCATTATGGGCATATGCACGGACTGTGATACCACCTTCTTTTGTATACTTAATTGCATTGGTAACGAAGTTCTGTAGAATTTCCTTGAGGTACAGCTTTGAGGAGGTGACTTCAGGTAGCTTGAACTCGACATTTGCCTTGAGATACAGCCCCTTTTTATCAGCCTGTGGCGCGTAAGTTCGGGCTAGCTCTAGAATAATCTCGCGTATTGAGAAGGTATCGACATCCATGCTCTTGTCATCGCGACTGGCCCGAGACAGCGTTGAAAGATCGTTCACCATGTCCGCCAGGAAAAGTACCTGCTTGTGGGCTTTGTCTATTGAGCCTACAAGAGCATCCTCATCCCTATCTGGCTTGGTCGCCTGCAAGTTTGCCATTGAGATATTAGCCTCGGCTATAGTAATTGGAGTACGTAGCTCGTGACTCACTTCAGATATAAACAGATCACGCTCTTCATCAAGAGATTTCTGAGCTGTGATATCACGCATCAAGAATGTATAGCCCTCTTGCTTCACAATCGCTGCGGTCATCGAAACGCGGCTGATGTTAATATCGAGAGCCATCTGGTCAGTATCATTCACCGGTAGCATCAGGTCGGTTCTACGTAGGATATACCGAGTCTGCTTGGCTACCTGCATGATGTCGACAGATTTTTTGGTGCCGTCAGTGAGCCGCAAGCATTCACTTATGAGTTTTCCGGTGAGCTCGCTGTTGGTATCGAGAAGGTCAAGCGCAGCAGCGTTATAGATCGTGATTTTGCCCGCTTCATCAGTAGCAATCACGGCTTCGCTCATCGAGTTGATAAGTGCTACGAGTCTCTCATGCTCATACTCGGTCTTAACAATCTTCTCATTCAGACTCAATCGCTCACGACGCCCTCCCAGCACTATGCGAGTCAAGACTAGCGTTATAGCAGTAAGCACCATAAAGTAGGGGAGAATCATGAGGATAGATGTACTACTGAAGCCGTGGAGCTGGTAGGCTGACCCGGCCACCAGAACTACTAGCAACACCGCCAGACTGGCTAGCATACCCTTGGCCTGGTAATAATACTCACCTAAGTATAAGAGTAGGATCCACAAGAAAAGATAATAGGACAGAACAGGCAAGATGAAAATAAGCGCTAGACCTAAAACAACGTGATACAAGACGAGGTACAGCCCATGAAGCTGCCCAAATTTCAGCTTAGGAATAAAGTGACTTAATCCAAAAATGACCAGAAATCCAACCAGGATCCCCACCGGTATCGTAGAGGATAAATAAAGAGTGCCTCTAAAGTAGTCAACACCAATAAGAATGCACAGTGCGAAGATAAGTGGACTGACTTGAATAGGAGTGACGAGCTGAGTATCTAATCTATGGGTAGGGGAAAGATCGACCATACTTCATCCATTATAGCGGTAATGCTTACCTATTAGCTATGTTTGGGAGGGTGAAGATTAAAGAGCATGATTTGAACATTGATATTACGGTACTAGCAAGTAAATAAAAATGTCACAGACTTGCGCTTGTGACATTTTTATTGGCAGGAGATACAGTACGATTATAGAACTTTAATAGGGGTAGAGTCAGACAAAACTGATGTAAAAATACCATCAAAAAATGGTACGAAGGAGCAGAATAATGCTTAAACGATTATTCTTCTCGAAATCAGTAGCCCCAGAGTTGTTAGAATCGGCACTTCACACTGAAACCACATTCTATAGTTCTTTTTCAAGAGACTTACGTAAAGCTCAAAAGGAAGTCATTATCGAGAGTCCCTTTATAGCCTGTAAGCGCACTGAGAGCCTTCTACCGGCCTTTAGAAGGCTAGCTCGACGTGGTGTTAACATTCGCATAAACACCCGCAATCCGAGGCATCATGAGCGAGAACTTCAAATACAAGCATGGCAGTCGATAAAACAATTGAGAGGAGTAGGGGTAAAGGTAAAATTTTATGATGACATGCGTCACCGCAAGTTGGCTGTCATAGATCGGTCAATACTGTGGGAAGGGAGTCTTAATATACTTTCTCAAAGCTACAGTAAAGAAGTAATGCGAAGAACAAACTCGACAATACTTGCAAATCAGATGGTTAAGTTCACTGGAATGAATAACTGGAAGTGGTAGGCTAGACGACTTGAATTAATTTCTTCAATATATCTGGATCTTTATTGAGATCGATCATTACCATACGCCCAGTGGCATTATTCCGTTCGAGCACTTTAAGTTCGTCTGGCCAAAGATCGTCATCAAACCAGAGAAAATCTTCTTCAAAATTAATGGCATCTGTTTTTAGCTCGCCCCATTCGGTAGGTTTTATCCTTTTGAGTAACTCAACCGTTTCTGGCTTTAGCACAGGACTCAATACTTCAATAGCTCTATTCTCACCTCGCCAGTTATGCGTAGTGAGCCAATACGTTGAATCTGGATACTTGTTAAGAATGTGCTGAAGAAATTCATCGGCATGTTGAGCAGCATTATTCTCGTTAGCCAGAAGAACGCCATCAATATCTAGATATATGTTCATGCTAATGACTCAATCATTTTTTCTATTACATCATCAGGTATAAAGGGGGCTTGTAGTCTCTTAAGCTCACTGTTGCCATTTATCTTCAGTAACATATCTCCTTTGCCTGCCAGATCTACACCATCATCACTATGTAGTATTCGTTGTGAGTCTACTTTTGACGCTAAGGCAAAAGCAATTGTAGTTTTATAGGCTTTTAGAAGATTATCCGTAAACACATCCGCGCTTGGGCGAGATGTTGCAATTACAGAGTAAATACCGACTTTACCTCCATGCTCGGCAATCTTTACAAAAATCTTCTCGTAAAAGTTTGAGTCCATCATCATGAGGTCGGATATTTCATCGCACAATACGAAGATTTCTGGGCTTTTTTCTTTCGAGCTTAATCTTCTATCAATCTCGACAGCTATCCAATCCATAGCTTTTACTGCTTCGTCGGGATCGTTAATTACAGGAATTACAAGATGGGGGATATCTTTGAACTGGTGGAATTGAACATATTTAGGGTCGATCAAAATAAGTTGTACTGCGTCCGGTGAATTATTCTTCAGAATGTTTACGACTATGTTGTCGAAGAAATGCGATTTACCGGAACCTGTTTGACCAGCAATCAGTACACTATGTACTTGTTTGAAGTCTAAGGTGTGCTGAATATTTTCATTATCTTTGCCAAGTGGTATTGTTGTATTTGCTTTAAAGAAGTTATCTACTTTCTGCAAAACATCTGCGATTTTAACTTCGGACATAACCATGTAATCTATCGCTCCTAGTTTCAGTGCGCGGTCTTTGTCTTCCTGTCGGCTAAGTGCACTTAGCACCATTATTGGGATGTGCTTTGTTTCTTTAGTCTGCTTGAGGACGTCGATTACGTCGAAACCACTTACTTTCGGCATTAATATTCCAGTGATAATAAGATCTGGCTTAAAGTCTAGTGTCGCATTTAAGCCGTCTTCTCCGTTGTCACATACTACAACACTATACCCAGCGTCTTTGAATCGCTTCATGAATATATCTGAAATTGCTTTGTCATCTTCAATATATAGTATTTTTTTCATGATATTTATTTCATTGCGAATTAGCTTAGTATTGTCAGGTGTTAATACTATTTTCTTGATTGCTACGTCTGTTTCACAAAACTCTCCTTTATAAACCTCACCAAATCCTCCCCCTCCTAGAAGTAATCTATCTCCATTAGAGTCAGTGCAATAAGAGAACTTATCCAAATCTATCTTTTCACAACAGCTTGGCAAGTTAAGTTTGCTATTTTTATCTGGAATTTTTTCTAGAATTACTTTGTTAAT
>CALKUN010000107.1 GCA_937996675.1 uncultured Candidatus Saccharibacteria bacterium
CTACACGACGCTCTTCCGATCTTCGCCACCCAGCCGGCAAAATACTTCGTTCTGTCGCACGGTTTTGTTCACCGTGCGGGCAATGTCGATCAATACCTGATCACCTGCGGCGTGGCCGTGACTGTCATTGATGATCTTGAAATCATTCAAGTCAAAAATCACCAGCGCCATCGGCTGCTCGCGCCTCGACCGCCTGCAGAGGGAGACTGATGGCCGCCGCGCCGCCGCCGATGGTTTGGGCACCAGTGGTAGACTTCTGGGTGGCCGTCGAGCCTGAGAGATCAAACGACGTAGCGCCGCTCGCCGTAGCACCAGCCGCAAACACGGGCGTGGCCGAGAAGGTCTTGACGGCCGAGAAGGTCTGCGCCAGCGCCAGCAGGCTGAACGTGTCGCCATTCTTCGACGGCACGGTGTTCTGGTGCGAGCTGTCGGGACCGAAGGTCCCACAAAACACACCTGGCGTAGTGCCACCAACGGTGCCCGGCGCTCCCAAGAGGTCGTCGCTGCCGCCCGCAAGATGCGTCGAGGCATGCGCCACCAATGCGGTAGAGGTACCGGGGCCAGTCAGCGACGACAGCCACACCGACGCCGCGCTGCTGCCGCCAGACTGCACGACGTGGTAGAGTGTCGTCGTAGCGTTGTTGTCGAAGTCGAGGACGCCGACGCCGTCGCCCTGGTTGTTGGCGCTGTTGGTGACGAGGACTGCGCCAGGAACGTAGGCCCAGTTGCCGCCCTCGGTGCGCGTGATGAGCTGGAGCGTGTTCACGCCGCCGTTAGTCAGAAAGCAAGTGAGGCGGCCCTGGAGATTGGAGAGCGTCAGCGTGCCCGACGGCGTGGTGCCGTTGGCGGGCAGTGCAGAGAGCGGCGTGATCGATGCCATATGATGTGGATCCTTTGGAGTAGTTGCTGCGGCATCGCTGGCCGCTGGGAATGGTGAAAGGTAGGCTGTAGCGGTGGCGTGGCTTAGTTGTTGACAGCCGGGCGGCGTCGTGGTAGCGTGGTTGCCCAGAGGTGAAGAGAAGATGCTGACGAAGAGACAACAGGTGGTATTGGGTAAGCTGAGTAAGTCGTTTGCCTACGTCGGCCGAATGAGTCGTGCCTGGCTGTTCTTTGACACGGAAGACCCTATCGACGCTGTCCCTGATGTCACATCCGCCGCGACGCTGTACCGACTCATCGACGCCGAGTTGGCCGCGCTGGGCGTCGACGCAGACGGCGACGCCGTCGTCGAGGCGACTGAGCGCGGCGAGGAGCTCGTCGAGCTGTTGACGACGTCGCTGACGAAGCGGCAGCAGCAAGTGCTGCGCAGGTTCCTCCATGCAGAGCAAGGCACAATGTGCTTTGATTTTCGTGGTGTCTGGTGGTTACCTACATCAGACGCTTTCAGTGGAAAGCCAGAATACGGAGCCTGTGTGTGCAGCTTTCGCACGATGAACATCTTGTGCGATGCTGAGCTCATCGGCTACTTTCTGGACGAGGCCAACTTCATCAATGCCGCCCTGACGCCTCGCGGTCGCCGCCTCGCCGAGCTGCTGCCATGACGTTCTGGAGCAAGTTGAAGTCCGCGATCAACGCGGGCATCGTCGCTGCACAGATGGACTGGCGTAGTTGGCGCGTCGACGGTTGGTATCTGCCCGAGCCTGGCAGCGATTATCTACACGGCGCATCTCTGATGTACGATTCCTGCAAAGGCCCATCCATTGCCAAAGATCCCGGCTGGATGGTGTCTCGCTTCGGGACCACTTACGGCTATAGATTAAAGAGCTTTACGACAGCGGTAAGCATCGCTGAGCATTGGGTCAAGCACAAGAGGCTGCCATGACGCTGTCACGTCGCGAAGACGACCACATCGCCACGATGTTTCCAGCACCAGCGGCCCCCCGCACCGCGCAGCTGCCCTGTCGCCGCCTCACCGAGACCGCGACGCTGCCGAGCTACCAGCGACAGGGCGACGCAGGCGCCGACCTCTACAGCGACGAGGACGTCGATGTTTACGCATCTACAGTGCGGCGTATTAGGACAGGCTGCGCGTTCAAGATCCCCGACGGCTACGTCGGTCTGTGTTGCTCCCGCAGCGGCCTCGCCGAGAAGCACAAGCTGTGCGTCTTCAACGCACCCGGCATCATCGACTCGAACTACACTGGGCCCGCAGACGTCCTACTCGCCAACTTCGGCAACTCGACTTATAGAGTGCGTCGCGGCGACCGCATCGCGCAGCTGGTGATCGTGCCCGTCGTGCAAGGCGTCTTCGTCGAGGTCGCGGCGCTGCCGACGACGGATCGTGGTGCTCTGGGCTTCGGCAGCAGCGGCATCAGCAAACAGGTAGGCTGTGCTCAGCGTGGACATGTAGTCAAAAGCCAGCTGGACCCTACTTGTATTCACTGTGGCTGTGCTATCTAACAAAGAAGGAGACCTAGTCGTGGCTATTTCGTTTGATCGTAAGTGTAAGTGCGGCTACCCTCTCACTGTTCGCTGCACAGACGCAGGAGATCATCGCCGAA
>CALKUN010000108.1 GCA_937996675.1 uncultured Candidatus Saccharibacteria bacterium
TTCACGATTCGATTCTGACTCGTGAGCCGATTCTTGTTCTGGTATTCGTTCGCTCATCCTTTTCCTCCAGTCGTTACCAACAAGGCGAGTTCCTTCGCAATCAGTCTCTGGCGCAAAGTGATGAAGACTGCCCCAGCCGCGAATAAGCCCAATGCAAGATTTGCCGCACCTGGACCAGTTGCCGGCAAAGCCTGAGACGTTAGCTCAACTTGCTTTACTGGATTAGCCGGGACATGAATGTTGACCGTATTGCCATAGAAGTGGTTCTCAAGCGTGAGGTCATAAGAGCTTGAATCGGTAACACCACGAGCCTGAGCATAAACATCCGGCTTGAGGCCACGAGCTTTTAGCTTGATCGTAAAGTTCTTTGTAATCGTCTTACCGGCCGGTATTGTCACCTTAGTCCATACGAGGTTCTTCTGTATCGACTGCGGCTGATTAACAAGCGGCGCATCAGAACGAACCGAACCGCCAAAGTCCTTTACGTCTGCGTATTCAAGAATATCACCAATGTCTTCACGGAACTGGAAGTCGGCGAGGTCGGCTGTGCCGTTATTCTTCACCGACAGAGAGTATCGAATCTCATCACCTGGGTTTGCCGTTGTGCCGGCAGCGTTAATTGGTTTGCCAGCACTATCCTTTACCGTCAGGTTCTCAGCAGTCTTCAGATACGTAAGCTCCTGCGAGGTAGTCTTAATAGTCTGCGAGCAGGCTGGGGAGATAGCGGTTGTACCAGCTGTAGTTCGAACTCGCACTGTCGCGACCCACTGCCCGACTTTGGTGTACGTGTGCTGCACCTGGTCCTTTGAGATGGTAGAACGTGACCCATCGCCAAAGTCGAACTCATATGACTGCAGTGTTGTATTCTCATACTTTGCATCGACTTCAAATGTCACCTTAAGCGGTACGTTATGGTCAGTATTGGTCGCTTCATAGTAGGCCTTTAGCTGCTCGCAGACGTAGAGAGCCTGAGGGATCGGAGTGAGCACTGGAGTTGGTGTAGCAGGCTTTGGCGTAGACGTTACCGTAGGCTTTGGTGTTACGAGAGGGCCAGGAGGAAGAGGTGTCACAACCGGTGGCGGCGTAGCGGCGGGTCGCGGTGTACTCGGTACCGGCGTTGCTGGTGCAGGTGTAACTTTTGCGGCTGGATTCTCCGTCTTCAAGGCTTCTATAACTGGGTTACCACAATCAAACAAGATCCAGAAACGTCGCCCATCAGCTGCGATCCCGGTCAAAGCTGAAAACGGAATGCCTGAGCCCCATACCTTTAATGGACGGATATAAATGAGCGTCGCGGCACCTGGAGTATCAAGCACAATATTCTGATTGGCGGGCCCATGGATAACACGACCAGCTGACCAGACATCCGCACTCGAGTTCACGCTCCCAACAGTAGCTCCGTTAATCTGGTCGTAGCCGATACCAAACCGCAAATAAACAGACCGCAGCTCGTTATTGCTATTGTACTTATTCAGAAGGTCGGCCTTGCTGGAGAAACCACCGTAAATGATGTCATTCGCACTACCAGAACTCGCTTGAGAAACTTTCGGTGGAGCAAGCCACGTAACCGTCTGCAGGATCACTACCGCCAGAACAACGATGAGGCTGAGCGTACGTACAGCCTGCTCTTGACCAATTCGTTTGATGTAAAATGCCAGCGTCGAGCGCTCGGCTTGCCCCGAGACAACTCCTGCAACAATATCGCGAAACAGCATGTTTAGTAATGGCCCTTTATTTCAGTAATAACCCTTATGTTTGCTAGCATACCACAAGATTTACCCAGGTGGAGCCATGGCTGGCTGCGATTCAGCTGGAGCCGGCGCGCTTGAGCGCATCGTAAGCGCACTTGAGACTTCCTTATCGACCTGCGCTTTGGGGCGTCCGTACTTCTGACGCGATAGTTCCTTGAGCGCCAGCGTAGCTTCAACATTTACTTCACCTAGCGGAGGAAAAATAGGCTTGATTGTGAACGGCTTGGACGGCAAACCCTTCGTCATAAGCTTCACGACACCCTGTAGGTTGGGGAGGTTCAAGAGGTCGTTGGCAGCCAAGCTCGGCTCAAACTGCTTCTCGAGGTACTCAGCATCTTCTGGACCACATCGGTACGAGAACAACGTACCTACGTTACCGAACACCGCACCCTTTATCTGCTCCGTGAGCTGGCCGATGAACTGGTTGGCAACCACTAAGCAAAGATTGTATTTACGAGCTTCGGATAGAATCGTTGCAAAGCTATCGGTGGAGAAGTTCTGGAACTCGTCAACGTACAACGTAAACTGAGGTGACTGATCTTTTGGTCGTCCGGACCGAGCCAGCGCTGCAGCCAAAATCTTAATCACAAACATAATACCCAATAGGTTTGAATTCAATTCACCAACCTTACCTTTTGATAGGTTGACGATCAGGATCTTGCTTTCATCCATCACTTCGCTAAAGTCAAATGAGCTCGTGTGCTGCCCTATGATATTACGCATCACTTCATTTGAAGCAAACGCGCTCCACTTAGAGGCAAAGTAGCCGAGCATCTCACTTTTGTCGCGGTCGGAAGTCTGTCCCATCTCATTTATCCAAAAGTCTTGGACCGTCACGTCAGTAACGTGCTTAAACTTGGCCTTGAGAAACTCATCATCCATAAATGGCTTAGGAATCTCCAAGAAGGTGGCTCCTTTTGGATCGGACATAACCGTCAATGCACTATTGCGGTACCAACTCTCGAAACGAGGCCCGATAATACCTTTTCCATCTGGATCATAGATCTTATAGAGCATAGCGATGGTTTCATTTACGACGAAGTCCCGCTGTTCCGGAAAGTTAGGATCAAATTCAAGGATGTTTAATCCGAGAGGCATTGCCGTATCACCCGGATTGAAGTAAATCACATCCTCAGCTCGATGCGGCGGCACTTTACTCAAGATGTCTTCAGCCAGCTCTCCGTGCGGGTCAATTACACAAATGCCCTTACCAGCCACCATATCCTGTACAGCTAAGTCTTGCAGCAATACAGATTTACCGGTACCGGTTTGTCCAATGATGTACATATGGCGACTACGATCTGCATCACTGAGCCGTACGACTTTTTCCTGCCCCTGAAAGAAATTACTACCCACGATTACGCCAGAATCAGACAAGACCGATGGAGCAGCCACTTCTTTTACGCCAACTCGCTCGATCGGTGTGGCTGTGTCGCCCATCTCATTTGGCAAGTGGAAAAGGGTGGCTAGCTCAATAGTGTTGAGTACCACATGACGTTTATTCGCTGGGAAGAATCGAAAGATATAGTCAGTCGTTAAGCGATCCAAGCGCTTACTCTCAGTAAACTTCAGGCTGTTACTACCTGGCAAATTGAGCTGAGCAAACCCATTCACGAAGTCCTGTACGACCAATCGACTACGGGCCGCGTCACCCGTAGAAGCTACCACTCGTATCAGTGTCTCAAAGGCTGGCTGGGAAGCCTTTTCCTCGATGGACTGAGCGAGCTTCTGATCGATTGAGTCGGCTTGTTTGCTCGGGTCTGACGAATGCTCTTTGGCCTGCCAGTCAGGAGACTTGAACGGGGCTGATACTACGGAGCCTAGAATGTGGGTGGGGTCTGAGGCGCGCTTCTTATTTGGATTTAGTATGCCTTTTGCCATTTGACGAGCTTTTTTGGACCACTTTGGGTGCGCTGGACGAAACAGTACTTGCATAGCTGCCCCCTCATTCTCACCAAGCCGAGATAGAGCACCGATGAGGCCCTTCAGGGGGTCAATATCGAGTGTCTTATAGTTGTTGAGCGGGTAGTAACTCTGTGCAGTCATCTCAAATTCTCCACCACACACCGATGTTAGGTTGGTCTGCGGTGCAAAAATGTTGTGGTCTTCAACAAGGGCAGTATGAATATCGGGATAGGCCGCCGTGAGCGCCTTCTGAACTGCGGATACTAGTGAAACTGGCACGACTACATAAAAGAATATCTGCTTACCTCTTGCAACAATCTCAAAGCTAATATGTCGCTGGCTATAGAGCCAACGCTGCTTCTTTGCGATTCCAGCCAGTAATGCATATATGCCCTCCG
>CALKUN010000109.1 GCA_937996675.1 uncultured Candidatus Saccharibacteria bacterium
CAAGCGTGCTACGACAGCCGTATCACACCCGAGAATATAGACAAGATCGTCGAGAATTATCGTAAGCGCGGGTTTCATCCTTTCATGTTCGATGTGTGCCCGTGAAGTACCCACTGCTGACGATAGCCAGCGACGGCGCCGCCCCGACGAAGCGAAATCGCTACCGCAAGACACGCAGCTTCCAATGCACGCTGCTCCGCTGCGTCATCTGGCCAGCGTTCAAGCCCAGCCAAGGCAAGGGCACGATGATACTGCGTCCAATCTTCCTCGACTACTGCGGCACCGAGTCGGAGCACCGCGCCTTCACCGCGAATCTACGCTGCGGCAAGATCGCCGCCCTCAGTGATCGCGAAGGCATCGAGCTCCTGCGCAGCGAACCGTACAAATACGCGCCACCGCAACGATGCGACGCCGGGATTAGGCAGATCGTCTACTACCCAGAAGTCTTCGACCTCGACAGCAAAGAGCAGCGAGACGACGTCTGGCTGTGCGTCATGCCACCTGCTGGACTACTCCAGGGCGTTACACCGCAGGAGCTCGGTGCAGCCCGTGCTGCGCTGCGGCTGACGAACGCACGCATAAACGTTGAGGTGCAGCGCGTGCTCGCGTACAATGCCACCGTCGACGCCAACAATGAAGCCTACTACGCCGCCGACTACAGAGAGCGCAACGAGAAGGGCCTGCGCTACCTCCACACCACCACGCCGCCGTCGCTGCTACAGCTCGACGACGACGCCCTGAGGTACTGGGCACTGATGTCGCGAGAGCTCGGCGTCAGGCTCGACGCCCGCACGAGGTACCCGATACCGCCAGATCCTGAGTTTCGGGTGCTGCTGCTACAGCACTTCCTGCGACTCGGCATCGTCAAGCGTGCAGACGGCAACTGCTTAGCTTCGTTGGGCGCCTCAGAAGATCGATATAGCCACAGGATGCCGCTTGACATTCGAGGGCCGATGCTCGATTATCGTCGCCTGGACGACGTCGGCTACGTGGCGCCGTTGGCGCTGTCGATAAAGCAGGACGATCTTGGCAAAGAGCTGGCAGCGCTCGCTGGCGCATACTACGCGAAGGAGGCTGTAAGTGAGTAGAATTGCTAGCCAAGCCGTCGGTGGTTTCTTTAAGACGCAGGACGAGATCCGGCCGCTGATCTATCGCCGCTTCGCCGTCGTGACGTCGCCGCTAAGCTACGCCGTTGTCGACCCCTGCGCGGGCGAAGGTGAGGCAGTGGCGGAGTTGATTGAGGCTGTCTTCGGGACCAGAGACGTCGGCTATGCACCGAAGAAGGGCACACGAGCGGACGGAGTGGACGTGTCGCTCGTGGCCATTGAGCTAGAGATGGAGCGGAAGGCTAAGTGCGATTCCGCTGCGCGCGAGGCTGTGGGCTACAACAACGCCGAAGTCCTGCACGGCGACGGCCTCTGCTGCGAAGCCAACGGCCCCGGCGCCTCGCTGTTGTGGCTGAACCCGCCCTATGACTTCTTTCGAGGCCGCCGCTTCGAGGCCCTCTTCCTCGACGCCTGGACGCCGCGACTATGCGAGGGCGGCCAGCTCGTCCTCATCGTACCTGAGCACGCCCTTGAGTACCTCACCGCGACGCTGACACGATGGTACGACGACCTCGAAGTGCTGCGCTATCCCGACCCTGTGTATTTGGATTTTAAACAGGTCGTCATCTTCGGTACAAAACGTCTCTTCGAGGGCGTCGTCGGGACGTTGCCCCGCATGGGTGGTCTTGGTGACGAGCCTGCAAAACTGCGCACTGTGCCGCCTGGTGCTATCAAGGTTGACGTCAACGCTCTCGACGTGGCAGCGCTGCGTGCGGCGACGACGCCATGGTGCGGACAGGCCGGCTACGATCGCGCGGCGCAGCCGCCACAGATCGGCCTCGCGATGAAGCCGAAGCCCGCCCACGTCGCGATGGCGCTGGGGTCTGGAGTCTTCAACGGCGTCAGGCTTCGGGCACCAAATAGGCACGACTTGCTCGCGAAGGCTGTGTTCCACCGCCAGTTCGTCGACGCTGACGTCAAGAAGGACGAGAAGGGCGACGTCGTCAAACTGATGCAAGTAGAGCGCCCGCAGCTGCGTCTCACTGTACTAGACCTCGACGACGGCACCTACAGAGAATTGCTGCCCGCGACGGAGCCGACGATATGCACCGACACTCTCGTCGGCGACATCGTCAACTTCGCCGATCTGCTGCTTGTCTACGGCGACAGCATGGTGACGGCGATGCGAGAGCGCTGCCCGTCGCTACACAGCGGCGAAGAAGACGTCCCGCTACGTCCGATGGCGCGGACGCTGTTTCCAGCGCAGGCGAGCGCGGTGCGAGCAGCGTTGAAGCTAGTAGCACGCGGTATGACACCTCTGTTACTGGGCGAGATAGGATCCGGCAAAACTACATGTGCAATACAGTATGTGTGGTCGCTGAATGACCCCACTACTAGCGCTATCAGCGCAATACGACGCCTCCATGTCGACCACGCCGCCGCTTTCCCGACTTTCGCGCACACTCCGCGTGTCCGTCGCGTCCTCGTCGTCTGCCCGCCGCACCTCGTCCAGAACTGGATCGACGAGGCCGCGAAGTGTCTGCCATCGGTGCCCGTCCGCATCTTAGAGCGCGTCACCGACGTCGACACCGTCGCTACCATGCCCGACGACTTCGTCATCTGCGTGCTGTCGAGGGAGCAAGCCAAGCTCGGCCACGGCGTCGAGGGCGTCACCGTAGAGCACTGTCCGCGCTGCGGGTCTAAGCTGCCCGGCGACGCCGAGAAGCGCGGCAAGGGCCGCATGCTCTGCGAGGGGCAGACATCGGAACCTCTCGATATCTTTGCCCGGCTGGCGTGGGAGATGCGTCGCAGCGGCGACTTCGCTCGCAAGGCAGCAGCGGCGCCACTGCTACGACGCCTGCGTGCTGGCACCAAGCGAGGTGAGACTTATGGACACAAGATGCCGTCGGAAGAGCAGGGCAAGATCGTCGCGGCACTGCGGCTCTGCGACGACAACCCGCGCATCCTCAGCTGCCTAAAGCGCATCTACCCGAAGCAGCCGCGATACGGCAGCTCTGAGCTCTACGACCAGCAGATCATCGCCGAGTTCAAGCACAAGCGCGACGATGCCACGTTGAGGACGGCGCTAGCGCAGCTCGGGCGATGGCGCTCGCGAGACTGCGGCGAGCAGCTCTACCAGGCCGTGCCGTCGCCGCGACGCTATCCTCTGGCGGATTATATATGCAAGAAACACAGGAAGTTGTTTGATGTAGTCATATGTGATGAATTTCACGAATACTCTACAGATGGGAGCGCTCAGGAGAGGGCCCTACATCGTCTCACTGAGACCATACCGCTGTGTCTGCCTCTAACAGGCAGCCTAATGAACGGCTATGCCAAGTCGCTGTTTCGCAATCTTTGGGCCGTGTCGAAGCAGATGCGTGCAGAGTTTGCCTACAACGACCACACGAAGTTCTGTAAGTTATACGGCTACCAGAAGCGCGTACTCACAGGCGACGCCCTGAAGAAAGCGAAGGTAACAGAGCTGGGGTCGATGTCAGACAGAGTAGTGAAAACAGAGGGCGGCGAGCGTCTCTCAGACGCGCCCGGCGTGCTGCCCTCGTTTGTGCTGCGACACGTTCTACCTCTATCGGTGACGCTGCACAAGCGCGACATCACGCCGGACGATCGCATCGTCGACCACGACCGCGCCGAGATCAAGATAGAAGACTTGCAGCATCGCAGCGACGGCGATCGTCTAGGCCACGCCCTCAAAGAGACTGTGAAGCGAGATCGCTACGACGAGCTGTTGGCGGGCAAGCTATTCGGCCAACTCGCCGAGTACCCCAGTTACTTCGACAGGGCGACGGCAGATACGGGCAACGTCGGGGCAGCGTCGTCGCGTCGCTTTGAGCTGCGCTATCCCGACGATGTCGGCGGCGCCCTCGTCGCTAGCGGTGGCGGCCTCGACGCTGCGACGTGGTTGGCAAAGGAGGCGTGGCTACGTCGAGTCCTGCGCAAAGAGCTCGACGAGGGCCGGAACGCGCTGATCTTCCTGTGGCACAAAGACTTGAGCGAGCGTCTCGTGCAGCTGTGCCGCAGCGTCGGCGAGGTGCCCGCCTTTCTCGACGCCGGCAAGGTCCAGGCGAAGAAGCGGCAGGAGTGGATCGACCGGCAGGTAGTCGGCAAGCGCAGGATCATGATCACGAACCCGTCGTGCGTCCAGACTGGTTTGAACAACTTGATCTGGTTCTCGACGGCTGTGTTTTTTGAAAACCCTGGCTGCAACCCCTTCGTCGCGCGGCAGGCCGTCGGCAGGCTCGACCGCATCACTCAAACGAAGGACGTGCGCGTGTACTGGCCCGTCTACGAGGGCGTACAGTGCGCGCTGCTGGACTTGCTTCAGGCTAAGACGGCGATCTCACAACAGATTGACGGCATCGACCCGACGGCGGCGCTTGAGATGGCCGGCGCTGGCGACGGCGCTGCGGTGCAGACTCAGGACGTCGGGTTGGCGGTGTATCGGTATCTAGGAGGCGACTAACTAAGAACGGCGTAGTTACGAGGATTTAGAAGAAAGTCGCGGATGCTTGTTTGACAAAGACAGGCTGTTGTGGAATACTCATATTTGTAAGGAGAAACGAACATGAGCAAGATGAAGACCAAGCTCACCAACAACGAGAAAGCAGTTCGGCGTGCGATGGTTGCCCTTGAGAAGGGCATCGTTCTCACTGTAGATGCACCTCGCGGGTACTACACTGCCGGGCGCTATACGCCCGCTGTTGGCGAGGGCGGCTTCGCCGTGTACGGCTACAAATCTGCCCTGATCCCTGCTCGTGAGTTCAAAGGGCAGTCTGCGATCGAGTGTGCTGCGTGGGCGCTCGTGTCTTCATGTGGGTCCACTCGTGTACGCGAGGCTGCCATCGCGGCCACCAAGCAGCTGACGGCCGTTAGTCGTCTGGCAGTACCGTGTTCGGCGCCGCCCCGCTGAGACGCAGATACGCCGACCTGGCGACGACCTCGGCGTAGTAGGGGTAGTGGACGGGCGCTGTCAGTCTCACCGTTAGGACGTAGTGGAGACCACGAGTCCCCTTAGGATCCTCGACCCATCCGCCAGGACCAAGCAACGGGAAGCCTGCGACGGACGTGTTCCCGTTGAAGCACACTTGCACAGCGCTACCAAACCAATGCACGAGCTCTTCTGTGTCTGGCCAGCTCGATCCCCAGATGTGGACCTTCATTGGAATGACGCGCGTGGCAAGCTGTCCCGTCGCCATCTCAGCCATCTGCCGGAACTGCTCCTCAGTGACAGGCGACTGCGGCGTAAGTAGCTGTGGAAGCGGCACAATAGCAGGATCTTTGTAAGGCCCCATCTGTTGGGGCGGCGCCCACTCCTCTTCGCCGGGACCGGGAGGCTCCCAGATGATACGCTGCGGCGCAGCCTCGTTGATGTACTTTTCGCTCGACCCCAAGAACCAGTTACCGCCCGGCGTCCCTCCCATCGACGCGCCATCTGGCGCCGTACCGCCACGTTGCCATCCGTTCGGATCGATGATGGGCATGCGTTGTTGATCTGCTGTGCCAGCGTCGGGGAAGATGCGACGAGGATACAGTTGTTGCAAGACCGACATTACAAAATCGCAGCCCAAGACGATCGATCCTCGTGTGTTGAGGATCGTCGTCCTCTCAGGTGTACTGCTCTGTGCCGGGTCGGCGTTTGCTGGCGGATAGATCGACATTATGAAAGCCTGCGTGCTGCGTGTGTTTTTCTGTGCTTGATCTTCCAGATGGTATCGACGCTGACGGCATATTTTGCTGCGAGTTCCTTAGTGCTCTTATCGCTGGTCAAAATGTCAACAACACCTGCATCGTCGACCTTCCTAGACACTTCCCGAATTTTGACGACCGTGGCTTCAGATCGCTTGCGACCTCTATGAAATTTAGCCGACTTTTCGACCTCTTCTGGAGTTTTACGATGTCCCAACATCGCAGCAGCACCAGCTTCTTGAAAGCGCCGCATCTTCTCCGGATCTCGGGTTTTCCCGATCTCACGCATCTTTGCTTTCGTAGCGTCGCTGCGTTTACATCCAAAGGGGGCTTCGCCGCCGTCGGCGATGTTCGTCAACCGTGCCCCGGCCTGTCTGAAATGCGCAATCCAGTGTTGCTCAGCAGCTGCCCAACCGTCGCCGTCGCCCTCTTCGAGGATGCTCGTTTGTGGACGAAGCCCCTCTCCTTGCAGTTGCCGTACCCAATTGTTCTTGTAACCCGGATTCCCGCGTTTCGCTTCGCCAAGATGTCGGGTAAGTCGCATTCCGACGGTCATCGTAGTCACACCCACATAGCGGATTTCACTCGTGCGTGGGTCTGTGAGTGCGTAGATGATCCAGTGATTTGAGTGCATCTTCATGATTTATCGCCGACGCCCTCCTGCACCATAGCGTCCGATCGCCCCGTTGCCAGCATACGGCGACGACGTGTAGATGCCGCCGTAGTAGCCGCCGCTTCCAGCATCCCAGCCCCGAGCTGGCTGCGCAAAATACTGGAGCGCCGCCTGTGGCTGATCCTGAATGCTCAATCTCTGATCGGGTGTCAATTCATGGTCGCGAGCTGACTTTAGCCAAGACCGTACTGCTTCTTCGCGACGCTGAAAATCGGCTAGCAACGCCTCGCTGTTGATGCCACGCTTCCGCGTCGCCCCGAGGAACGTGAGCTCGCTGTTGGCCCAGCAGATCGTGTCGCTCCAGATCGTCAGCGGCACGTTGAATCTCTGCCCTAGGTACTCGTTGACCTGGGCGGCGCCGATGCTCAGCCACGTCGCGATCGTCTGTGCAGAGTAGTCGAACTGCTGATCCTCGCCGATAGAGATGTTGAAGACGTCTTGCGCAGTGATGTACGGGCTCGTGATGAGCCCGACCTTGACGTTCGCCGTCAGCTGCTGCCCAGACAATGTGAACCCGAGCGGCTGCGGACCTCTACACCACCACACCTGGCCGTAGCTTCCCGATTGCAGCTGCGGCGTCGTCGGCGCCGTGGCCTGAGGGATCGTATTCGGATTCGTGGGCATAGCATAAGGTGGCTTTGACACGGCGACGTCGATTTCTTGTTGACAGCGCTTGGCAGCTTCTTTTTGGAAGTTAAAAGCCTCGGGCTCATACTGAAAGCGAATGTTGCAGTAGGTGAAGAACACTGCCCATCTTGCTTCCAGCCGAGACCTGAAATGATAGTTATGTCTCCGTTTGACAGTACACGAAGGGAGCTCTAACAGAGTCCATGTGGAAGGCGGCGGCCTCCAATGCGATACGGACGCGCTCTTGCGGTGATTGTCCGGCTGTCGCAAATAGGGCGCCTTCTGCCGTCAGCATGCCGCAGCCCACCGACATGTAGCCCGTTAT
>CALKUN010000110.1 GCA_937996675.1 uncultured Candidatus Saccharibacteria bacterium
GAGATACCGCTTCCGCTCGCCGGTCGACTTGATATATTTTTTGAGCGGCATCAGCACTTCCTCTGTCGGTTAAGCGTGTCGGCCGATTGGTCCCTGAACTCGCTGTCGTCAGACCGCCGCTCCCATGGAACGATGCTTACTCGGTTTTCTTCCTGAACGAAAGCTTCCCGATCTTCCATGGTGACTTCTGCGGTGAGGTCTTCTTGTACTCTGTTTCCAGCTACTGACGCAACACGAGGCTCATTGCGCACGCAAACCACTTCCGGATCGAAGTAGAACGCGTACGATACCGCTGTAAAGCTACCCGACCCCGCGAAGGCAGCTGAACTAAATAATTGGTCAGCAGCTCCGAATGAACTGGAGCCAGAATACGTGGCCGTTGAAGATACTTCAGCACGGAGGGTCGAGGTGAGCGTGGCCGATCCAGAAGCCGCCATGGCTGATCTGGCAGCGGATGTACCTCGCGGGGTAGCCGCCGCGACACCCGCAGCGGATAGCGCCGCACTGGACACTGCCAATCGGGAAAACTGTGCTAGCGCTATGCCTGACGTAGTGAGCACAGCGTTTGGCTGCGATAGCGACGTGGCGTCCAGCGCCCCGAGACCCGACACAGATAGGATGCAACTGGCGTAACCCAGTATGGTCGGCGCGAAACTACCAATTCCCGCTGCTGCGGCCACTGAGCTTGCTCGCGCCGCCGCAACAGGTGAAGACACGGCCGCACCTGCCACGGTCAGTACAGCATAGGTGAGGCCTACGCCGCGTCGTGGTAGAGCACCTAGAGGTCGTGTCCCTGTAGGGTATAGGCCGAGCAAGTTATGGCCTTCCTATATTTTAGTAAGCTACGTTGGCAGTGACGCTCTTGTTAACGCCCGTTCCACCGTCATTGACCGTGTTTGCCGATACATGGCCCTGCGACACGTTATTAGTGATGACATACCCATCCGAAGTGCCAGCGGCGACAACCACAGGTCTTCCAGCCGCCTGCGTCGTACCGGGAGGATCGGGCATGAAGCGGTTACCGATGATTTGGAAGCCATTGACGTTGGCAGCAGCGCTGACGTTGTTGTATGTGCCAGACGACGCTTGGCTATTCGATCCGATGTCGCAGTTGTGGACACCAAACCCCTTTGCTTCGTTCAGCAATATACCTGTCTGTAGATCGGAAGAGCGTCGTGTAGGGAAAG
>CALKUN010000111.1 GCA_937996675.1 uncultured Candidatus Saccharibacteria bacterium
CACCGAGGCCGCGTCGTCGCTGATTGCCTTCGGGCATTTCATGAGCCGGGAGTTTAAGTCTCCCAATCACATACAGGTCGTTGCTGATGCACTGGAGAGAGTAGAGCGAGGGGAAATCAAGAGGCTTGTCCTCAACCTCCCACCTCGATATGGAAAGAGCATGCTGGCCAGCCAGCTCTTTCCGAGCTGGTACTTGGGGCGGCACCCGGACCGCGACATCATCTGCAGCGCCAACGGGCAAGAGCTGGCCGACTCCTTTGGCCGCGTAGTCCGCAACCTGATGTCGTCGGAGGAGCTGCAGCGCGTCTTTCCTGGCGTCCACGTTGCCGACGACAGCCAAGCTGTCAACCGCTTTGACGTGGTGGATGATCGCGCGGGCTTTCGAGGTCGCCGAGGTGCCTACAAAGGCTTCGGTCGCAATGGGCGTCCGACGGGCACAGGCGCGCACTTGTTGCTTATGGATGACTTGTTGGTTGAGCGCGAGGCCGACAGCGACGCGGCGATCGCCGAGTGCCACCGCGCGATCCGCCAGTTCCGCAGCCGCTTGGCCCCCGGCGGGTCTTGGGTAGTTATTAACACGAGATATCGGGAGAACGACCCGGTAGGCTACATCCTCAGCGAGTACAGCGACGACGGCCCTTGGACCGTGATCTCTTTGCCAGCGCTGGCCGAAGAGGCAGAAGATCACGTCCTGCCCGACGGTACGGTGTGGCACCGCGAGCCGGGCGATCCGCTCTGGCCGGAGCGCTGGAGTCTGGAGGAGATCCACCGCACCCGCGATGTGCTCCTGCGCATCAGCCCGCAGGACTGGTACGGGCAGCACCTGTGCAGGCCCGTCCCCGCCGACGGAGCGCTCGTAAAGATGACGTGGTTCGCGTCGAAGCGCTACGTCCGCCGCGACGAGATCCTTGCGCGCGCCGCGCGCGTGGTGATCTCGGCGGACACCAGCAAGGGAGCTACGTCGAGCGCTGCTCGCTCCGCGTTCCTGGTCTTCGCTGAGGACCATACCGGGGTCTATCTCGTCCATGTCATCGCCGAGCCTATTCCGTACCCACGCTTGCGCAGTCTGACCAAGCAGCTCTGCCGCGAATGGAAACCTTCGATTTTGCTGATTGAAGATCACTCGTCGGGCCAGAGCTTGATCCAAGATCTTAGGAACGACATCGACTGGTCACGCACACCGATCGTCGGCATCCACCCGGAGCGCGACAAGGTGACGCGCATGTCCGTGGTTACGCCACAACTCGCTGACGGACAGATGTGGTTGCCCGTCGCTGGTAGCTTTCCGTGGCAGGTGGATTTCGAGAAGGAACTTACATTTTTCCCGCGATCCACCCATAAAGATCAAGTGGATGCGTTGTCGCAGTTTTTGAGCTGGCGCCAAAAAAACCCCCTCGTCGGCCATGCTGGCGGGTGGTCGTCTGTGCCCAGCCCGGCGCAGCAGCGCCTAGTGGGCGCGCTGGCGACGCCTTGGGGACGAGGGGGAGGCAGGGAAATAGCGGTGGGCACGTCTAGGCGGCGGGGTTGGTAGGCGCCTCGCTGGACTGCTCCAGCGCCTTCACGATGCTGCGCTCCAGCTCTCGTCGCGAGCTGTCATCAAAAGTGGGCACTGTGCCGTCGATGGCGCTAGCGGAGATACTGCCCTTGCTAGCGATGCGCTTGAAGCGAATCACGTCGCCCGACCATCCCATAGTCGTCACCAGAGGTAGCACGATCTCAACCGTGCGTGGGCTCTTGTCCGCCGTAGGGCGCACGATGCGCCCCAAGAGTTGCATGAACCGCGCGTGCGTGAACGGCAGCGACGCGATGATCATCTTGCGGCAGTGCTGCAGCCCGTCGATGCCGGTGGTGATGGCGCTCGTCGCTACGATGACGTTTACCTTTGAACCCTGGAAGTCAGCTAAGACCCCTGCACGGTCGTCCTCCGACGTGTCGCCGTCGAAGGCAGCCACCCTGTAGCCCTTCTTATTGAAGGCACCTACGATCACGTCAACCACGCCCTCTTTGTACTCGGTGTAGACGATCGCCTTCTCCCGCTTGCCGACGCTCGCCACGATGGCGTCGAGCTTGAACGGCAGCGTCATCTGGTCAATGACGAGCGGGGTGAACGCCTTACCGAGACGCCTTTTTTCCTCAAGCAGGCTGGCGTGCAGCTCGTCGCCCGCGTCGATGTTGACCACCGTAGGGCCAACCACCGCCCCGGCGACGATCTCCGGCTTGAGCACCGTGATCTCGCGGTACTCCGAGCGCCAGCGGATGCCGTACTTGACCAGCTCTTGATACAGGGCGATGCAGTTGGCGACGGTGGGGCGCGTTGAGACCGCGGGCGATTCGCCCGTCAGCGTCTCGATGAGTCGCTTCGCTTCGCTCAGGTTGTTCACGACCGGCGTCGCCGACATCGCCAATCGCTTCGCACCGGGGGCGCCGTTCATGAAGGCTGTGATGACCTTCCGTCGCTCCGACTCCTTCGGCGCGCTTTCGTCCAGCTTGGCGTAGTGACATTCATCAAGGATGAATAGGCCGATCTCGTGGCCGCGCTGAGCCAGCAACTCATGTACCTTGGCCTCGCTGTACTCCTGTTGGAAGCATTCGTAGTTCAGGACGAGGATCCGGCCCGTGGTCGCCGCCCAATCGTCGCCAGAGCTGGGCGCGGCGACTTCGACGCGCTCGCCGAACACGTTCTTGATCTCTGCCAGCCAGGTGCTCTTGACCGGATTCGGGCACACGACCACGCTTAGCGTGGAATCGACGTGCAGGGCGCTGCACAGGGCCGCGATGGTCTTGCCCGACCCGGTGCCCGACCAGTTGCCCAGATAGGGCCTGTTGGCCAGCAGGTGCATGATTCGGCGCTGCATCAGGCGCAGCTTGTGCCCGCGGTAGACCTTCGGGGCTTTGACCTTGGCCACCTCGGCGAACTCCTCCAAGAAGCGCTGCTGTACGTCCTTGGCGATCTGGGAGTTCGGGGTCATGCCCTTGACCTTGCGCACAATGGGAGCCACCGCCTTGCCGTCGTACTCGGCGTCGAATACGGTTTGCCAGAAGCCGTTGACGCGAGTAGACACGATGGTCTCGACGATCGGCGCGAGGCGGTCGCGGTGCAGGGGCGTGGTCTTGTTGATGGCGCTCTGGATCGCGTCCATGCCGTCCAACTCGTCCTGTAGCTTGTCCTCCGGCGAGCGCTCGTCGTCGGCGTCCGGCGCGGGGGCGTTGAGGAGTGCGGCGCTCTCGTCCGCGCTTAGCTCCTCGTCGCCGGTCAACTCCTCGTCGCCCTCGCCAGCCGCGGACTCTCGCACCGCCTCCCCAACGTCAAGCCCCTGGTTGAAGCGTGTGCGCACGGCGCGAGCATCGGCCTTGAGGCCTAGCGCGGGAAGGAACAGGTGAAGCTCCGTGTCAGACATGCCTGCGCGCAAGCACTCCGTTACCACTTCGACCTTGACGGGGTGCATGGTAGTCCCGTATTTAACTGCGGAGGCTGCGGCGACGGCGCAGCCCTTATGCGCGAAATATTTGTTGTCTAGCAAATTGCTTACTGAAGCGGTCATTGGCACGCCGCACACCTCACAACGTATCCGTACTTTTTCGGCACCACCCTTGTATTTATCTGAGTCCTCAATCAACAAATGGATTGCGTCTGGCCTGGTATTCTCAATAGTTCTCGCCGTCAGTTTTCTCGTTCGTCGAATCGAACATCTAAGATGCGCCGGAAACCCGTTGATTCTAGAGAGATTATTTACAGACACAGTAAAGGCTTTGTCGGTCTCCTGGCACTCGTCGAACGAACAAAAGACTTTGATTTTTACGTTGGACCCGGAACTCCTGTGTTGGTCAACTGGATTTTCTAGAAATTTAATTAGATCCGGGCGGACCGCGCAGATTGGAGCAACTGCCGGGCGCTGAGCGTTTCCGCAAGCAACGTGCTTCGGCTTGTCCGCGCGACCCTTGACCAGATTTTTTACTTCTGTCGTAATGAGCTTGAGGCAGCCCTCACGCGAACACCGGACAGAGATAATTTTATTAGACCCGGCGGGCAAATTGCTGTCTTCCGCGTTTACAAGGAACGCGGATAATCCGGGCTTCGCCTCCCCTAGCGTCTTCCCTCTTCGCGCTTCTGCGCCCATCTCGTCACCTCAATTTGCAATAATAGCGCACTGGCCGCCCTGGATCAAGGCGATCGATCGGTTGGTGTTTGATGGGATGCGGGAAGAGGAGAGAAAGACCTACAGCGGAGCGATCCAGCGCTCGCCCGCGGACCAAGGAGATTCTGCGTTGTTCATTGGTTTACCTTTGCCTTGAGTTCTAGCGCCAGCGTCACGCACCGCGCCTGGAAAAGAGCGATCGTCTCTCCCTCCCCAGCCACAACCAGATCATGCCACAGATCGGGCCGATCTGGGAAGACTCTTGCGACAACGCGCTCGCGCGCCTCTTTGTCGAGCGGACCCACGTAGACGATGTGGTCAATACGTCCCGGCCTCGGGACAGGAGGCGAGCCGTCGGTGGGGATGTGCGCGAGCGCTGGGTCTAGCGTCTCTGGGTGGTTGGTGGTGATGATGACCACACGACCCTTGCGGTAGTCGGTGCCCGATAGAGCATTAAGCACAAGCTCAAACGAGAGTTTACTGTGTGAGTTAATGTTGATTCGTTTATTGAACGTTGCGTCAAAGTCTTCCATCAGCCATACGTTCGTGTACGTCCTGGTTTCGCACGCAGTAGCTGTGACGGTAAACGACGCTTCGTCCGTCAATGGGATCTGCGTAAGCCTCCGGCCCAGCAGGTCCGCAACGGTTGCAGCCAGCGTGGACTTCCCGGATCCAGGAGGACCGTAAAGCACAATGCCCAGCGTGTACGGAATATCACGCTCCTCGAACCAGGCACGCGAGTCTCGCCAGCGCACGACTTCTTTCAAGAAAGCAATGACATCCTTATTTACTTCCAACTTACTTATGTTGATTCGACTCTGCGGCGCCCATATATCGGCGAGCCGCCGAACTTCCGCGTGGTAGGCGGCGACTCTCCAACGAGGAAGTGTGACTCCGATGTGTGGATCGCTCGGAGTCCAGGCAGATCCTTGGCGTACGAACGTTTGCTCGTTTTCTGTGTAGAATTCTGATGTAGTTATATACGTGTCTTTCGCCGCAACGAAGATATAACCCAGGCCGACACCGCCAGAGAACCAGACAAAACCAGACTTTGCAATCGTTGTTTTGTGCAACCTTTTTGTTGCGCCTAGGTTTTTGAAAGGCACGATTATACAGTTGGCGTACGTAGTTAAACACACTACTCCGACAAGTTGCTCCCAAAGCCAAAGCCCCACCAGCTTCGCGACGCCAAGTGCTTCCCCAAGCAAGGCGTCCGTCGTCGGTATGATCGGCGCGATTTGCATGTCCATGACTACTCCCCCTTCTGGCTGCGCTTGTTCAACCTCAGGTGCCCGCCGGTCTGCACC
>CALKUN010000112.1 GCA_937996675.1 uncultured Candidatus Saccharibacteria bacterium
CGTTTCGGCGTGGCTGCTGGGGGATTGGAGGGGTTCTTGCGTCGCGCAGCGTCGGGGGTGTGGCCCTACGTCGTGTTCACGCACGAGGCACTGAGTGCTCTCAGTCCGGCGCGTGAGACGCTAGCTGCCGTGGCTGAGCGCGAGCTATCGGACCTGCGTTACGCGCTCCGTGAGGTCGAGTACGACATGTCGAGGACTGCTCAGGCCGTGGCACGGGCAGAGCTGCGCGGGCGATCGGGCGAGCTGGTGCGACTGCTGGCTGATTTGGCAGATCGGCGGCGGGCGGATCTCCCGAGCTGGAACGACCTCGGCTGCGACCACCTCGTAGTCGACGAGGTGCAGAACTTCAAGGCGCTCCCCGTCGCGACCCGGATGGAGGGCGTAGCCGGCCTGCCGACGCGGGAGAGCTCCCGCGCAGTGGGGCTGTATCTCAAGTGTCAGGCGCTGCTCGGCTCTAGCAGGGGGCGCGTGACAGCGCTGTCGGGTACGCCGCTGACTAACACGCTCGCCGAGGCATACGTGTGGATGCGGGTCTTGCAGCCGAGGTTGCTCCGCGAGGTAGGGCTGCTACACTTCGATTCCTGGGCGTCGGTGTTCTGCGAGCCCTACGCGGCCGTCGAGATGGACTGCGTCGGACGCTTTAGGTCTAGGACGCGCCTGCGTTTCAGAAACGTGCCGGAGCTGCTGTCGCTGCTCGGCGAGTGCTGGTCTTTTGCGAGGGAGGACTAAGTGACTACGGACGAGCAACGTGAACGAGAGGAGCAGATCTCTGAGTGTTTCAGCGAGGAACTACTCAGAGATCCGATGATCTACGCAGTTGCGCAGCAATACATACACAACGATCAGCTGCACATCGTCGACTGTCTCATAGATATCATCGAGAAGCAGACGGCTGCAAAAGCTGAAGCGCTGAGCAAGCTATCGTCGGCGATTCTCAGTTTTGATGCTTCTCACATCAAACTGGTGTCAAAGTGAGCTCCCACCTTCACACCTACGTCGGCCCCTTCGTCGAGACAAGTCAGGACTCTGACGGCGGACCCTGTCGAGAAGAGTTCGACAAGCTACATGGCGAGAGGCTGAGCAGTCAGCGCACAGGCTACAGGTCGACGGACGTGCTGTGCTGGCTCCCGAACGGGGCGAACAGCGCAGGCGTCACCATCGACCGCTTCTCAGACGGCAACGTCTGGCAGCTCACATCCAAGATCATCGCCGCCCAGCTCGAATGGTTCCACGAGACCTACGCGGCCGAGATCGCTACGCTCACCCGACTATGGCCAGACGCTGAGGTTCAGTTCGGCGTCGTCGCGTACTACCTGTGACCCCCTCACTTCTCGGCGGCGCCGTCCAGGTGGTCTCCGTCGCACCCACGCCGCAGCTCCGCGCCTACGCCAGGCAGCTCGCCGACAGGGCCGAGCGGATACGCGCAGGGGGTGTAGACCCGTCGGAGGACAACCTGCTGATGGTCACGAGCGACGGGCGGAAAGCCTCAGTGTTCAACGGGCCCCCGCTCACCTGGCCTGCCTCCCCCCACGTCACGAAGCTCACGTCGCTCGCCGACAGGGTGTTCCGGCACTACGTCGAGTCAGACGAGGAGTCGGGCGCGCAGCTGGTCTTCTGCGACATGTACACGCCGAGGGAGGCCGACGCGGACGACCTCTCCTACCTGCGAGCTACCGACACTAGTACCAGTGCGGACAGGTTCGCACAGCTCGGCGTCTACGGCCGGCTGAAGGAGATGCTCGTCTCGCACGGGATACCGCCGGACGAGGTGGCCTTCGCGCACGACCACCTCACGCCGCGCAAGCGCGCCTCGCTGCACAGCGCTATCCGCTCGGGAGCGATCAGGGTGTGCGTCGGAAGTACCCAGCTGATAGGCATGGCCGTGAACGTGCAGGACCGGCTGCTGGCGCTGCACAACCTCGACTGCCCCTGGAGGCCCGACGAGTTGGAGCAGCGCGTCAAGCGCGGCGTCAGGCAGGGCAACAGGTACGGGGAGGTGGCGGTCTATGTCTACGTCACCGAGGGGTCATACGACCCAGTCGTCTGGCAGATCGTCGAGGGCAAGGCGCGGTGGATCTCGCAGCTCATGACCGGAGCGTCGAGACGCGAGGTAGA
>CALKUN010000113.1 GCA_937996675.1 uncultured Candidatus Saccharibacteria bacterium
TGTTACGATGTACGTCTTAGTAGCCCTTATCAATCTTAGTGCCAAAAATACGGCACTGCGCGATCAGGCTGACTCGGTCGAAGAAGATACGATCCGGCTGGAGAGCGAAATTAGCGGCCTTCAGGCGCAGGTAGCTTACTTTGGCACAGATCAGTTTAAAGAAAAGCAGGTTCGCGAGAAGCTTGGCCTGCAGGCACCGGGCGAGAATGTGGTGATCGTCGGACGTGGCGACGCTGATCGTGGTGTGAAGGGAGGCGACACGAGTGCAAGCAGCGTCGACTTACCAGATCAGACACATATTGAGGAGTGGGCCACCTTTCTATTTGGCGGTGATAAAGGCTAGTCGCCGACGTGATTCACCACCATAGTAAAAGCCCCGCCGAAGCGGGGCTTTTACTATGGTGGCTGTGGGTGGAATCGAACCACCGACCTTTGGCTTATGAGTCCACTGCTCTAACCCCTGAGCTACACAGCCATGTGCGATATTGTGCTTACACAATCAGTTTACTATACCAAACCAATCTTATATCGAGAAGGGCTGGCATGCCAGCTATGCCAAAAATGTTAGGATAGAGGTATGAAGGTATCGCTCCATGGATCGCTCTAAAAGTCAGCTCTACAACTTGGAGATCGACGAAGCTCTTCTCTCTCAGGCATCTCAACTTGATGGCTTGTCGACTGAAGATGTTTTGGCTCGCCTCAAAAAGCATGGCCGGAATGAGTTGACCTCGAAGAAAACGCCGCTCTGGCGGCAGATTGTTGAACCGTTTACGAGTTATTTTGTCATTGTGATTATTGGTGCTGCGCTCCTGAGTGTATACGAACGACAGTGGTTTGAAGCAATCATCATTAGCGTTATCGTTGTGATCAACGCCATGATTTACTACTTCCAGCAGTTTGCGGTCAATCGTGTGCTCAAGACTTTGCGAGACCAGGACAAGTTGAGTGTGAACGTGGTCCGCAATGGAGCTGATGTAGTAGTTGCGAGTGAAGAGCTCGTGCCAGGCGACATTGTTCATGTTGTCGAAGGCATGAAGGTATCGGCTGATGGGCGGTTGGTCGAATCAAATCACATTCAGCTCGATGAGTCAGCCCTTACGGGGGAGTCATTGCCCGTACACAAACATGCCGCCGCAATCCCCGGTACAAAGGCAATTTACGATCAGGAGAACATGATTTTCAAGGGAACCTACGTGAAGAGCGGGAGTGGGCTGATGCTCGTCACGGGTACGGGTAATGAGACACAGCTGGGTAGTATTAACACCTTGGCTGCCGAAGCGGATGACGGTAAGGCCCCGATTGAGCAAAAGATAGACGACATTACAAAGAAGCTCCTCGTCGCTATCGGCGCGGTTAGTGTCGTGGTTTTTATGCTAGCGATTGTGCGAGGGATAGTGCTCGATGAGGCACTTAAGTTTACTCTGAGTCTGATTGTGTCAGCCGTGCCGGAGGGTCTACCGGTAGCGATAACTCTGGTACTCCTTTTTAGTGCTCGGCGCATGGCCAAGCACAAGGCGCTCGTCAAAAAAATATCAGCTATGGAGACGCTGGGAGCGGTTACACTGATCGCGACCGACAAGACAGGGACACTTACCAAGAATAAATTATCGGTGGCAGATACATACACCCCTCATGCCAAGGCGCACGCTTTTCATGAGACGATTCGCGCGAGTCTAAATGGAGACACTGGTTTTGCCGAAGATCCACTCGATCAAATTCTCCACCACTCAATTGCCGACGTGCGAACGCCTCGGTCATGGAAGAAGGTCAAGGAGTTTCCGTTCAACCAACAGCTGAGATTGAGTGGAACAGTCTGGAGGCATACCGAAGGATACGTACTTCATATTAAGGGTGCGCCAGAGCAGGTGTTATCGCACTGCAAGCCAGGCGATGATCGTGAGACCGCCTTGGTAAGCTTGCAGAAGTTTACGGGAAAGGGATATCGAACAATTGGCTTTGCGCATCGCACAGTGACGACAATTCCCGAGGCGCTGACGCACACTACGCTCAAGGGCTTGAAACTAGATGGATTTGTGGCGTTGAGTGATCAAATTCGCCAGAACGTGAGTAAGGCAATCGCAGAGGCGCACGAGGCAGGGATCAAGGTAATTATGCTGACGGGTGATCATGTTGAGACGGCTGGGTATATTGCCTCGCGTGTTGGAATCATAACCGATAGAAGCGAAGTAGCCGATAGTTCTCTCTTAGCACATGGAAGCCCGACGCAAGTACGATCAGCGCTGAAGAAATTCAAGGCCTTTGGTCGCGTTTTGCCCGAGCATAAGTATGCTTTGCTGAAGGCCACAAAGAATTACGAGATCACCGCGATGACCGGTGACGGCGTCAATGACATCCCGGCGCTGGTGGAGGCGGATATCGGTTTTGCAATGGGGAGTGGTACCTCGGCTGCTAAGGATGCGAGCGACGTGATACTTATGAATAACAACTTCCATACCATTATGCATGCAGTTCGAGCTGGGCGTACCGTCCTCGCGAATATCCGCAAGATGGTCGTGTACTTACTTGGCACGAATGGAGGAGAAGTACTGACAATGCTGTCGGCGCTTCTCATCGGTGTGCAACTGCCCATCACCGCGGTCATGGTGCTCTGGATAAACCTCGTAACCGATGGCTTTACCGTGATCCCGCTCGGCCTCAGCCCCTCGGAGACTCACCAGATGAAACACCCACCTCGGGATCCGCGCGGACCTCTCTTGGATGGTGTGATGTTGACGCGATCAATTCTACTCGCGGTTGTTATCGCAGTCTCGGTGGTGTGGATCTTCATATTGAACCTTCCGAAAGGCCTCGCCTATGCGCAGACAGCGGCTTTTTTGAGCCTTATCGTGATTCAGTGGGCTAATGCATTCAATATGAACTACGAGTTCAAATCGTGGCTCTACAACTTCGTTCGACCGAACTGGGCATTAGTGGCTGCCATTGCTGCTTCTATTATATTGAACGGCATTGTTTTTATGACGCCTATCGGAGAATACTTTGGGGTAGTGCCAATCCAGTTCAAGGATGCTATAGGGGCAATAATCTACCCAATGATTGCTGCGTTTGTCACGGCCGACCTACATAAACTCGTCTGTGCTCAAATAATCAGACGGAGAGTGTAGGGAACGGACAGCGCACGACTATCGTTTACAAAGAACGATAAAAACTTCACTCCTCGTCATGAGTTCGAGCAAGCTCGACTCAAGCTAGCGGGGCTAGATTATCGGGCCTAGGGTTTAAGCCCTTCCGCTTACTCAGAATAAAAAGACCAGCATGAATGCTGATCTTTTTATTCTGGTAGCGGGGGAAGGACTCGAACCTCCGACCTTCAGGTTATGAGCCTGACGAGCTGCCAACTGCTCCACCCCGCGACAGGGCATGAATATTTTCTTCGTACGGGTGATTATTATATCTGTTGGGGGTGGTTTTTGTCAATGTTGTCAGAATGTGATAATTATTGACCAGCTCGAGAAGTCTCGCTATACTAGCAACTCCGCTGAGAGAAATGAGTGCACCTATGTCCACGTCCGTCCTGCTTACGCGCCGCGCAGATCTGCGCGACCGCCAACCGCACCCTGACCACTGCTTGCCGCACCCCGACTGCTGCGGTGAGTGCGCTTGGGGCTTCGTCGACCCGTCGTCACCGGGCTACCAGCCAGGTCTTCCGCTTCCGGACGACATCAAGACCGCCTACGAGACCATGCCGGGTGGCTACGACAGCCACTGCGGTGAGGTGCAGATCGTCCGGCACTGTGCCACCGGCGTGATCTACGCCATTCGCAACGGGCGACTGTACGTCGCCGACACCGAGTCCACGGCCTTCATCGGCTACCGCGAGGCCATGGGTCTCGTCGCTGCCTGACCCTGTGCTCCCTGCCTCTATCACTGAGGTAGGGAGCACAACCATTTTGTTGACAAAATACTCAAAAGCTTATGCTTTACAGATAGGGCACCTGATGCTAGTATCGGGCATCACTTATTAACTTGTTCGTAAACCATAAGCAAACAGATATTCGGCAAAGGAGAGCGAGATTCGGGTTTTGTCGTCTATCAGCGAATGAAAAGGAGAAGGTACAATGTCACACAGTATTCTAAAGGGGGGAATCGGAGTTCTGCTAGGATTGGCTGCCGCAACGGTAATTAGCTTCACCGCTTTTACCCCGCTCGTCACAGGCGCAACCTCGAACCTTGTTACTAATAACTCATTTGAGACCAGTACTGCATCGTCAGCGACTGGTTGGGCACCTGTCCGATGGGGTAGCTCAACGGCTGCTTTCTCGATCAAGAATGAAGGACAGTCTGGCGGAAAGTCAGCTTACGTTCAGGTCTCAAACTATAAAAACGGTGATGCTAAGTGGGAACCAGCAGTTACTGCTGTCACTGGCGGAACCAAACTCCAGTATAGCGACTGGTACAAGAGCTCCGTCGCTACCGAAGTAAATGCCGAGATCACGCTTACCAACGGTAAAGTTCAGTATGTGTGGCTCGCTAATGCAGCTGCTAGCTCGACTACCTGGAAGAAACTGGCTGCTACTATCACGCTTCCTGCCAATGCTAAGTCGATCCGTGTCTACCATTTGATCGCCAAAAATGGCTGGCTCCAGACTGACAACTACGAACTCAGCGACGCAGTTGCAACACCAACAGTTGCTCCGACTGTTTCTGCGACGCCGACTCCGTCTGCTACCAAGACGCCAACCCCATCAGCTACAGCTGTTCCGACCAAGACACCGACTCCATCGGCGACAGTTACGCCAGTCCCGACCGTAGCTCCAACTGCCACCCCAAAGCCTTCTGCTACACCGGTCCCGACCGCTGTCCCAACTGCTTCACCTTCGGTAACTCCAAAGCCGAGCGCTACTCCAGTGCCAACCGCTGTCCCGACAGTGACACCAACTCCTACTGCTACTCCAGTTCCGACAGTCGCCCCAACTGTTACTCCGGTACCAAGCACTACCCCAACTCCATCGGCCAACCTGATCCTGAACCCATCTATGGAGTCAGGTGACGCAACGACCATCATGAACTGGGTTGCTTCATACTGGGGTACGCTCACACCAGTCTTTTCGGTCAACACAGCTGGTGTACAGAACGGTACTCGTTCAGCTACCGTTACTGTGACCGCCTACACCGATGGCGATGCCAAGTGGGTATCTGACTCCGTGACCGTGCTGCCGAACACGACGTACACATTCAGCGACTATTACAAAGCTACCGCCGGTACTCAGCTTGATGCTGCGATCACTGACACAGCCGGAGTCACTACGTACACATGGCTCGGTGACCTCCCAGCTGCAACAGCTTGGACCAAGGCCAGCGCTACCATCACTACTCCTGCCAATGCGTCCAAGATGACGATCTTCCACCTCATCTACAGCAACGGTACGCTCGAGATCGACAACGCATCACTCACGACCGGAACACCTGTCGTGACGCCTACACCGACGCCAACTCCTACAACCACCCCAACGCCATCCAGCACACCGACACCAAGTCCTGGAGCACACGCACCGTTCTCACGGCCGCTGGCATCGATCGAGTTTGACGACGGTTGGACGTCTGCTTACATCAACGGCCTCCCAATTGTCCGAAGCTTCGGATGGGTACCAACTCAGTACATCATCACGGACACGGCTGCAAACAATGCCAATTACGGTGCGGGTACATACATGACACCTGCGCAGATCAAGGACTGGGTAGCTAAGGGCGGAGACATCGGATCACATACAGTAGATCACTCTGACCTCGCTACGCTGACTCAGGCTCAGGTGACTGCCCAGCTCAGCACCAGCAAGAGCTATCTCGAAACGCTCCTGAATCGCAAGGTTAATCTCTTCGCTACACCACTCTGTAGCGCGAATGCCACCGTTACTGCTGCGGCCAAGCTGTTCTACCAAGACCTCCGCAACTGTGACAGCTCTACAAACTTCAAGGCGAGTTTTGATGCCTACAACGTACAGGACATCAACATCCTCTCTACGACTACCGACGCCGAGATCATCTCGATCCTCAACGCTGCCAAGGCCAACAATGGCTGGGTAGACTTCACCTGGCACATGGTCGGCGGTACTGCAGGGGATACATACAATGTGACTCCAGCGCAGTTTACCCACCAGCTTCAGTTGATCAAGGATAGCGGGATCACTGTTCTCTCGACACAAGAAGCACTCAACGAGTCTCAGGGTAAGTAAAGACGTACTAGTTCCCACAAAAACACCCTCGAAAGAGGGTGTTTTTGTTTCTAGCCATAACCATGATGGTTCAGTATCATGGGGAGCATGCTATTGCTCATCGCCATCGTATTGCATCTATCTCTCGCGGCTTGGTTCCTGTATTACTTATTGACACACGACAAAGGGAATCGGGAGCCCACCTGGGCACTCGTCGTATCTTGTTTGCTTGGCATCATCTCGATCGTACTGGCGTTGATTGGAAACGGGGCTTGGGCAGACTACTACTTTGGTATTGCTCAACAGACCCATACCTTGGGAGACGCGTGGGCTGGTGCATGGCGGGTCGGCGTCGTTGAAGAAGTTGCTAAGGCACTACCAGTGGGCCTCTTCATCTTTCGTCGCAGGTTCTTTAATGAATCAACTGACGGAGTAATCTATTTCGGTCTTGCAGCCTTGGTTTTTGGGACCCTTGAAAACATTATGTATTCTCTCTCAGAAGGGGGCGAAACTGGCATCGTACGGATTTTTATGACGCCCTTCCTTCACGTCGCCCTGACTGCAGCATTTGGCTATTATGTTGCACGGTGGAGGCTTGGCTTGAGCGCATTCTGGAAGGCAGCTCTGGTATTTATTGGAGCAATATTAGTGCATGCGATCTATGATGCATCGCTTCTTGCTATGCCGACTTCGGCTTGGCTGGGCCTCGTGTCGCTCACTCTATCACTCTCTACCACGATCGGGATTTTTCTCATCTATGCCCATGCCCACAAGTCGGATCTCACACTTGGATTAGCCACAGATGGTGTTCGTGCGTTCTGTCGGAGTTGTGGTCGACCAAATCCACAGCATGACCTGCACTGTTCGGTATGCGGCAAAAAAGCATGACCTTGTTGAAGCCCTCAGAATTCTGTAGCATAAGGGCAATATGAGCCCAGAACCAACTTTGCTTTGCCCACAGTGCCACAATAAAGTGACCGCCAATGACACGTTTTGTGGGAGCTGCGGTCATCAGCTGAAAGCCGGAGAGGCGACAACAGCTCCCGTCGTTGCTCCTGCTCACCAAGATCAGCCAGTAGTACCACCGCCGCCGACTCCTTCCCCGGGCCCAGCACCAGTAGCTCAGCCCGTAGTCGCCCCTACACCCCCGGTCGTACCGGCTGTATCCGGTCCAGTTGTTGACCAAGGGAATAGCCAGAAGAACGGTGTAGCAACTGCCAGCATGGTTATCGCCCTGGCTGGACTTGGCACGAGCCTGCTCAGTCTATTTGTACCATTCTACGGATTTGTCTTAATCCTCATGTATATCACAGCTGTCGTACTCGGTATCATGGGGTTAAAGTCTCAAAAACGTGGTCGAGCAATCGCTGGCCTTATTATGGGAATCATTTTTGCACTTATCTCGATCGGCCTTACTCTTTTGTACCTCTTGGGAGTAGCTGTTTGTAAGGACCCCGAGAAGTATGGGGCCGACCCAAATGACGAGCGGTGCGCCTCGGTAATCGAAGATGTGTCATCACGAGTTCCTTCTCTCGTCGAGTTGATTTGGGATCGCTAGCTTTGATCTTTGCGTCGAAGGTCTTCTCCTCTTACAATAGATAGTATGCTTGACCGCTTTGCGCAACTTCTCGAAAAAGACCAGCTGATGCCGGCTGGGGAGAGCTATATTGTTGCAGTTTCGGGTGGGGTTGATTCGATGGTCTTGCTCGACCTCCTTACTCAGTTGTCCGAGGGGTGGGGCTGGAATCTTATTGTGGCCCACGTTGATCATGCGCAGCGGCCCGAATCTATGGACGATGCTATGTTTGTAAGTCAAGCTGCCGATCGGGCGGGACATAGATTTTTATTGCACCGACTGCGCCCTGGTTCTGGGTCGGAAAACCGCTTACGCAACGCTCGGCATGCTTGGCTCGAAGACATGCGCCAGCAATACGGTGCTCGCTCGATTGTAACGGCGCACCACCTGAATGACCGACTGGAGACTGCCGTCTGGCATGCTATTCGTGGAAGTGATCGTTTGGGTCTCACGAGCTTGGGTCAGAAGAGCCAGAACCTTATCCGTCCGCTCATTCGCTTCTCACGTGGAGAGATCTTGACGCATGCCCAGCTGCGGGATCTGGCGTGGCGCGAGGATCGCACGAATGCCGATCGTAGCTACACACGCAATCTCATCCGTCATGAACTCCTCCACGAAGCGCCCACTCTAGATCCTCATTACCACAACAACCTCTCTGGTTGGCTCGATCATCTGGAGGTGGTCAATGCGCGCATTGATAGTCGCTTGGATCACCTCAGCGAGAAGATCAGCACCCTCAAGGAGCACGAGCGTAGCATTAAGCTCTCGTCTTTTCTAAGCTTCTCACCGGCTATTCAGTCCGGCCTTCTGACCTACTGGGCGCGCCAGTGGACTGGCGGCACCGGTTTGACTCAAGCCAACGTTTCAACGGCTTTAGACTGGATCGCTTCAGCCCCCACGGGCACCTACACAGAGGCCCTGCCTGGCTTGATCCTAATCAGGGAATATGATAAAGTCAGTCTCGTCCCGAGGTCAGCTCCCGTAGAATCGTTAGCCCCCGAAGGAGCTGTACCCCTCGTACTCCATGAGCCGGTTCGCTACGGCCACTTACGCCTCACGCTTGTTCCTGCCGACGATCATCCCGACGATATTCCGTTGATGACATCGGGCAGTTATCTCGTACGTTCTTGGCAGTCGGGTGATCGCATCCAGCCGGTCGGTATGCAGGGGTCGAAAAAAGTCCAAGACATTTTTGTTGATCAAAAGATCCCACGCCGTCAGCGTCACACCTGGCCACTCGTGGTAACACCACAGAATGACATCGCACTCATTCCGAGGCTAGCCCGCGATCGTCGCTTCGCTAGCTCTGAGCATCACACCGCAGTAAAACTTCATGTAGAGGAGGTAGATTAAATTATGTTCAAGAAAATTCCTCGCAATTTCTGGTTCGCCATCATCGGTGTCGTCGTGCTCGTCGCGCTCCTTATCATCCCTGATGCCACTACCACAAAGCCGCAGTCTGTTTCTATCAGCCGCGTTATCGAGCAGGTAGACAAGGGCGAAGTCCAGAAGGTCGAAGTTTCGGGAGACAAGCTGACCGTAACGCTCAAGAGTGGCAGCAAAGAAGAAGCCTTCAAGGAAGCTGGCTCGACGCTCAAGGACTACGGTATTGATTCAGGCAAAGTCTTAATTGACCCGAAGAACCCCGACGACGGCTCGGGGCGATGGGTTGATGCGCTCTTTGCCTTCCTCCCGGTTGTTTTCATCATCGGCTTCTTCTGGTTGATCATGCGACAAGCCCAGGGGCAGAGCAATGCCGCTATGAGCTTCGGACGATCCAAGGCTCGGGTGGCTGGTCTTGACCAAGAAAAGGTGACTTTTGGTGACGTCGCTGGCGCGCAAGAGGCTAAGCAAGAGCTCCAAGAGATCGTAGAGTTTCTCAAGTATCCAGCAAAGTTTGAAGCGCTTGGCGCGAAGATTCCTAAGGGAGCCTTACTGTTCGGATCGCCTGGTACTGGTAAGACTCTCCTGGCTCGCGCAGTAGCCGGCGAAGCTGGCGTGCCATTCTTTTCAATCTCTGGATCTGAGTTTGTCGAAATGTTTGTCGGTGTCGGTGCGAGTCGTGTGAGAGATCTCTTTGCTAAGGCCAAGAAGAATGCTCCATGTATTATCTTCATCGATGAGATCGACGCTGTCGGACGGCAGCGTGGCACCGGTCACGGTGGCGGACATGATGAACGTGAACAGACCCTGAACCAGATTCTCACTGAGATGGACGGATTCGAGCAGGGAACAAACGTCATAGTGATGGCAGCAACCAACCGTCCTGACGTCCTCGATCCAGCCCTTCTCCGACCAGGTCGATTTGATCGACGCATCACGATCGATCCGCCAGATCGCAAGCAACGTGCTGAGATCCTCGAGGTTCATACCAAGGCTAAGCCACTTGAGAAAGGCGTTGATCTCGATCAGATTGCCGCCAAGACTCCTGGACTGTCTGGAGCAGATCTCGCTAATATCACCAACGAAGCGGCTATCTTCGCGGCTCGCAAGGACCGCAAGAAGATTCTTCAGAGTGACCTCAACGAAGCTGTTGAGAAGGTCGCCCTCGGGCCGGAGCGTAAGAGTCGCGTGATGAACGAGCAAGAGCGCAAGATCACTGCTTGGCACGAAGCCGGTCACGCTGTGCTCTCACACGTTCTGCCAAACTGCGATCCAGTTCACAAGGTTTCGATTGTGTCTCGAGGTATGGCTGGTGGTGTAACGTGGTCACTCCCATTAGAAGACCGCAATTATCATTCAGTGTCAGACTTCCTCGACGACATCGCTATGAGTCTCGGTGGGCGTACGGCCGAGCAAATGATCTTCGGCGATATCACAACTGGAGCATCGTCTGACCTCCAGCATGCTAACGGTATCGCTCGTCGTATGATTATGGACTTTGGTATGGGGACTGGCGGACTCCGCAACCAAGTCTTTGGTGGAGAAGAGTCTTCATTCATGGGTCGATCATTCGGTGGTGAGAAGAACTTCTCCGAACAGACCCAAGATAAGATTGATGCAGAAGTGGCCCTCATCATGGCTGAAGCTACCAAACGTGCCGAAGCTACGCTCAAAGTCCATCGCAATAAGCTTGATGCGATTGCTGAGAAGCTTCTCAAAGAAGAGACCATTGAAGGTCCAGAGTTTGTAAAACTCTTTGAGAGCATCGATAAGGCCAAGAAGAAAGATCCGAAAGGTGTATCGCCCGTCACCGACGAAGTCTAAGAATTAAACAGATGTGAAAAGACCCCCGGTGTGTACCGAGGGTCTTTTGTTTTTTTGCTGGACCTGAGCGCTAGCCGCTTGTCCTCTCCCAGAGCCTGAGAACGCAATCTTGCACAGTGATGCCATGCTGCTCTGACTCGAGAGCCACCAGCCGAGTCCGCTGTTCGTTGATGAGATCCTGCAGCACCCTGTTGAGTCCGCTACAGATTTCTTGAGGCGAGATAAGGCCCATGCCCGAGAGGCTTTCTACAGTGCAGCCGTTTTGGCTGGGCGCGATGATCTTCACGACCTCACCCCCTTCATCCGTCCTCTCGTACTCAATCCACAAGGTTGACCAGGTGGCATCCTCTTTGAGCTGTATGACGGTGAGGTTGTGCGTGGAGGCAATGGACGCAGGCATTGCGCGCGTGCTGGGAGCCAGCATGTAGATGCCGCGCTTCCCGGACCACTCTGCCAGTCGTCCGGACAATCGCATTGGGCAAAGGCTGCCTCGCTGGTTGGTGAGTAGCTTCAAGGAGCCAAGGGTAGGGAACCGGTACTTTTCAAGAAGCCCCACCATGGTCTTGGCTCGTAGCTCGGCGAGCTGGATCCATTCTTCTGGGGTGAACGCACGCCGTTCTGATGGCATGAGAAAATCAATTTGATCTAGGGTAGATTGAGGCATTCCTCGCTCTTTCTTTTTGGCCTTCGAGGCAGTCCTCTCCGGCGGGTGCGGACCTAAATTATGCAATAGTATCGAGTAGCGCTCAAGCATAAGGATAAAGGGGTTGGCACTAAGAGTCCTACAGGGTAGAATAGGTGCAGAGTTTAGAACTGTGAGGTCGCGGAAATACGGGTAGCCCGTCCGCGACTCCATTTTTTTATGATCGATACTATTTATGCCTAGTTTTTCATCCAAGCCCCTCACCAAGCTATCTGTCCGCAATATCCTGAAGCGCATCAATAAGCAGCGTTCGATTTCGATTGCGGCAACATTAATATCGCTTTCGTATTTGTTGAGCCGTATGCTCGGGCTGGTGCGCGATCGTCTCTTGGCCTCAAACTTTGGTCTCTCGGCTCAGACCGATGCTTACTCAGCTGCCTTCCGTATTCCTGACTTGCTATTCACCTTGCTTGTTTCTGGTGCACTCGCTGTATCTTTCATCCCGGTTTTCGTAGGATATCTTGAGCGTAAGAAGATCGAAGATGCCTGGAATATTGCCAGCACTATTCTCAACTTTATTATAATAACTACGCTCGGATTTGGTCTCGTTGCCATGATCTGGACTGGTCCACTCGTGAAGCTCATAGCACCAGGCTTTGATCCCGAGCGATTTCAGCTGACGGTTGACCTGACGCGCATCATGCTCATTACACCGTTACTCTTTGGTGTTTCTTCTGTTCTCGGCGCCATTCAGCAGTCTTTCCAGCGCTTCTTGCTCTTTGCGCTAGCCAGTGTATTCTACAATGTCGGGATCATCATCGGGATCATCTTCTTCGCACCGATGTTTAATACGCCAATATATGGCGTAGCGCTCGGTGTCGTAACGGGTGCCGCTTTGCAGACGCTCATGCAGTGGTTTGGTTTACGTGGTCTTGATTTTCGATATCGCTTCCGACTTAATCTACGCGACCCAGCCGTCTTCCGTATTATCAAGCTTATGATCCCACGCTCGCTCGACATGGGCCTCGAGCAGATCAATATCATCGTCGTGACGGCTATCGGCTCACAGCTTGCTGCCGGATCACTGACGAGCTTCTACTTCGCTAATAACCTCAGTAATGTGCCGCTAGGCCTCTTCGGTGCAGCGATCGCGACCGCTATTTTCCCATCACTCATCCGTTCAGCTAAGTCGCATGATCCTGAGCGTTTGCCGCACTCTATCCGACAGAGTATTAAGTTTGTACTCTTCCTGGTTGTGCCGGCTGCAGCCGTAGCGGTCATTATGCGTGGATATATCGTCCGCCTGCTACTCGGGTTTGGTGATCAGGTTACGGCCGACGTGCTAGGCTGGCTATCCGGCGTGATTATCGCTCAATCAGTTTTTTACGTTGTGGCACGTATCTTCTACGCGCTCGAAGACACTCGCACACCACTCTTTACGAGTCTCATGACACTTGGGCTCAATGTGTTCTTCAGTTTTTGGATGGCCAAGGAATTTGGTGTACCAGGTCTGGCTATGGCTATCTCACTTGTCACATCAATTGAGCTTTTGTTCTTGCTCTTTATGCTCAAGCGCAAGATTGGTGATTACGGTGTCCGTGCAATTGCTTGGCTCGCCGCCAAAGTTTTCTTTGCAGCAGCAGTTATGTCTGGGGTTATGTATGGACTCATCACCGTCTTCTTCCCGCTCTACCGTGATGAGCGGGGATGGCGCGTACTTGGTCCAAAGTTTCTCATCGTTTGTATTGTCGGTGGTCTGATCTACTTTGCGATCTGTTGGATTCTGCGAGTCGAGGAGACGCGGGCTGTCTGGCGCTTGACCGAGTCGAAGTATCTGAATAAGCTGCGCAAGAAAGTGTGGGGCCGTGGATAAGATACGCAATTTCTGCATCATTGCACACATCGATCACGGTAAGTCGACACTGGCCGATCGTCTCTTAGAGATCACAAACACTGTGTCAGGCCGTGATATGAAGGCGCAGATCATGGATACCATGGAGCTCGAGCAGGAGAAGGGTATTACGATTAAGCTCCAGCCAGCTCGCATGGGATGGAAAGGTCATGAGCTCAACCTCATTGATACGCCTGGTCACGTCGACTTCTCATATGAGGTCTCCCGGTCGCTTGCAGCCGTCGAAGGGGCTATTTTAGTAGTCGATTGTACGCAGGGTATTCAGGCGCAAACCCTGGCAAATGTCTACATGGCGATTGAAGCCGGGCTCACTATTATCCCGGTCCTCAATAAGATTGATCTTCCCGCCGCGGAGCCTGAGCGGGTAGCCAAAGAAGTCGGACAGCTGCTAGGTGTGGATCCGAATTCGATTGGTAAGATCTCTGGCAAGACCGGTGAAGGCGTGGCGGAGTTGCTCGATCGCATCGTGATCGACGTGCCAGCCCCGACTAGCGATAGCGATGAGACTCAGGCGCTCGTCTTTGACTCGATTTTTGATGGGTATCAGGGCGTCATCCTATATCTGCGCATGGTGAACGGTTCGATCAAAACCAATCAGCCAATTCGCCTCATCCAATCAGAGAGCTCAAGCTTGGCTCTTGAGACAGGACACTTTATCCCCAGTCGTGTGACTGATCAGGAGCTGACCACCGGCCAGATTGGCTACGTTACGACCAATATTAAGTCAGTCCAGTTTGCGCGCGTGGGAGATACTGTCACTCTGGAGACCCAGAAGGACACTAAGCCGCTGCCCGGATATAAGAAGGTACAGCCACTTATCTTCGCGAGTCTCTATCCGACCAGCCAGGAAGAATATCCCAAGCTCAAAGACTCACTCGAGAAGCTGGCCCTCAATGATGCGTCATTGTCGTATTCCACAGAGAACTCAGCCGCCTTGGGATTTGGTATGCGCATTGGTTTCCTCGGCTTGCTGCACCTTGAGATCATCAAGGAGCGTTTGGAACGCGAATTTGATCTCGACCTCATCGTGACGAGTCCAAGCGTGAGCCATAAGGTCACTATGACGAACGGTGACCAGAGCATCATTGAGCAGGCTAGTGCGTTGCCGGATGCCAGTACTATCCTAGAGATTGCCGAGCCATGGGTACGTGGTGAAGTCGTGACGCCTAGTCAGTTTATCGGCGGTATCTTACAGCTGATCATTGATGCTCGAGGCAGGCAGACCAAGCTCGACTATCTTGATGAGACTCGTGCCGTGTTGGGCTTTGAGGCGCCTCTAGCTGAAGTGCTGACGGATTTTTATGACGCCCTCAAGAGCCTCACGGCTGGATACGCTTCGCTTTCGTATGAGTGGGACCGCTATGAGGTTGGCGATCTCGTCCGAGTAGATATCTTACTCGGTGGAGATAAGGTGGACGCACTGGGTACAATCACTGCTCGATCTAAGTCTGTGGCATATGGCAAGAAGATTTGCGCTCGACTCAAAGAGCTCATTCCGAGACAAAACTTTGAAGTCGCCGTGCAGGCAGCCATTGGCGCGAAGTTCATCGCCCGTGAAAATATCTCAGCGGTGCGTAAAGACGTGACGGCCAAACTCTATGGCGGAGACGTCTCACGCAAGAAAAAACTTCTTCAGAAGCAGAAGAAGGGTAAGGCAAGAATGAAGCAGTTCGGCAAGGTGTCAGTACCGAGTGACGTCTTTATGGATCTTATTAAGCGCGATTAGGAGTGATATGAAGTATCGAATCGCACTCTTGCCTACACAACGTGAAACCAAGCAGCTCATCGAATATTCACAGTCATTGCCGGTGAGTGGCCCAGGCTTTCGCCTTGATCAAGACCATCATCCGCATATCACTATTGTGGCTTTTGAGGCCGAAGAAGCTACCGCCCTGGAGTATTGGAGCAAGCTGGAGGGTGTAGTCCTTGTCCCGGCTACCTCTCCGCTCGAGAAACTTCACTTCTCGCCTGAAGAGGGCTACATACTCTACGACGTAGCGTTATCCTCCAGCCTGCAGTCACTCGCGAGGCACATTCGCGCGGTGCTCGAAGGTGATATCGGTAGAGATCGTTTTGATAAATACGCTGGCCGTGCTCCGCACCTCACGTTGGGTGTGGACGATTCCCCGGTTGAAGTAGTATTGCCCGAACCGCCATTACACGAAATACACTTTGATCGGTTGGTTCTAGCTGAGAGTGCCGAGCTCGGCTCAATCCGAAAGATGCTAAAGCAACGAGGCCTGTAACCCAAGGCTTGACCTGAAAAAGCTCACGCTCGTAGTCTGGGAAGAATATGAAGTTACGACTCGCAATATTTTTCATGCTTGGGCTATGCTACTACAGCTACATACGTTCGACTGCTGACTTGGCACTCGTCCGTTTGGAGGCATTTCAGACGAGCTACCTTAGGGCTATTGAGACATACTCAATGCCGCAAAACTAATAGATGTAGCTAAACGAGGTTTCTGGTGCCCAACGGTAGCTGAGTCGGTTCCAGCCAACATAGTTCATCTCTGATACGTAGACCCGGCCATTTTCGACCTTTTCGACATACACAACGTGACCATAGCGGCCGGCTGTAGTCTGACCGATTGCACCTGGACGGGCATTTGGTCCTGTCGTGAAGCCTGCAGCCTTGGCACGAGTCAGCCAGTCACGGGCGTTGCCCCAGTTCTGAGGAATGGGACGGCGTTTTGAGACATAGGCGGTACATTGACCGTAGGCATAGCCAGTAGCAGTATATTGTTCAGCCTGACTTGGACCCGATTCGCTTGGTTGATCAGTAGCCGGGAGGGTAGTGACGCTTGAGCTCGCTTCTGGCTTGGCGGCTATTGGGGTTGGCTTTGGTGCTGAGCTGGCAGACAGGACTGGCTGACTTGTGGCGCTACCGCCATTGTCTACCGATAAGAATGCCGAAGACTTTGACTCAAAGTCATTACGACTTGCCTGGAAACAAATTGAGAATATAAAGAGGTAGGCCACCACCGTGAGGGCAGATTTCAGGGTCGGCATTGATGTGCGCAGGCTACGGATCTTTTGTGACAACGGCGAATTCGCCCGGCGGAGTTGTCGGGTGTGGGCTTCGAGTATTTGGCGTTGTTCGAGCGTAGCTGTGTTCATAAGATATGACGTCCTGAAAAAAGACGATTTGACATAGTAGCATGACCTGAGGATATATGCAATGTTTTTGACGTTTTTGCGATCTCAAACTGCTATCATAAGCGTAAGAATAAAAGGAACCACTCTATGCGCAAAGGATCAGCTCATCTCATTGTCGTCCTGCTTGTTGCCCTCATTATTATTTGTGGACTTGTATACTACGCACTTTTTATGGGCAAGAAGGCTACTGCGCCTGTTGCAAAATCTACGCCAACCGCAGTTTTGCCGGTCAAAGATGGATACCGCAGAGTAGCTATGGAGGAAGTTACGATTGATGTACCTGCAGGTTGGCAAGAAACAATCGATGATCCGAGTGAGACTGTGCGTACATATAAGGAGTACGATGCGGTGACAGGCGACTATGTGTCTTTGACGATTGGCGGTGGTGGACGTTCGAACCCTAGCGATGCATCTTGGGCATATCGACTTAGCGATACGAGGCCTAAGTCATTGATTTTGGTAAAAGAAGATGAAGTCCTTTGTGCGGAGTCTGAACCACTCTGTATCGTCGGGGATGGCCAATTGGATATCGGTGTAAAAATAGATAATGATGGAATGATCGGCATTATTGCAGGCAATCTTTACAGCCTTTATATCGGAAATTCTAAGAATGAAGCGGCGAGTCGACAGCTATATCGGGACATCTTGAGCACCGTCCGCGTACAATAATGGTATGAATAAATAAAACTAGCACTCTTGACATGAGAGTGCTAGTTTTTGTAGTATAGGGGTACTGGCACTCAGCAATATACAGTGCTAGAATATGTGTAGCACGAGACTGAATTTTCTCGATATAAACGACGTTTTATCTTACAACCACTTATGTCTATCACCGCACGACAAGCAGCTATTCTAGCTGAAATCATTCGTCAGTACGCCCATGGAGCCGAACCTGTTGGGAGCCATGCTCTTGCTGAGACGTTTGATGTGTCGAGTGCGACGATCCGAGCCGATATGGCCGCTCTGGAGCGCGAAGACTACATCTATCAGCCCCACATCTCATCAGGGCGCGTACCTACCGACAAAGGCTATCGCTTTTACGTCAATAACCTTACTGGTAGCGAAATGGCTACTCGTACGGCTATGACGATGGAGAAGCGCGTTGCGAGCCTCAAAGACCGAACGGATCATGCTATTAAAATTGCGACTGAGACTCTGTCAGATCTGACTGGTAATATGGCTTTTGCTACGCTCGCGGACAATGTGTACTTCCATGGTCTCCACCAGCTCTTTTCGCAGCCGGAGTTCGCTCACGCCCTACAGGCCGCCGCCGCCGCTCGCTATCTAGATGCTATGAGTGAATGGCTCTACGGTCGAGGCTTTCGCGATGACATGGGCATCTTCATCGGCGCAGAGAACCCCTTCGCCCGTTCGAGCGGAATGGCCATGGTGCTAGCTCGATTCGAGAGCCCTTACTCGCCGTATTCCTACGTCGGCGTCGTCGGACCGACCAGACAAGATTACGCCAAAGTCACCGGACTCGTTCAGCTCACCGGACAAAAATTAGAGGAGGTCTTCAATGCCTAAACCATCAGATAACACACCAGAAATTCCCGAACAACCAAAGGGCGCAAAGTCATCTAAGTTTGCAAAGAAGCAGCCCAAGATCGATCCAGTAGAAGTACTTACAGCTGATCTTCAGCGTGTTCAGGCAGACTTTGAAAACTACAAGAAACGCGTCGCTGGTGAGCGTAGCGAGCTCATGAATAGCGCCAAGCTATCAGTGCTCTCTGACCTTCTTCCGGCCCTTGATAATTTTGACCGAGCAGCCACTCATCTTCCTGAGCATCTCACGAGTGATCCATGGGCACAGGGGATGAGCTATGTTGGCTCGCAGCTCGAGACAATTCTGTCCGACATGGGCGTCAAGAAATTTGATCCAGCCGGCCAGGAATTTGATGCCACAGAGCATGAAGCTCTGGAGTACGTTGAGTCGGACAAGCCAGAGGGGATCGTGCTTGAAACGCTCACTCCGGGCTATATCATTGGCGATCGGGTCGTCCGCCCAGCCACCGTTCGCGTGAGCTCAGGAGCTTTTCAGCCAAACCAACAAGACATTGATGACGCTAAGGAGGATACCGCATGAACAAACCAAAACTTAAAATCATCTTGACGGCGATTTTAGCTTTCATCCTCGCTGTTCTGCTCTTTCGCGTCACAATGATTTTTGTTCAGGTAATTATCGGCTTCAGTATCATACTTGCACTTACGGTTATTATCTTTACAGCAATTAATTCACGCTCGCAGAAAGGGCCCATCGAATGAATGAATTTTTGAAAGCTCTCGCACTCATCAAGAAGCGTAACGAAGACAAGAAACAAGAAGCAGCTAAGAAGGAGAATAAATAATGGCAAAGATTATCGGAATTGACCTCGGAACCACCAACTCAGCTATGGCTGTGATGGAAGGCGGAGACCCAACAATTATTTCAAACATCGAAGGTGCGCGTACGACTCCATCGATCGTTGCGGTCAACAAGAATGGCGAGCGACTCGTCGGACAGGTTGCCAAGCGACAGGCTGTGATCAACCCCGACAACACGATCTTCTCAGTCAAGCGACTGATCGGTCGTACGATCGAAGATCCTGAAATCAAGCGTGACATCGACCTCATGCCGTACAAGATCGTCAAGGCTGACGGTCACGTCAAAGTGACCATTGGCGACAAGGATTACACACCAGAAGAGGTCTCAGCCATGATTCTCTCCAAGCTCAAGGCTGATGCGGAGAAGTATCTCGGCGACACTGTCACCGAAGCGGTCATCACTGTACCGGCTTACTTCAATGACGCGCAACGACAGGCTACCAAAGACGCCGGTAAGATCGCTGGTCTCGAAGTGAAGCGCATCATCAACGAGCCAACTGCAGCTGCTCTGGCCTACGGCCTCGACAAAAAGAAAGAAGAAAAAGTCGTCGTCTACGACCTCGGTGGCGGTACGTTTGACGTATCGGTCCTCGAGCTCGGTGATGGAGTCTTTGAAGTAAAGTCGACCAATGGTGACACACACCTCGGTGGAGATGACTTTGATAATGTCATCATCAACTGGCTGGTCGATGAGTTTAACAAAGACCAGGGCATTGACCTCAAGAAGGACAAGGCCGCTATGCAGCGCCTCAAGGAAGCGGCTGAAAAGGCCAAGATCGAGCTCTCAACTACCCAGGAGAGTGAGATAAATATTCCATTCATCACGGCTGACGCCAGTGGTCCGAAACACATGAATCTGTCGCTCACTCGCGCCAAGCTCGAAGAGCTCGTCGGGAAGCTGATCGACGACACACTCAAGCCATGTGAGGCTGCTCTCAAGGATGCTGGACTCAAGAAAACTGACATGAACGAGATCATCCTCGTTGGTGGTATGACTCGTATGCCGCTCGTGCAGAAGAAAGTTGAAGAATTCTTCGGCAAGAAGCCACTTCAGGGTGTGAATCCAGACGAAGTCGTCGCTATTGGCGCAGCTATTCAGGGTGGAGTCCTGGGTGGAGAAGTCAAAGACGTTCTCCTCCTCGATGTCACACCACTCTCACTCGGTATCGAGACGATGGGTTCTGTTATGACCAAGCTCATCGAGCGCAACACGACCATCCCAACCAGCAAGAGCCAAGTATTCTCAACTGCGGCTGACAACCAAAGCTCTGTCGAGATCGTGGTCTTGCAGGGTGAGCGCGAGATGGCGGCTGACAACAAAGTGCTCGGACGATTCATCCTCGATGGTATCCCACCGGCCCAGCGTGGTGTCCCGCAGATCGAAGTCAACTACAATATCGATGCAAACGGTATCGTGAGTGTGTCCGCTAAGGACAAGGCGACCGGCAAAGAGCAGAATATCACCATCCAGAACTCGGCCAATCTCAGCGACGAAGAGATCAAGAAGATGCAAGAAGACGCTGAGACTCACGCCGACGAAGACAAGAAGAAGAAGGAACAGGTCGAGACTAAGAACCACGCCGACACCATGATCTACACGGCCGAGAAAAGCCTCAAGGACGCCGGTGACAAGGTCGACGAAGCGATCAAGAAAGACGTCGAAGAAGCCTCTAAGGCCCTTAAGGATAAACTTGCCGAGACGGAACCAGACATCGAAGATGTCAAGAAGCTTACGGAGACATTGTCTGACAAGCTGACCAAGGTTGGTGAAGCGATGTACAAGGCAGAAGCCGATAAGGAAGCGGCTGCCAAGCCAGAAGAAGCTGAAACATCTGAAGACCAGACAGGTGAGAAGAAAGACGATACAGCAGAAGAAGGCGAGATCGTAAAATAAAAATGATCGAAAAAGAAGTAAACTAGAAGTATGAAGACACTCATCGCCATGAGCTTGGCAGTGCTGCTCCTCCTCTCAGCAGGCTACTTCGCTACCACAACGATCACTACTAAGGTTGATCAAACCTGTAGTAGCGAATCAAACTACCAAAACTCATGGCGTGATGTGTATTTTTTCACGCAGCAGTCTGAGACCGGAGGCACGCCCTCCATGGACCTTAGGATGTGCACAGGGCCCTCAGTATACGTCCGTTACCACCCGGTAGACGTCGCGGCTGTGAGCTTCCTTGGCGCCCTGACGGCTGGCTTCATAACCTACAGAAATGAGACAATGCATACTAAGAAACCAAAACAGAAGGAGACAAAATAATGACTGAAACACCTGATAATCTCCGTACTATTCATATCTACGTCGTCGAAGGCGATGACGTGTGGATCAAGCAGAATAATGACAGTCTGAACATCCAGTGGGATCCACAGTCGGACGTCAAAGCGGGCGAGACGGTGTCTCGTCTGATGAACGAAGTATTCAATGGGAAACCGTTTGAGTTTCTCAACAGCGCCGAAAAGGCGTATGATCCTACAGCGAAGGCCTTTTACTTTCTCGTCATGCTGCGCAACATCGGTGGGCCGACCGCAGCAGCGTCGGATTTGAAGAAGGTCAAGTCGATCTGGCTCACAGATGAAATCAACAAGCCAGACGGCGAATCAGAACTAATCAAAGATAGCTTCAAGCACTTTAAGCTATTACATAAACGAGTATAACTATGAAGACAATATTTTTTATTGATGGCGAAAACTTCGTCTACCAACTACGTGACACATTGGCTAAAGGCCGCCTCATCCGCTACCGCGATGAGCTGGCACGTGTGGATATTCGCAAGCTCTTTGTGAATACCCTGCAAGATGAAGGTGTGAAGGACTCGAGTATCCGCTACTATGCCTCCAAGATCCACATTATTGACCGTACGCCAGAGCTGAAAGAACGTACTGAGCGCTACCTAGCCGACTCTGAAGTCTGGCAGAAGGTCCTGGCTGACCAAAAGGTCGAATATATCGAAGCAGGTCACTTGCTCGTCCGTGACGGCAAACCATGCGTGGAGTGCGGACACCGTGAGCCTGTTTTGACCGAGAAGGGAACAGATGTAACTATCGCGACTGATCTCATCCGTGCATCAGGCGAGAATGTTCGACTCGTCCTCTTGAGCTCAGATGGAGACCTCATGCCGGCGCTCGAAGAGTCCAAGCGACGTGGCTCCGAAGTGATTTATGTTGGATTCCGCGGCGTGAGCAATGCGGCTCTCGCGCGGAATGCGACCAGCCGATTTACGATTACTACCAAGCTCGCCGCTGCCGTATTGGCACCAAAGTCCAAGTCTGATCCTGAATCAAAGGCTCGTCCAAAAGTTGGCGAGGTCAAAGGCAAAGGCACGACACAGCAGCAGAAGCCGCAAGCGACTGAGCACACTCACGCCGAACAGCCAGCTCCAGCTCAGGAAGTAAAGCCAAAGCCACAGAATCAGCAACGACGTGGACGAAATAATAACAATACTAATCGACAGAAGCCCGCCGCCGATCAGCCAAGCGTATTTACCGGCTCTCGTCTAGCGAGCATTCTGCCAGGACCAGCGCCTGCCCAAAAGAAGGATAAGACCGATGGCCGAAAAGCGTGATTACTACGATATCCTCGGAGTACAGCGCGATGCGAGCCCCGACGATATCAAGAAGGCTTTTAAGAAGGCGGCTCTAAAGCACCATCCCGATCGCGAGGGCGGTGACGAAGCGAAGTTCAAAGAAGTTGGTGAGGCCTATGAGGTACTCTCCGATGATCAGAAGCGCGCTGCCTACGATCAGTATGGTCATGCGGCTGGCGCAGCCAACGCGGGCGGACCAGGCGGGGGTAATCCCTTTGGTGGTGGAGCTGGTGGATTTGATTTTGGCGGAATTCATTTCGACTTTGGTGGCGAACAAGCCGGAGGCTTTGGCGATATGTTTGGCGATTTATTTAGCACGGTGCGTGGTCGTCCGCGCGACGTCCAGGTCGCTCTGGCCATTGAGTTTATGGAAGCTATCCATGGAGTCGAGCGCGAGCTCAGTCTGCGTATTATGGATCGCAGCACCAATGAGCGTAAGTCTGAAACGGTGAAGATCAAAGTGCCAGCCGGTATTGATGACGGTCAGACGATTCGCGTCGGTGGACGCGGTGAGTATGGGAGCCAAGGACAACGTGGCGATCTGTACGTAGAGATTCACGTTCGTCCAGATCGCAACTTTGAACGGCAGGGTCCACACATTGTGAGTCGCGTAAAGGTTGATATGGTCGATGCCGCTCTCGGTACCGAGGTTGAGATCAAGACCCTTGAGGGCGATGTAACAATTAAGGTCCCAGCTGGAACGCAGCCAGGCAAAGTACTCAAGTTGAGTGGCAAAGGGGTAGCCGTACCGGGCTCGAACCAGCACGGTGATCATCTCGTGGAGGTTAGTATTCATATTCCAACTAAGCTGACGGCCAAACAGAAAGCAGCCTTGCAGGACTATCGCAAAGGTCAGAAAAAAAGCCTCTTTCATTAAATTACGAAGCCCATGCTTGTAAAAGAAAGCATGGGCACTTGAGTCTAGGCGAGAGTGAGGTCGGTGAGGCTGTACAGCCACTCGTAGCCTGACATCTCCTGCAGAATTCTCAAGACGGCGTGAATGAGTGGCCTGACCTCGGCATCACTCGGTAGAGCTGATTTGTCCGCGAAGTCGTCGCGGTTGAGGATGAGGTGAAAGCCATCACCGATGGAGCCGAGGCGCGTACATGAGGGCAGCTCCGGCGCTACCACATAGAGCTTCACGAACGGGTCATCACCGTGGTGGGCCAACAGTTGGAGCCAGTTGTCTTCATAGAAGGAAAAGGCGAGCGTGAGTTGTCCTCGCCTGTCGACGGATCGGTCGACAACGAGCCACTTGGTGGGCAGGGGCTGACGCGTGGGGCCAGCCAGATCAGTGCCTGACTCAGTTGTACTCATAGAAGGTTCTCCCGGGTCGAGTGGGTTTGTGGTGATAGCCTACATCTGTCGCTCAGTGCTGTCAATAAAATTACAAGACCCCTACGCTGGCTTGCGTAGGGGTCGGGGAAGGACTAGCCGTCGCACATGATTCGCTCGAAGTACTCCGGCGGGTGCGACCTCAGGTTGAGGGGATTGGTCAGCGGCGCATCGGTTGGTGCCGGCGGTACTTCCCACTCATCCCAGAGGTCGTCCTCGAAGGACGGTCTGGGTGGGGATCGCTGAGTAAGGGTGGCCTTGGAGGTGTGGACCGACTCGAAGCCGGGCACTTCGCGGATGGCGATGTCGATTTTCCGGGCGGCGGCTTCGCTCAGAAGGGCCGTGCGGAAGCGGATCACCAGTTCGCCGCGAGGGCTGGCGATGGAGAGGAGGAGGCCGTCGAGCGCGATGCCGCCGATGCGTTCCAGTCGCTCACGAATGATTCCGGCCTTCCAGAACTTGCCGTCCTGGCAGTCGCTGCTGAAACCGTGCGGGAGGTGTGTGACGCTCAGTTGGTAGGTATCGGTACCGAAGTGGGGTGCAATGGTCATGGGTGCTCCAGATGAGTAGAGTTACATCGGAGCAAATATTACATCCTTAAGGTGTAAATGTCAATATGGGTTCTGTTCCGCTAGCAAGGCTGAGACGGACAAAGCCTCCCTGTCTGGTGGGACAGGGAGGCTTGATGGGTGAATGTGAGGTGTGGCTCAGCCGGCGCTGGCACCTCCGAAGCCGAAGGGCACGCTGGAGTCGATGGCCATCGGCGTGAAGGGCTGCCGCTCAAAGGCGGCGTGGTTGCCGCTGAGCGTCTCCTGCACGCCGACCTTGCAGCCAGCCAGAGCGGCCAGGGCGCGTTCGATGTAACGCTGCACCACCTCACTGAGGCGGTTGGAGCGGACGCTGACCACCAGAGTGCCGTTCTCGATTCGGCAAGCAGTGACGTCGAGCTCCGGAATGGTGCGGTTCAGCCGATCCGCAAACTCCGACATGTCGGCGGCTTCGAGGGAGAGGGCGAGTGGTGGCTTGACGCTGACCTGCTTCTCATCTCTGGCTGCCGACGTGACTGAGGTACTCGTGTTGATCATGAAAATCCTCTCGGGGAAGTACGGGAATGGACAGTGGTCATCGTACGCCGCATTACGTACTTTTGTCAACTTTATTATTGTCTGAAAATGTTACAATAAGCGTATGCAATTTGGCTCAGTTCACGTCGATCCCAACTTCCTGATATTTGGTGTGCTTGGCGTGTTCTTTGTACTCACCTTTCTCTTCGGTGAAACCCGACTCCGGCGGGTGGCACTTGCACTACTTGCTGGGCTCTTCGCGGCTGACCAACTGACAAATCTCGCAATGACACAGCTCTCCAAGTCTGGCAGCGGGGGCGGTGAAGAAATGATGATCAAGCTCGGTATCCTTGGTACTATTCTGGTGCTCATGTCGCTGGGCAAAGCACCATCAGTCGGCGGCCACTTCTCTATACGCAGCATGGTACTCTCATTACTTACTGCAGCAACGCTTCTAGCGAATGTCTTTAGTTACCTGCCATCAGGGGAACAAAGCCAGTTGGAGAATGACTATAATCTTGCAGCTATCGCGATGAATAATCGTTCGTGGTGGCTCGTAGGTTTAATTTTCTGGCTCATCTTGCTACAACTCTGGAAGAAGAAGGCCAAAGAAGACGACTCAGCCGGTAAAGGCAAGAAGGGCAAGAAATAGACTGCATGAGGCCCGGAGCTTGTATCGAGAGAGTATTTCCACTAGGCTAAATCGATGAAGCAAACGCTCTACGAACGCCTCCTCAGGCGTTTTTTGATCAGCTGTATCCGGCGAGTCATGCGCAAGCAGTCGCCTCGGGTTATTGTCGTGACTGGTAGTCTCGGCAAGACTTCGACGCGGGCTGCTGTGGCGCGAGCCATCTCTGGTAGCTGGCCAGTCTTCACTCGCAGCCTCAAGAGCAACTTTGACCGAGGCCCCCTCATGGCGTTCTTCGGCCTGCGCCCCAACAAGAACATTCGCGGACGGCGTTTTTGGGTAGAAGATGTGCCGCGCATTTTGCGGCTCAGCAAGAAATATCCATATGAGCTGGTAGTGTTGGAAATATCTGAGATATCACTTACCAACCAGCTTGACCTGATAGAGGTGTTGCAGCCTACGATCTCTGTGCTGACAAGTCTCGCCAAGGTGCACGCATCGGATCACGCCGAGGATGACATCACATTACAGATGCAGAGCCTTATCGAGCATAGTGAGTCAGTTATCTACAATGCTGACTTTTCATCGCTGAAGGTAGTGGTCGACAATCATCCGCGAGTGAAGAGTTATGGTAGCGCCCGAACAGCCGACTATCGATTGATAGTGGCTGGGGTTGGCATAGACCAGCTCAGCAATTTCGTAATCCGACATGGCATGCAAGAATGGGACGTGCCGAGCAATCAGATCGGTCAGCACTCTGGCGTGGCATACTCCGCGGCATTGGCCGTGACGGATGTGCTGGGCGGTGACATCCCCGATGCAATTGCCGAACTCAAGCTGCTCTACCCGGTGCGAGGTCGTCTCAATCCATTGCGGGGCATTCGTAAGTCTCTCATCATTGACGACTGCTACAACGCGAACGCTATCTCGATGGGTGCGGCGCTTGATACCCTGGCTCGGTTCCCGGCACCACGTATCGCTGTCTTGGGCAGTATGAATGAACTCGGCGACCATAGCCCTCGCGAGCACCGGGCTGTCGGTAGGAGAGTAGCGCAGTCGGCTGATGTGCTCATTGCGATAGGCGAAGATTCTACTCGCTATCTAGCACCTGCTGCGATACAGGCAGGCATGAAGTCCGACCAAGTGCATACATTCGAGTCGGCCCGAGCAGCCGGTGCCTATCTCAAACGGCATGTAGCCGTAAGCAGTACTGTTATGGGCAAGGGCTCTCAAGACGGCGTCTATACCGAAGAGGCCTTGCTTCCACTAGTAGTAGGGCGTGACAAGCGGCGACTGATCCGTCAGACGGCTTTCTGGCGAGCCAAAAAAGATCGTTTCTATGCCAATCTACAGACTCGTCCAACTGAGTAAAGGTATTTACAAAGATCTTAAAAACAGGTATAATATAAGCACTATGACCACCAAGCCACACAATCATGATGTGCTGGTCTTTTTTAGCTTTAAGTCCCACAAAAAAGGCTACTACAAGACACTCTTCGACCGTCTGACGAGCCAGGCGGCTGATTTTGGTTTGACTCTGCATCAGGGCTCACTCAAGGACCTCGTTATTTCCTACAAAGATAATAAGATGGAGATCACCGAAACAATGACCGGACGTGATCTATCTTCGTTTGGACTCGTATACTTTGAGCTTTTTACCAAGGCTCCACAGCAGGCATTGGCCGCCGCCGCTTACTTGGACCGCAAGAGGGTGCCATACTTCTCGCCGCAGGTTCGACAGATCCTTCCAGACTCTAAGCTGGCCGAAATGGCTCTCTTGGCCGATAATGGGCTCTCGATTCCAGATGGCATCACGTCTTCAAATACTCAGCTCAAGTCGATCTTTCGCGCGGACCATCCAATTGAGTACCCATTCATTCTCAAAAGCGTGAAAGCCTTTGGTGGTGCTATGAATTTTTTGGTTCACGACTATGCCGAGCTTGTTGCTCACTTGGATGAGAATCCGCAGGAGACGTTTATTATTCAGAGCTTTATTCCAAACCAGTTTGATTACCGCGTTCTGATCTTCGGTGGTGAGGTCAAACTCGTGCTCAAGCGATCACGCAATAGCGCCGAGACCCATCTCAATAACACATCCAAGGGTGCAGCTGGCGAATTCCTCGACCCATCCGAACTCACCGAAGATCAGATGGCTGATACACTCAAAGCAGCCAAGCTGCTCGGCCGGGAGGAGTTCTGTGGACTCGACCTGATTATCAATGAGCAGACTGGCGAGCACAGCATTCTGGAGATTAATGAATCACCTGGTATCGAGCTTGGTGTCGAGCCTGAGAAGAAAATGGGCATCATGCTGGCCTATATGAAATCACGAATGGAGACACAGTCATGACACGACCAGCTATGCAGAAGCCGCGAATTCTCTTCATGTTTGCCCGTGAGGCGGCAGCTGGATCGACTCGTTTTGATGGTTTTGTGAAGCGCCTCAAGAAGTATGGTGACTTCTCATTTGCGGACGCTGATGTTGCAGCGATCGAAGATATGGTCTTCCTGATCGATAAGCGCAAGGCCAAAGTCATCGACTGGCGTACGAAGAAAGACCCAGCCGACTACGACTTTGTGTACTTCAAGAACTGGCAGAGTATGCCCGACCAAGCAGCAGCCCTAGCTGTGTATCTAGAAGCCAAGGGTGTGCCATACATCGACTACGCGATCACTCAGCGTCGTGGTAATGCTGGTAAGATTATCACTATGCTCAAGCTTTGGGCGGCACGCATTGCTACGCCGCGTACTGTTTACGCATCGCCGAAACGCGTCGCGGACGTAGTGAGTTCCGATCTTGTGCAGTATCCGATGGTGATCAAGGCTGCGAATGGTGAGAAAGGTCAGAATAATTATCTTGTAAAGACTGCTGCAGCAGCCCGCAAGGTCATTGCTGAACAGCCCGAGATCGACTGGATCATTCAGGACTTCATTCCAAATGATGGCGATTGGCGTGTACAAGTCTATGGCGGAGAGCCGGCCATGGTGATCAAGCGCAAGGGGAGTGGCGCGTCGCATCTCAATAATACTTCGGCTGGCGGAACGGCTGAGCTCTTTGAGCACAAAAAGGTACCCACAGCTGTGCTAGACTTGGCAGTCAAGGCTGCCGAGGTAATGGATCTTGCAGTATCGGGAGTAGACGTCATCGTCGACAAAGAGACCGGACGCAAGGCTATTCTTGAGGTGAACCAAGGTTCGCAAGTAGTCACTGGCGCGCATATCGAAGAAAACATCCAGGGCTTTGTAAAGTTCCTGAAGCGCACCACTCGCCGCCGCTACCATCGTAAGTCGACCCACGGCCTGCCGAAGAAAGTCATCGGACGCATCGAGCTGGTAGGGCTTCCCGAGTTTGGCCTCACCGACATTGCTGCAAAGTCTGACACTGGTGCATATAGTGGTGCATTGCACGCTGAGAACATCCGCCTGATCGAAAAAGGAAACAAGAAAGAACTTCATTTTCAAATCCCGCACTTCACCGATGGCCGCACCCACACCACTGAACTCGTCGATTGTGTCAGTCATGACTTTGAAGCAGTTTTTGTAAAAAGCTCCAATGGACAACGGCAGAACCGCTATAAGATCAGTACACTAGTACGTATACAAGGGCGCGGCTATCAGGCGCAATTCACCCTTACGAACCGTCAAACCCAGAAGGTGCCAATGCTGCTCGGCCGCAAGCTGTTGCGCGGCAACTTCCTAGTCAATGTAGAACTATCAAGAGGAGAAACACAATCATGAAAATCGCCATTCTATCAGCCGGACGAAAAAACTACTCTACTCAACGTCTCATGGAGGCGGCGGTTGCGCGTGGTCACGAAGCTATTATCGTCAACTACACCAAGGCATATATGGCGATTGAGAGCTCTAACCAGACGGTACACGCTGCCGATCAGGAGATCACTGAAGATGTGCAGGCGGTAATTCCTCGTATTGCAGCCAAGCACACCAACTACGGTACGGCTGTGTTGCGTCAGTTTGAAATGATGCGTGCCTATACAGCGACCAGCTCACTGGCTCTCGTCCGTAGCCGTGACAAGCTCCGTTCGATGCAGCTTCTCGCTCGTGCTGGCGTGGGTATTCCCAAGACCGTCTTTGCGAGCCAGACAGCTGATGCTAACGACCTCCTTGAGCTCGTCGGCGGCGCACCGGTAGTTGTGAAACTCCTCGAAAGTACTCATGGATCAGGCGTCGTGTTGGGTGAGACTAAGAAAACTGCCAAGTCTATTATTGAGGCCTTCAACTCGATCAATGCCAAGATCATCTTGCAGGAGTTTGTGGAAGAAGCTGACGGCGCTGACATTCGTGTAGTCGTGGTAGGCGATCGCATCGTGGCTTCGATGATGCGTAAGGGCGGTGAAGGTGAATTCCGTAGTAACACTCATCGTGGCGGACAGGTTCTTCCAGTCCAACTCACCAAGAAGGAGGCAAACATCGCGCTCAAGGCGGCTCGTACGCTCGGTATTAATATTGCTGGTGTAGATATCATCCGATCAAAGCGTGGCCCATTGATCCTCGAAGTAAACAGCTCACCAAGCCTCAAGGGCGTGGAGCGTCTCACCGGGCAGGACATCGCTGGCGAGATGATCGACTATGTAGTCGCGCGAGCACAGGGCAAGCGAACGCGCGATAAGATAGGGGCATAAAGCTTTCTTAGCTGTTGCTGGCTTACGTTCGTGACGGTGTAGATAATACTTGATTATTACTGATAAAAATAGTATAATATCGAACTGCACCACTACATCTCTCTACATAAGGAAGGAGCTCGCATGAGCTCAACCGCAACCCGTTGGAAGGATCAGTCCTTCGCTATCGCATCCTCAAATGGAGCGGCGCCGATCCATGATTGGTTCGAACAGACACCCGAGGTGCTGGCACGCTTGCGTGCAGCTCTTCTCGCCGGCAGCCCGTTGAATCCTCAGTACCCCGTACTTCAGGCTCAGGATCTCACCGCCAAGGTCGCAAGTCTGAGCGGATACACGGCATCCGACCAGCCGCTGGAGAAGTTGTACTCGCAGGTCTTCAGCCAGCGCAGGAGGCTTCTGCAGCTGGCCATCGCCGCGCAGGCGGGTGACATGGCAGCCTTCAGGGTCGCCACAGAGAACATGGCCCTGCAGCCGGACGTCGGATCGTTTCGACGCATTCTCGGCAATCTCGCCGAGCGTGCTGGAGACCGACCCAACCGGGCCGCCGAAGAGCTGTTCGGCATGTTCCCGCCGGACTACGGCTTCAAGCCGAGCTTGCCGCGAGCAGCCTTCGTTCAGAAGCTGCGCGATCCAGTGATGGCACTGGTCGAGTCGCTCGGTCTGCCAACCGTCATCCCTCCCGCCGAGGAGGTGTGGGATGCCAAGCGCATCGCTGCGACCCTGGAAGCCACGGTTCTGCCACCGGCGTTCGATGATGCGCGCGTCAAGATGCGCGTCGTCATCACCGCCAAGAAGCCACGCCCCGTCGCCACGCGGAAGGGCACGATGTACATCCCGGAGAGCCTCATGCTCAACGGGGTGGATGCATATGTGCTGATGGTGCGCCTTCGACTCACCGTCGAGCGCTGGTACCGAGGTGAGCTCACCGGCTACTACATCATGCTCAACGGCACCGTTGCCGACCTGACTGCCGGCCCGGCCATCCTCACGGTGGTCGAGCAGGTTCTGAGGAGCAATGCCAACTTCTACGCCGAGGAAGATGCCTACCTGGCATGCTCGTTGGCGGAGGGGATCGGCTCTGAGCCCAAGTCCATCTACGAAGTGTACGCCGCCATGGTGGCGTACTACCGCTTCGTGGACACGCAGCTGCCCACGGGTGCCGCCATTCCACGCTCGATCGAAGACCGCGCGTGGTCGATGACCTGGAAGACCTTCGCCGGAACCGACTGCAAGACCCCCGGGGTCTACGCCGGTTTCGGTACCAGGGCTTTGCGAGCCACGGTCAGCCTCTGGGATGCCCTTATGCGCGAGCCGCGCATCGTCGAGTGCTTCCACCTGGGTCGATTCGATCCTGGCTTCGCGACCGAAGTGAACCTTCTGGTCGAAGCGGGGGCCATTCCGGCTCTGAGGTAGGAGGATTTAGTACCCGCGACTGTTGCTATGACGTACGTCATAGCAACAGTCGCTTTTTCATGCGTGCCGGCTGGCTACAAATTGTTCAAGGTGAGTGCCGACGAGTATGGCATCGGCAGCTGGATCGACATCGTTCATTGTCATGATGTTGCTGGCTTGGCAAAGCCATCCTCTGAAAGCTTTGCGGGCCTCCGCGAATGTTTCTGATTTGAGCCCGCCAGTAGCAAGGTCGCGGCTGTTCCAGACAGCACGACATTGCCCGGGCAGTCTGGTGAGTTCAGCGATGGTGTAGGGTTCAATGAGGCACTTATCTAGATGGATAGCAGGTATTCGTCCGACAACGAGCACATGGTCGGCGCCTGCCACGAGAGCTTGTTTGATGTCATCATCGCTCGCATGGATTCCTTTTGCGAGGATTGGCTTAGTGGTGAGGCTACGGGCTTTCCGCACCAGGTCAAAAGATCCATGCCAGCGTGGATCGGTATGGATTGAGATAATATCACCGACCTCGTTCGCCATTGCGAAGAGTTCGCTCCAGCTCTTGTCGGACTGCCATCCAAAAGGGGAGTGAGTTTTTACCTCGGCGATGACCTGCATAGCTAGCCTTTGAGTATCTGGGCTTGGCGAAGCGTAACGATCTCTCTGATGACAGTCTCTGGAAGCGGCTTGTTTTCGGTAAACTGCAGTGTGCCATGGCCAGAGAGGGTGAAGCCTTCGAGCTTGTCGGCGATCTCGTCCACGTTACCAAAGATGCTCATGTGGTTCTTAAAGGCTGCAAACATGAAGAGCTGTTTACCATTTAGCTTGAAGGTTGGCATATCGTAGCTGATAGTTTCTTCAGCCTCGGGCACGGCTTCGTGCACGATTTTGCGAATGCGTTCCATTTCAGTACGCTGTGATGGTGTGACTTTGGCGAGGTATTCATCGATGGTTTTCATGAGGTTATATTAACAGATGTAAATATTTCCATACGAATGCCCTGGAGATAGAAGAACGGCGGCCTTATCTACTTAATAAGACCGCCGCCGTTGCGAGTTGTTGAGACAAAGTCACGAATATGTGTTGCCAGCTCGTTGACTCGCTCTCGTTTCATTTTTATGAGCAAGAATATGACAGCGACACACTCTACGATGATGAATCCGACTAGTAGCGGAGATAGGTGTTGAATGACACCGACAAAAACGACTATCTGGCAGGTTGGTCGGTACCATTTGAGCCAAACCTTACCGGTCATCAGTGTTACGTAGTCTTGTAGCCATATAGGCACTAGCAAGCCGAGGGTTGCCCAGAGGTACATGTTGCTTGTGGTGAGGATGCCAAATACAGCACCTGCAAGCAGGATTCGATCAGACTGAGTATCAAATACTGAGCCGTATGTGGTCGAGACTGACCAAAGCCGCGCTAGGAAGCCATCTATTAAATCCGTGATCACTCCAATGAGGAGGAGCTGAGCAGCGAACATCCAGTGTTCGTTGCTGAGAAGAAACACTACTGCTGGCACAGCCATGAGACGATAGGCTGTGAGTAGACTTACGAGGAACAGCTTCACAAATTAACCACCTCTCAGGTCGTGGATGGAATATTCTTAGTATAGAAGTTGTGAGATAAAAAACAAACGACTCCCGAAAGAGTCGATTTTAATATTGGAGGGCCTACTGGGATTCGAACCCAGGACGCACAGCTTAAAAGGCTGTCGCTCTAACCAACTGAGCTATAGGCCCGCGTCGTAAGATTTACGACGCGATAAGAACTTTTGCAAATGAAATTCAAACGCGTCTGCATGACCTATTTAACCTGATAGCAGCCCTCAAGTCAATCTGGAGATCGGGCTCATGCTTGGATGAGAATGTGTGCGGGCGTAGCATGGCGCTATGAGGCGGTTTACGCAGATCTTCGCAGCTATGGGCGCCTGGCTCGCGGGACTCGTCATCGCCAGTCAGTGGATATTAGCGCTTAATCTTCTCGCCATGTCGCTACTGGTAGCTCTCGCGCTCACTGCTCTTTGGATCGTGCGGTCCAAGCTCGGCTATATCCTGGTATTCGTCGCCTTTGTGTCACTCGGCATGGTCAGGGGGCAGCTCTACTTTGCACAACAGGAGCGTTGGTCGGTGGAGAATCTGCTAGGCGAGAAGGTAGAGCTTGTCGGGCGAGTGACTGGTGAGCCGAGCTGGAATGCTGATCGACTTCATGAATTCTATATCGACGGCATTACTCTGAACGGACGCCCGGTACCAGGCATGATGAAGATCAAGAGTCTGGTCGGGAGCTCGCAGGAGGGCCAGGTTGTGCGGGTCGTAGGCAAGGTAGGCCATGCACTTGGTCGGGCGCCAACGCAAATATGGTATGCCAAGGTCGAGACGATAGACCGGAATATTCCGTATCCGATTCGATTGAAGAACCTGCTCGGACATGGACTGGCGGTGGCGCTTCCGCGCGAGGAGGCAGGCTTTGTGCGAGGGCTGCTCTTCGGCACGAGTGCAGCCGTGTCGACACAACTAGAGGCAAACTTACGCGCTGTTGGGCTCACGCATATCATTGCGGTGTCTGGCTACAACCTCACGATCATCGTGGCGGCGTTGACTGTTTTTTCACGACGGAGGAGCAGCAACTCATTGCTACTAGCTCTGGCGGGTATTAGTTTCTTCATTATTATGACGGGTGCACCTGCCTCCATTGTGCGGGCTGGAGTGATGGCCGGAATATTCTTGCTGGTGAGCTACTATCGTCGCGAGCTTGATCCTCGTATCGCACTTGCTGCTACTGTTGTTGCGATGAGCGCCTGGAATCCAACGTATCTTTATGCAGATATTGGGTGGCAGTTGTCTGTCTTAGCGCTGGCTGGTGTGTTGTGGCTGGCGCCTGGCTTCCGGCCAAAAGCCATCACTCGACACAAGACATTTTGGGAGGTCTTCTCGACCGCTATTGGTGCCTACATCGCGACCGCACCTATCCTGGCGTACTATTTTGGGACTGTGTCTTTTGTCGCACCACTCGCCAACATATTTATCCTGCCTGTTGTGCCGGTGATTATGTTGTTGGGATTTGTGGCAGCGCTGGTCGGCGTATTAGTACCGAGCGCAGCCTTTGTGTTCATGCAGCCGGTCGCATGGGTGGTTTCATTAGTCGTGCGGATGATAACGGCATTTGCGCATGTGCCACATGCCAGCGAACATTTTGTTCTGGATGCCAGCGTAGTGCTCACGACATACATCGGTCTGCTCGTGATTGCATTCGTAATGATGCGTCGGGGTTCAAAATTGATAGCAAAAAGGCTATAATTCCAGATATGAGTGGTCACAGTAAATGGGCAAGCATCAAGCACAAAAAAGGTGCTCTAGATGCTAAGCGCGGTAAGATCTTTACCAAGCTTGGCAACGAGATCGCTATCGCGGCACGCGATGGTGCGGATCCGGATGCAAACTTTCGCCTTCGTCTAGCTATCCAAAAAGCCAAGCAGTCTAATATGCCAGCGGCCAACATCGATCGATCGATTGCTCGTGGTGCTGGCACGGCCGGTGGTGCCGCATTGGACGAGCTCACCTACGAGGGCTACGGTCCGGCTGGTGTAGCTGTCATGGTGCAGGCGCTGACGGACAACCGCAACCGCACGGCTTCTGATGTGAAGCTGGCATTTTCTAAGCATGGCGGTACCTTGGGTAGTCAGGGCAGTGTGGCCTATCTCTTTGAAACAAAAGGCGTATTGGTCTGCACGACAGATGCCGATGCCGATGAAGTGACACTGGCAGCCATTGAGGCCGGCGCACTCGACATAGATGATAGCGGGGAGCAGGTGATTATTTATACTAAGCCTAGCGAGCTCGAAGCTATTCGCATGGCTGTTGGTGAGAACAATGTTGAGAGCTCGGACGTTGAGCAAATAGCTAGCCAGACCATCGCAGTGGAAGACGCGGGCAAAGCCGGCACACTGATGCGTATGATTGACGCCCTCGAAGATCTTGATGATGTCGCGACAGTGACAGCCAACTACGACATCGCTGAGTCGATTCTCGAAAGTCTCTAATGAACATACAGGATTGGTACGGTCTCATTGCGGGTGTGCTCTCGGCCTCGTGCTACGTTCCGTATATCCGTGACATTTTGTCGGGTACGACTCGTCCGGAGCGCGCCACTTGGCTCATATGGACAATTCTCGGTCTCATTTTGCTCGCATCTCAATTGGCTAAGGGCGCGAGTGCGTCGGTGTGGCTGACGGTTGCACAGACAGCCGGTGTGACAACGATCTTTTTGTTGTCCCTCAAGTACGGTGAGGGCGGCTTGGCCCGTTCGGATATCGTTGCACTGGGAGTTGCGGCGGCTGGTCTGGTGGCCTGGTACTTTACGCGCGAAGCCTCTGTCGCTCTCTATATCGCTATTGGAGTAGACTTTTCTGGAGGGATATTGAGTGTCGTGAAGGCTTACCGTGACCCGGAGAGCGAGACCGCCCTGACTTGGCTCATCGCGGCTTTTGCTGGAGGTTTTGGAGTACTTGCCGTGGGCCTCGATGGCTCAATTGCATTGCTGGCATTTCCGACATATTACGTCATCATTAGTCTCATGCTGTATGGTGCAATACAACTTGGGCATCGCAAAGTTGTATCACGCGCATGATTATCCTCGGTGTAGACCCCGGCACTGCTACTACAGGATTTGGTGTGATCCGCGTGGAGAAAGGCCGCTCGACCATGCTCGACTGTGGCATCATCTCGACGCCAAAAGACTTAGCGCACGCTGAGCGCTTGCGTATTCTCTACGATGACCTGAGCGAACTCATCGCCTATCACAAGCCGGTGCGGGTAGGCGTGGAGAAGCTTTTTTTCTCATCAAATATTACGACAGCCATGGCCGTGAGCGAGGCGCGCGGAGTTGTTCTGCTCGCCATTGAGCAAGCAGGACTGGAGCTCGCTGAGTTCACGCCGACTCAAGTGAAGCAGGCTACAACAGGCTATGGGCAGGCGAAGAAAAAACAAATGCAAGCCATGGTACAAAAGATATTGCAGCTAGAGGTAGTCCCACAGCCCGACGATGCCGCTGATGCACTGGCTATCGCCCTCGCTGCTGCCCACATGATTACCCCGCGATAGGGCTCGGGTGAGCTCGATCGCGGGGAGATTAACGCTTGTACGGACTGCGTTGAGTCCGAGGTCGGTAGAAGCGGGGAGGCGCTTCGCGGGTGGGACGGATGCATTTCGGCAAATGCGGCGAGTGAAAGAGGCGGATGAGGAAGGTTGGGGGATGAACGATCTGGCTAGGCAACCCGACCTCCGAAGCGGTGCCGCGCTGCGTCGATGTGTGCCTGAGAGCTGGCCGCGATGGCGCTCTGCTCCAAGTCGATGAGCTTATAGCGCTCGTCTCGCGCTCGTCGGTAGGCATTCAGCTCGATGGGCTTCATCCCACTTCGCATGTCCACCATGGTGTTGGTTCTCAGCGCGTCTTCGAGACACGAAACCTCAACCCGACAACCGGTACAAGCCTTTTGAGCCCGTTCGGTGACGGTGGGGCAGCAGAATTCTTCGTGCTGCATGTCCTTACAACCAGCCTCAGCTCGCCAGGGCTGTTGACTGAAGCTCACTCCACCACAGGGGTGGGGCGAGTGTGCCGTGGGTCGCCCCATGACGATACTCCCGGTAACCGTCAAAAGAACCTCTTTTCTATCGTAGGGTGCTGATACTTGTAGAATACAAGACCGGTCATGCTCTCCACAAGGGGATAGTTTTGGCTTGTGTTCGCTGTACCGGTATAATGGGAGGAATGATTGCATTACTACAGGGTGAGGTAGTTTCGAAGGGGAGTGATAGTCTCACGCTTCTGGTTGGTGGTGTTGGATATGACCTCGCAGTACCGAGCCGTGATATGCACCACTTGGCACTTGGCGAGCTTCAAACCTTCTATGTTGCCGAGCAGATTCGCGAAGATGCCTATGACCTCTATGGGTATATGGAAGAGGCTGAGAAACGGCTGCATTTCAAGCTCGTGACGGTGCAGGGGATAGGGCCACGCATGGCGCACGCTATTCTGTCGGTCTATGACGCAGCGACGTTTGCGGAGATCATCGAACATGAAGACTTAGTGCGACTCGGTCAAGTATCTGGGGTGGGCAAGAAGACTGCTCAACGCATGTTGCTCGACCTCAAGGGCAAGCTCGTTGACGTAGCGAGCGGCGAAGGCATGGTGAGTGATGATCCGGCTCTGATGGCGCTCGTACAGCTCGGCTTTAGCCGTGATCAGGCGAGTCAGTCACTGAAGAATATTGATAGCACGCAGCCCACCAGCGAGCGAGTGCGTGAGGCGCTGAAGGGGATACAGGGATGATCGAGCGACCAGCTGAAGAGCTACGCCCCGAAGCACTACCAACTGACGATGTGGTCGTCGAAGAGACACTGCGTCCGCGAGCCTTTGATGATTACGTTGGTCAGCGTCAGGCGATTGACTCGCTGAAGGTGGCTATCCAGGCAGCCAAGCAGCGTGGCGATGCGCTGGACCATGTCTTACTCTATGGTCCTCCAGGGCTCGGGAAGACGACGCTGGCACATATCGTGGCCAACGAAATGGGCGCACAGCTGAAGATCACATCTGGCCCGGCCATTGAGCGAGCCGGCGATCTGGCTAGTCTCCTTACGAACCTGAATGAAGGCGATATGCTTTTTATCGACGAAATTCACCGGCTGGGACGAACGGTCGAGGAGATACTCTATCCAGCGATGGAAGATTATGCGATCGACATCATGCTTGGCAAGGGACCATCAGCTCAGTCACTACGACTCGACTTGCCGCCGATTACTATCATCGGTGCCACCACCCGGTATGGCGCGCTGTCTGGACCGCTGCGCGATCGCTTCGGGCTCATCCATCGACTAGAGTTCTACAAGCCGGAAGAAATCGCTCAGATCCTGACGCGTTCGTCGAAGTTGCTGAACGTAGAGATTGAGCCAGAGTCTCTCACGATGTTGGCTGCTCGCTCCAGGCTCACTCCACGTATTGCAAATCGACTTATCAAACGAGTGCGAGATTATGCCGAGGTGCACAATAAGGGTCAAGTCGATGCGACGTCTCTTGACTCTGCCTTGGGTCTTCTGGAAATTGATGCACTTGGCCTCGATAGCTCTGACCGCCGTCTCCTCCAGACGCTCGTCGATCACTACCAAGGTGGTCCAGCCGGCGTCGAAGCGCTTGCCGCCGCTCTGTCTGAAGAGCGCCAGACGATTGAGGATGTGATTGAACCGTATTTGATCCAAGTCGGGCTCCTCAAACGCACAACCCGGGGCCGTCAATTGAGCAATCAAGGCTGGAAGCATCTTGGGTATACGCCGCCTACCCCGGACGTCGCCCAGCCCTCGCTCGATCTTGAGGAATAAGCTAAGATAACTGTATGCAAGAACGACCCGAAGCCTGTACATTTCCCGGCCAGGACGACGATGAAGTCGTCCAGATTCTCATCTACAAGCATATCTTCTCTGTCTTGCCGGTGTTTGTCGTATCGATAGCTACCTTCATCGGCGGGTTGTTTCTCCTGGCCTACGCGGCATCCGGCGCTGCCTTACGCATCCCAAGCGACTTCGGGGCAACCGGCTCGACGGACACGATTGGTTTTCCGCTCATCACATTGAGTTTAATCATTATAGTCATTGGAGTGTTGCTTGGAGTCGGCGCGCTGTATGTCTGGCGACAGAATAAGATGCTCATCACGAATGAGAATGTGGTTGATATTGATCAGCACGGGATATTCGGCCGCGTGATCTCTACTCTCCGACTCAGCCGCGTGCAGGACGTCACCGTTCAGGTGAAGGGGCCGATGCAGACAATGTTCAAGTATGGCACGATCAATATCCAGACAGCTGGTGAGAAAGACCTGTTTGAGTTTGATTATGTACCCGATCCATACGAGGTGAAGGCGCGAGTTCAGGATCTCTTCGAAAAGTTTGTTGAGAACAAGCCGCATGAAGGCGATGGTGTGCGGCACACCAAGACCCTGGACGAAGAAGCACTGGTTGACGAATAGACCTTACAAGGCTTGAACTAAAAATGACCGCCAGGAGCGGTCATTTTAGTAACGTACCATTTTGGGGTCTACTGAGAGCTAGTTATTTCGTATGTACGACTATTGTTAGCATTAGATTTGATATCCTTGTCGTTTTCATACTCGAGGGTAGTTTGGACTGTATAGCTCGAATAAGTTGGTCCGCCAGCTGGGGCTGGAGTATAGGTGTAGTCTTTGCCCGTCTTCGGGTCTTGTGGCACCGAAGGAATGTACCCGGCTGAGCCAGCTGTGAGCGCGCTGAGTGCGGCTGGGTAGTTTGAGTTGTCGTTGTAGTATTGCTCAAGACCATCCTTGATCGAGCGGAGGTCGGCTTTGCGTCGTGCATCACGCGCTCGAGCTGGTCCAGCGATGAGGTTTGGTAGTACGAGTAAAAGTAGGATGCCGATAATGACGACGACGATCAAGAGTTCGAGGAGGGTAAAACCCTTTTGTTTATGAAGACCAAATAGCATGGTGTGGCAACGCTCCGGTGTGTATTAATAGTGGATATTCGTAATCGAAAGCTAGTATGGATTATAAGCGCTTATGATTAGGTCAGTCAATCAAGAGCCAGCTGTGGCTAGGTGGCAGCTAGAGGAATGATCTCTTCAGCTGTAGTCATACCTTGGAGTGCTTTGATGAATCCATCTTCCTGCAGAGTTAACATCCCGTCATTGGCGGACTTCTTCTGAATGTCCTCAGCTGTGGCGCGCTCCGTAACGAGCTTAATGATGTGAGGCGTTACATCAAGTACTTCAAAGACGCCGACACGTCCGAAATAGCCCGTCATGCTGCACTGGGTACAACCTTTGGCCCGATAGAGCTTGAGATCTGAAGGGCTATAGTTGCGACCACTAGATTTAAACTTGGCATGCTTAGACGCTTCGTCATCATCATTGATCCCGGCACGCTCAATGAGGCTGGGGTCGGCTGCGATGCGGTCCAGGATGCCGCCGCGATCGGTGACGAGATCATCTGGCACGGGAATAGTCTTACGGTTCTCGCCGTTAGCATTCTTGTTTGTGCGAGAGTTCTCCTCGGACAAAGCCGGAAGGCTGTCAGGATAGTCACCTGTGTCTTCAAGCGAGTGGAAGACTTCGATGGCGCGGTGAATCGGGAAAGACTCTCCGATACGTGCTAGTTCATCCGTTGATACGGTGTATGTCTCTCGACAGTCGGGGCAAAGTCTACGCACGAGCCGTTGAGCAACGACTGTCTTGACTGATGTCGCTACAACAAAAGGCTCAACGTTCATATTGATGAGATGAGGAAACGCACTGGCAGCATTCTTGGTGTAGAGTCCGGCAAAGACGGGGTGACCACTCATAGTAGCCTGCATGGCAAGATTGGCAGTCTCGTTGTCTCGGAGTTCCCCAACCATAATGACGTTTGGATCTTGGCGCAACACAGCGCGGAGTGAGTTGGCAAACGACATGCCACTGCGGGTGTCGACCTGCACTTGGTTGATCCCTGGGACAGCATACTCGACCGGGTCTTCGATCGTAGAGATGTTGGCATCTTTGGCGTTGATGGCGCCAAGCATGGAATACAGCGTGGTCGACTTGCCTGAGCCAGTCGGTCCGGTGACGATGGTCATACCTTGGCCACGCTTGAGCTGATGTTCGATCTCGTGTAGGGCGGGTGTGGCGATGCCGAGGTTATCAAGAGGGCGGATCTTACTGGCATCATCGAGAATGCGAATGACCACCTTTTCACCGCCTACGACTGGCAGAACTGAGATACGAGCTTCGATAGTTTCGCTCCCGATCGTGTACTTGAGGCGACCGTTCTGAGGTACTACACATTCGTCGGCTTTGAGCTGCGCCATGAGCTTGATGCGGCCGGTGACGGCTGGAGCAATCTGATGAGGCACGGTCATAACATCCCTTAGTGTGCCATCGATACGAAATCGTACCTGGACGAGGGTTTCGTGTGGTTCGATATGAATATCGGTGGCCCGTGTGTCGTGAGCTTGTTGCAGGATCAAGTCTACTGCCTGGGTGATGGGCGCATCCACAGGTGTCTCAGCTGGCACGGGCGGTGCGGCTGTGGCTATCTTTACTGGGGCTGGGAGGGGGAGATTAGCGGGCGACATACTTACATATATTTTAGCATAAGGGGGATAGATAGTTGCCTACGAAACTGCATGCGCTTTACTTTCGGTTTTGGGTGCGACTATTATCACCGTATAACGAGGGGAGGGGAAATATGAAGCCGGGATATATCAAGTATGGCCTGATGATCGGTGCCCTGTTCTTTTCAGGAGGTGCCGTCCAGCACGTCTCTGCAGCATCTGATCCCTCCTCGCTACTTATTCAATCGGTACAGCTTGGATCGGGCGCCGATGCAACTGACGAATATGTCAGGGTTATCAATACCAGCACGCAGTCGGTCGAAACTAAGGGACTCACTATCGAGTATAAGGCCGCGACTGGCACCTCGTGGGCCAAAAAAGCGTCAGTAGGTGAGAGCCATGTACTCTCCCCTGGCGCCACGCTTACTGTGGCGAGTAAGCAGGCTCACGATGTACCACTCACGGCCGGGCTCGCTCAAGCCGGCGGTAATCTTCGGCTCGTTCTGACCTCTAAAACTTTGGACCAGCTCGCGTGGGGTAAGGGGGATAGCCCGGAGGGAAAAGCCATCTCGGCTCCAGCTATCGGCCAAACGATCGATAGGGTCTGTACGGTCACTTGTCAGGACACGAACGACAATAGTGCGGATTTTGAACTGAGAGGCACTGCAGATGGTAGCGTTCGGGTAGAGCCTGTGTCGCTCGATGATGCCTCGGCTGCATACTCAATTGAGATAACAGAGCTCTTCCCTGATCCAGCGAGCCCACAGACTGATGCGCAGGATGAATATATCGAGATCTTTAATGCTGGGGATCGGACAGCTATTCTTGTCGGCTGGAAACTGGTGAGTGGTAAGCAGTCTTATAAGCTTGATGGCGTACAACTGACGGCTGGTCAGTATCTGGCGCTCAGCTCGGCTACGACAAAGCTTGGTCTGACCAATACTGGTGACACAGTCTCACTTCTCGATGCGTCTGGAGGCGAAGTCATGACAACGCCAAACTATGCAGCTGCAAAGTCTGGCAAGTCCTTCGGTGTGACGGATGGCGGCTGGGCTTGGCTGGATCATCCAACACCAAGTGCAGTGAACGCCGGGGTACTCATGGAAGGGCTGGTGCCCGAGAAGACGCCGAAAACAACTGACAAAAAAGCCACAACTACCAAGAAAGCAACCGCTAGCTCCAAGGCTACTTCGGCAAAATCTGTCTCCAGCGCGGTCAAAGAAGCAGCCAAGTCTACCTCCACTGAGGGTGATTCGGAGTCTTCAACAACCTTCTCGAGTGGATGGGTGCTGGCTATCTTGGGGATATTCGCGATAGGATATGGGGTATATGAATACCGACCAGAACTTCTCAGTCTCTACACACGGCTCCGAGCAAAGTCTCAAGCTGGGCGAGAGCCTGTCAAAAATTCTCAAGCTGGGCGACGTCGTTGAGCTCGTCGGTGACCTCGGTGGCGGCAAGACCACGCTGGCCAAGGGCATTGCTGCAGGCATTGGCGTAATCGAGACAGTGACAAGCCCGACCTATAACATTCAGCGATCATACAAGATACCAACGGGTGGCTTGCTCGAACACTATGATCTCTACCGCCTGGGCGACGATGAGATCTTGCTCGACGAAATGCGTGAAGTGATTGAGGCCAAAGACGCGATCATAGTGGTCGAGTGGGCCGATCACTTCCAGCAGCATCTCATTGAAGACCGCTTCGTCGTGAATATTACCTTTGTGGATGACGACACACGAGAAGTGAAGATTGAGGCAACGGGGCCATCGACGAGTGAACGACTCGCGAAGCTGGAGTACACGGCATGATCCTGGCACTCCGCACCGATAAGCCTGAGGCAGAACTGCATCTACTTGATGTGAGTGGTGCTGAAGTAGCTACTTACTCCTGGGAGGCTCATCGCACGCTGGCTGCTACGCTCGTCGGTAAGATTGGTGAGTTTCTCGAGGAGAATAAAACGTCTACCAAAGAGCTCACAGGTCTCATAGTCTTCACTGGTGCGGGCTCATTTACTGGTCTGCGTATCGGTACAACTGTCGCGAATGCGCTGGCATATTCAAATGAGATCCCAATTGTCGCAGGAGAAGGCGATGGGTGGATTATGGATGGCTTGAAGAAATTACCTGGCGCCAAGCTCGAGCAGTACGTCATCCCGACCTATGATCGCGAACCAAATATCACGAAGCCAAAGAATTGATCACTAATATGAGCTCAGAACCCTCCTCTCTCGCCGCACCATTACTTGATCCGCGTATCCTACCTATCGGGTCCATTGTCCGCATGGATGCTGACGGCTACTTTCCTGATAGCATTGGGCATCATCCCGTTACTTCGCCGTGGGATCAGCCGGCGCAAGAACTGGTTGCGGAATACAATGAGCGGTTGGGCAGTAGTCTACATAGTCTGTACCTACGCGGCTCGCTCATCCGAGGTACGGCCATAGAAGGGGTGTCCGATGTTGATCTGTTGCTGCTTGTAGACGGGGATGCAGCCATCATCGATTGGAGTTGGCTCAGGCCTTTCCACGTCTCGCTTACAAAAAAATATCCATTTATGAATGGCGTAGATCTTGGAATTAACAACCTAGACCGCGTACTGAATGGTGAGAACAAAACCCGAGCCTTCTTGCTGAAGGTTATGTCAGAGTGTATCCAAGGAGAAGACATTCGTGGGCAACTGCCGCGCGTTAAGCTCGGACGCGATGCACTCATTGCGCGTTGGCAATTTCGCGAAAGAACCAGCCCTGATTTCCTTGCTGGTAGCAAGGCAAGTCTTGAGGATCGAGTGAGCTTGATAGGCAAGCAAATAGTTCGCGCTGGCATGGAGCTCGTGATGGAAGAGGAGGGGTACTACTCGCGGGATCTCTATCCTTGCTATGAGACTTTTGCGCGACATTATCCAGAAAAAGCCACCGTGATGGCGCGGGCTCTCACCCAAGCACTTTTTTCAGCCGAGAGCGAGGCTGACTTTGCTGAAATGCGCGATGACATTAGCCCGTGGCTCGCCAATGAGCTTGATAAGAAGTATCCTGAACTATAGTTGAGATAGTATTTTCTGGATATCTCTCTTAAAATTGGTGGGACTAATCCATTCAGTCTGGTTATCAGCATCTTTCTGCATATGCTCCATGAGATTAAGGAAGCAATATTCAGAAACATGTTCCGTGGTGGTAATCTGACTTTCATCGACTGTGACCCGATATACCAGCCAGAGGAGGTGCTGTCGCTCTTCAACATTTGCCCAAGGAGTGACGAGTATGGGCAGCGGTTCGATCTCGCCGCTACAACCGATCTCCTCAGTGAGCTCTCGATGCAATCCATCTATCGGATCTTCTCCCCAATCTAGTCCGCCACCTGGGAGATCCCAGTCGCGACCATTCTCTCGAACCATGAGCACTTGGCAGGCTTCGTTGGTGATGAGTGCACGTACCGAGACTCGGTAGTAGCAGTTGGGGATGTCTGGACCTAGCTTCATCTTACTAGTATATCCTGGAAATAGGTTTGCGACACGGGAGTAGCCAGGCTAAAATACTCTGGAACGAAAGGTATAAAAGAATGAACTTTAAACGCGTAAAAATATCCATCAATGTTCCGGCCGAGGCGACTGCAAAAGTACAGGAAGCGCTTGGAGAAGCCGGTGCAGGTGTGATCGGCGAGTATTCATTCTGTAGCTTTGTCATCAAGGGCACAGGATATTCGATACCAAGCGACAAGGCTCATCCATATAAGGGCTCTGCTAACCAGCTGGAAGTATCGGATGAGGACCGCCTCGAAGTAATCTGTGATCGAGATAAGGTACATGCTGCAATCGACACCATGAAGGCTGTCCACCCTCACGAAGAGGTGGCTTTTGATATTGTGCCGCTCTTGAGTAGGGAAGATATTTAGATGCCCGAGATCACCTACGACAACTTTGCTGCGGTGGATATCCGTGTGGGAAAGATCGTGGCGGTCGAAGACTTTCCAGAAGCTCGCAAGCCAGCTTATAAGCTGACGGTCGATTTTGGTGACGAGATTGGTACGAAGCGATCCAGTGCTCAGCTTACTAAGCACTACACAAAGGAAGACCTCAAAGATCGACTCGTTCTCGGCGTAGTAAACTTTCCGCCACGACAAATCGGACCATTCATGAGTGAATGTCTGACACTCGGCGTACCAGACGAAACGGGCGAGTGTGTTCTTGTGCAGCCTGACACGGGCGCCGTAATAGGCGGAAAGCTCTACTAATGCATCTCTACAAACTACTCATCTTCGATTGGGAAGGGTGCCTGGTTCAGCTTGGCGCCAAGGCCGAGCTATCCGATGGTGTGGAGGAGTTTCTCAAAAAGCTTCACTCGGATGGTGTGAAGCTAGCTATTGTGACAAACGGCGGCACCGCCCAGTTTGATCGCCCAGCCGAGTTTGCTGCGCTCAAACCGCTCTTCGCGACTATCATTACCGCCCATGATGTTGAGCGATCTAAGCCACACCCTGAAGGTATAGAAAAAATATTGACTCAATTGGACCTCACGCCAGATGATGCACTTATGGTGGGGGATACAGAACGAGACATTATGGCTGGACGGACTGCAGGACTCGATACGGCACTATATTTACCAGATCAGAACGCGGCTTCTTATCAGGATAAGGATATTGGACAGCTTGATCCCACATATACCTTTCGTAGCTTTGCAGAGCTCAAGTCACTCATATTGGTCTAAAACCATTGACAAATAGGCAATAACATGCTATTATGTCTGGTATCCGTTTACCGACGAAAGGCTTCCCCCTATGTCACACACGGAAGACAAGAAAGCACCGCAGCACAAGTCGTCCTGGCCGAAAGGCCTTGTCGTCCTGGGCAGCAACTCTTGGGGTCGCGAAGCCCCTCTCAACACGCATTCCCCGTACCAGCCGAAGTAATTCCCTTCATTCCCCACATTTCTACACGGAGGTAGAATACATGCGCAAGCGCCAGACCAAGCCCACCGCCCACCCCACTTCTCTCGACACGTTGAGCTACCGGCTCCTCTGTTTCGGTCGTCGGGCCAACCAGGTGGCGTCCATGCCGTTCCATCCGAAGCGGGTCGACCTGACCCAATTCGCGGAGCCCGCGATCCATCGCTCGCCGTCCTTCGGTGACGACCCGCACGTCGTGGTCAGGCTCAGTCAGCGTGACCTCGTCTTGGCCTAGCCAAGACAACCCCTTCCGGGTCCCCATTCTCGCCACACGGCCAGAAAGGGGACCCGTCCCCATTTTTACTCTTGTAAAATGCTTACTGTTCGGGTATCATTCGGTATTATTATCACTTATTCCGCCCCTCTCTTATTTGAGGCTAGTTAGAAATATTTATGAAAGTCCTACACATCGGCGATATCGTAGCCCGTCTCGGTCGCCGCACTGTCCAGAAGCTCTTACCCGATCTCATAGCTGAGTACGGGATTGATCTCGTCATCGCACAGTCAGAGAATGTGACGACCGGCAATGGCCTTACAATCAAGGCAATACATGAGCTCATGGGAGCTGGTGTTAATGCTTTTACCGGTGGCAATCACAGCTTCCGCAAAGAAGTCTTTCGCTCATATTTTCAAGACCCCAGCGTCCCCGTCCTCCGACCGGCTAACTATCCAGCCGATCGTCCAGGCCGAGGATCGATGCTGGTGGAGACCCCATACGGCCCCTTTTTACTCATATCTGTAGAAGCTGCTCGTTACAATGCTGATCAGTCTGAACTTGGTCATCCGCTCAAGGTAGTCGATGAAATCCTGAAGAAGTACGAACATACCCAGCTAGCTGGCTCGCTCATCGATATGCACGGCGACCTTACCAGTGAAAAAGTCGCCGCCGGCTATCACTTTGATGGGCGGGCGAGTGTGGTCGTAGGTACGCATACACACGTCCCAACAGCCGATGCGCGTGTATTGCCGGGCGGAACGGCAACGATTACGGATGTTGGAATGGTCGGTGGAGCTGGGACAGTCTTGGGGGTAGACAAAGACATCATTATCGGTCGATGGCTCGATGACCAGCCGCGTCGACATGAAGTGCCGACTCACGGTGAGGCAGTCTTTAATGCTGTCCTGGTGGACATTGATACAGCTACCGGAAAAGCCCGTTCGATTCAACAAATCCTCCGTACGACTACGATCTAATCCTTTTCATACCTCTTACGTTCTCGGTATGACTGCGTTACAATGAAAACAATATGGCTCGCCAAAACTCACAGCTAGCCCCGTCATCTCGCGACGAACTCGTCCGTGAGCTCCGTCGCTCGCGCCGACGCATCAATATCTTTCGTGATATAGCCGTAGCCGACCAGGCTTCTGTGCTCGAAGTCGCGCCGCCAGCTCTGCAGCGCAAGATTTTCACGAGCCTACATAATGATGAGATTATTGCGCTGCTCAATCCGCTCGATCCTGACAGAGCTACCCAGCTGATCCGCCAGCTTCCGCAGAAACGCGGTACCCGTATCACCAACGAACTCTCCGCTCAGCTCAAGGAAAAGGTTGAGTTTCTTTTGCGTTTTCATCCACAGACTGCAGCTGGCATGATGAACACCGACTATCTCATTGCGACGCCAGACATGAAATTTGGTGAGCTCGCCGGAATCATCGAAAAACATGAGGCCAAGACTGGACGATTCCCGACGACGCTGTGCGTGTCAGGCAAGAAGCTTATCGGTGAGTTGCCGGGGCACATATTGGCACTCAAGCCAGCTAGCACCAGAGTAGGGGACAACTGTCGCAAGATTGCATCTATGCAATACAACGCAGACGAACGCAGTGTGGTCAGCAAGTTTGTGAGTCATCCGCACGACAAGGTGGTCGTGTTGGATGATGATAAAAGCATTCTCGGTATCGTCCACTCCGATGACGTACTGTCACTACTCGATCGCCGGGCGCTTCATGATCTCTTTAACTTTGCTGGTGTCTCGCACGAAGAAGATGCTCTCGACTCGGCATGGAGCAAGTTTAAGAGTCGATATCTCTGGCTCATCATTAACCTCGCGACAGCCTTCCTAGCCGCCTCAGTCGTCGGCTCGTTCGAAGACACGATCTCAAAGTTTACTCTCCTAGCAGTCTATATGCCGATCGTTGCG
>CALKUN010000114.1 GCA_937996675.1 uncultured Candidatus Saccharibacteria bacterium
ACTAGATCCGATCTACTTCTGCGATGCCCTCCCCGATCCATTGCATACAAGGTACGGCCATGGAGTTCCCGATCGCCTTGTATCGGACGCTGTCGGACGCACCGGGGATAGCTGTCCAGTCGTCAGGGAAGCCCTGGAGGCGCTCGCACTCGCGCGGGGTGAGGCGACGCACAACGTCGGTGAGTACGTGCGCTTTGTCGCCACCGCCTTGAGACGCTCGCAGCGCAGGCGCAATTTCGCCGGAGATCTCCGCCGTCGCACCGCCGGCGCGGCCCCGAAGCGAAACGGCGAGATTGCCGCCCCAAAAGCTGCTTTCTTGTGCGCGGCAAGTCGGCGCAAGCTCTAAAGTTGCATCCCGTCCGTTGTCTCTAAAACTAAAAGCGATTGCGCTGCTTTCTGTAGTACTTTCTGTAGGGCTAAAGGCAGCACTTTGTCGAGCTTTAACGCTCGTCGCAGTATCCCCGCGCACGCTCGGGCGCTCAAATAGTACTGCTGCGGGACCTCGCCAGTCTCCAAGATGTCCGACAACGAAGACGCGGCGGCGGCGCTGGGGTACTCCGAAGTGCTGAGCGTCAAGCACTCGGTAGGCCCACTGATACCCGAGTTCGCCCAGCGCCCCGAGGAAGGCACCAAAGTCCCGTCCTCCGCTCGACGACAGGACACCGGGGACGTTTTCCCATACGACCCAGCGAGGCCGGTACTTGTCAACCACGCCGAGATAGACGAGGGCCAAGTTACCGCGAGGGTCAGCCAATCCCTGTCGAAGACCCGCGACAGAGAAGGCTTGGCAGGGCGTCCCGCCGACGAGCAGATCGATTCCGACATCTGGCCACTCCTTGAACTTCGTCATGTCGCCGTAGTTCGGCACCGACGGAAAATGGTGCTGTAGCACCTTGCATGGGAATTTCTCGATCTCGCTGAAGAACTGAGGCTGCCACCCTAGCGGGTGCCAAGCCACCGTCGCAGCCTCTATACCAGAGCAAACGCTTCCGTACTTCATGTCTTTCTGTACCTCTCCTGCTTCCCCTCGTCACCGATGGCGCGGTTGACGCTGCGGCTCACGCAGCGGTAGCTGACGCCCAGGTGCGCGGTGGTAAGCTAGATCTCGCAACCGCCCGCGCCGCAGGCCACCTCCTGCGCCGCCGTGGTCTCATCATGGTGCTCGAACTCGGCGAGCAGCGACCAGTCGATCGCGGGAAATGACGCAATGCGCGCTTGGTACTCCGCCTCAGAGATCTCGACGTACGGGGGCTGGTCGTACAGCGCGCCTTGCGCCGGGTAGAAGGACAGGCCCCCCACGATCTCCCGGTGCGCGCCGAGCCACGCCACGAGCTTGACCAGCTCGTCGTCGCGGTACGTGATGGAGCAGCTCGGGTTGTGCTCCGCCCAGTGCAGTTTGTTGCGCTCCCACACCGCGAGCTGCTCAGCGACGCACGAGTCCTTCTCGGTCTTGGCTCCCTCGGGGGCGCGCATGGGGAAGCCGACGACCCAGGTGTCCGCGGTCTCGACCTCCTGCCCGTTCTCCGGGGTCATCGCGACGCCGCAGGCGCGCAGTACGCGGTAGACCGGACTCGTCGCAGCCACGCGGTAGTTGCGAACGTAGAAGGGGAACTTGCGCCGATGAATGCCGCTTGCGCAGTCAAGGAGCTGCGAACTGTTGCCGCTAGGCTTGTTGCACGTCACCGCGGCGGACTGGTTGACCCCGAGCAGCGCAGCGACCTCGCGGTTGGTATCGACGGCCACAGCGCGGAGGCGCGCGAGCACTTCGGGGTCCTGCGCCGCGGGGCAGTCCATCTGGCCCGTGAGATCCACGCCGAGCAGGCGCTCCTCCTCGCAATTGGCCCTCCACTCCGGCCGCAGGTGTGGGAAGTGCGTGGCCAGGCTCTGGACCGTGCCGAAGATCGCGGCCAGCCGCACCTTGCGCGCAAGATTTTCGTACGTATCACCAGCACGGCACACGGCAATACTCAGGTTGCAGAACTGTTTAGATCGCAAGATGATCTCGCCGCAGGGGTTCACGCCGAAGAGCCAGAGTAAGCCCTCCAGTGTAAAGCGCTTCCGCCTCTCCGGCATGGTCCGGTCCGCCGCCTGCCGGCTGAAGATCCCGTTCTCACCGCGCCGCCCCTCCGCCATCGGCGTCACGAGCTGGAGGATCTCCAGATCCGAAACACCCTCGGCGGGCCACACCTCGCTGTTGTTCGCGTTCCAGCGCACGCTCGGGAAGTCGCCGTGCTTGGCCCTCTTCATCTCAGGGTCGTCGCGGTCGATGAGCGACAGCATGGCAGTGCGCCGCACGCCCCCGCTCACCGCCGCACCGCCGACGTGGCACATGATGTCATGGGCGTCCACAGGGCGTAGCCGCTGGCCTTGTCGTGCAAGAATAATGGAACGGACAGCGTGCAGCATCTTGCGCAAAGGCCCCGGCCCCGAAGCTCTACCGCCTTTGGTCTTGAGCACCGAACCTGCGCGCCGCACGCCAGAATAATCAAACGTCACGTCAAGGCCCGCAAACCACAGCTCCAGCCCATGGTGAAGCGCAGCCGCCCAGCCCTCAGCGCTATCTCCGACAACATGTTCCAGTTCCACCGGCTCAATAGTCTGCTGCTCCCGCACAACAGGAAGCTGGTCAACGAACTGCCGCTCCACCGAGAAGCCTACGCCGCAACCCGCCATGCTGATCAGCAGCGCCTCGGGGAAAGCGGCCAGTGAGTCGATGGCCAGGTAAGCGCAGTTATATATCGCGACGTTGTCGCGGTCTGCCGCTGGACCTGCCATGGCGAGCAGGCGCATGGAGGGAAGCGCTTGCTGGCGCAGTAGCGCCTCGCACATCTCGGCCCAGGGTAGGGACGCACCGCGCTCGCCAGCGAGTTGGCGAAGCCAACCGACGGCCCTATCGCAGGTTTCCACCCACGTCTCACGCCGCCCGCGCATATGGTCGAACCGGCTGTACTTGTCGAAGAACTGGAACTGCTGCGCAGGCGTTGGAAAGTACCGGGCCGCGTCGTCGAAGGCTGCCTTATCTCGCATGTTGCTCCCAGAGTTGAGGGATAAGCATTAAAGCACAATAATAGCACGTCGTCAAGTAGCGAAGCTGAACGCCCGCCCCTCCAGCCGGCGAGCAGCTTCTCCTGCGCTAGGTCCTCCTTGTCGCAGGGGCGCATCACGGCTGCGCGAACAAAGCCCAGGTACGCGGGAACGCCTCGGCGATCAGGTCGCCCACGGCGTTCGCGAACTGACGGATCTCCCACTGCGCCGCGCGCCCGCTCGGGACATGATCGCTGCGCAGCGTGAGAAAGGCCAGCCAATTGCGCAGGTTCGCGCTTGCGCGCATGCGGGAGTAGCGCCCGACGGGCACGGGCAGGCGCGCCACCTCCTTGGGTATGCCGCGGCGCAAGCCGCTCTGGTACACGCGCTCGGCGTGCTCGTAAACTGCGGTGAGCTCCGCGAGCCACTCCAGCGCGCTCTCATGAGTGAGCTGCTCGGCACC
>CALKUN010000115.1 GCA_937996675.1 uncultured Candidatus Saccharibacteria bacterium
GATCTCTACCAGTGATCGAGATAGTTCGTACTCCGCTTGACGGCTGGTGGCGCATTTATAAGTCGCTGTTTGACTATCTTTTTGCAATGATTGGAGTCATTATCCTCTCGCCGCTCTTTGTTGTCGTTGCGATACTGGTGAAGTTTACAGATGGTGGAAAAGTCTTTTACCGGCACGAGAGAGTTGGCCGCGATAGTAAAACTATTCGAGTATGGAAGTTCCGAACGATGTATGCAAAGTACTCTACAGGTGCAGGATATACCAACAAGTCAGATGCCGAAATTCTGAGCTCTATTGGTGATGACAAGCTAGCTAAGGAATTTGCGAAGGAACAGAAATTGAAGAAGGATCCACGGGTTACCCCAATCGGTCGTTGGCTGCGCAAGACCAGTATTGATGAACTCCCACAGCTTTTTAATGTCTTGTGTAATGAGCTGAGCTTGATTGGCCCACGTCCGGTCACGAAGGATGAGCTCGAGCGATATGGCGATGCTGCACCTACCTTTCTTCTCATCAAGCCCGGCTTGACCGGTTTGTGGCAGGTGTCTGGTCGAAATGACATTAGTTACGCCGAGCGGGTAAAACTAGATCTCTACTATGTTGAGAACTGGAGCGCCATGCAGGACTTACGTATACTCGTTCGCACTGTCGGTGTTCTGTTTTTTGGCAAAGGCTACTAGGCTAGGAGATGCGAGTTGCGATCGTACATGACTGGCTAACTAATCTGGGTGGGGCAGAGCGGCTTGTGCTCGAACTTTTGCAAATGTACCCAGAAGCCGATCTCTATACTAGTGTATATAATAAAAAACACCTTAAGCTGTTCCGAGACTATAGCGTTCATACGACTTTCTTGCAGCACTGGCCCCTCTCAACAAGGCACCAGCTTTACCCAGTGTTGCGACGCCTGGCAATGGAGAGTATTGATTTTAGTGAATACGACCTAGTGATTAGTTCAACCAGTGCAGAAGCCAAGGGGATAATCACAAGTGAGCGGACAGCCCATTTGTGCTACATGAACACACCAACCAGATACTACTGGAGTCATTACGACGAATATTTGGAGAGCCCTGGATTTGGATGGCTTAATCCTTTCGTGCGACTTGTGTTGCGGTCTTCGATCCGTTCGGCTCGGTACTGGGATTATGCTGCCGCGCAACGCCCGGATCACATCGTCGCCAACTCTGGTACGATCCATGCCCGCGTGAAAAAGTACTACGATCGAGATAGTGACGTTCTGTATCCTGCGGTAGACACTATTAGATTCTCAGAGCCACACGAGAAGCCAGTAGATGCCCCTGATAGCTATTTGATCGTAGTAAGTCGACTCATCCCATACAAGCGTATCGACCTGGCTGTGGCGGCCGCGCAGGCAGCTCACAGGGAGTTGGTGGTCATAGGTAATGGGAGCCAAATGGAGTCTCTTAAAAAAGCGTCAAATGGTACCGTCCACTTCAAAGGCGCACTATCTGACAATGAGGTCGTAGCGTATATGCAGCATGCAGATGCCTTCCTTTTCCCAGGGTTGGAAGATTTTGGTATCGCTCCGGTGGAGGCGATGGCAGCTGGTATTCCCGTAATAGCTTACGGAGAAGGCGGCGCCAGTGAGACAGTGCTAGATAAACAGACTGGTATTCTCGTGCCACACCAGTCCGTACGGGCATTTACACTCGCCATTCAACAACTCGCCAAGCTCAAGCTCGATACTGGTACTATACGTGCGCGGGCTGAAGAGTTCTCATCTCAGCACTTCCAGGATAATATCCGTCGAGCTGTCAAAAAGACATTGGCACTTCGTTCATAAGTCTTCCCGTATACAAAAACTCCCAGATTAATCTGGGAGTTTTTGTATACGGGGTATGTGTACTTACTTGAGCTTGTCTACGACAGCCTTGAAGGCTTGAGGGTGTCGGCTAGCGATCTCAGACAGGGTCTTGCGATCAAGATCGATGTTGGCAGTCTTGAGCTTTGGGATCAAGGTAGAGTAGGTCAGTCCGTGGTCACGAGCAGCAGCATTGATGCGGGCAATCCAAAGGGAACGGAAGTCACGCTTACGATTACGTCGGTCTCGGTATGAGTAACTGAGGGCTTTGAGTACGGCTTCGTGAGCCTTTCGGTATGAAGCGCGACGAGTGTGCCCCATGCCTTTTGTGAGGGCAAGGATTTTCTTGTGGCGTCGTCGAGCGGTAACTGATCGTTTAACACGCATGGGTTAGAGTCCTAACATTTTCTTAACAGCTGCAATATTGGTTGGGTGGGTAGCATGTTCGAGGGTATAAGCACGCTTACGTCGAGCTGACTTACCCATGAGCTTGTGTGCTCGGGTCGCCTTACGTCGAAGCAGAGCACCTTTTGAGGTGATCTTAAAGCGCTTCAAAGCGGTCTGACTTGTCTTGAGTTTGGGCATCTTTTTTCCTTATTACCATCGAGAGCTCTCGGCCAGACTGGGCTGGTTGTTGTTCAATAACAGTGTTCTCTGCGAGGGGTTGATGAAACTTTTCTAATACGGCACGTCCAATTTCGGGGTGGGTGATCTCGCGACCACGATAACGAACGTTGATACGCACCTTGTGTCCGGCTTCGAGAAACTTCAGGGCGGCCTTGAGCTTTACTTCGAGGTCGTGAGTATCGGTTTTGATCCCGAGCCGTACTTGCTTGATGTCGACTTGCTTTTGGCTGCGTCGAGTCTTTTGCTGGTGCTTATCTTGCTCGTATCGCCACTTACCCCAATCGACGATGCGAACAACAGGAGGTTTTGCAGTTGGCGAAACTTCAACCAGATCTAATCCGGCTGTTTGCGCTCGTTGTCGAGCTTCCGCTAGGGAAACTACTCCAACTTGCTCTGAAGATGCGTCAATCAATCGGACTGGATCTGCCGTTATCTGAAGATTGGCGCGGACACGCTGCTTAATACGAAAACTACTCCTGCTATTTGTTTCACTATTCTACCAGATAGGCGCCAGGTAATCAATATCTTATAGGTTGATTCTTTGAGGTGATGAATTTAAGCTTTTTTGGGTAAGGTTGAAAATTGAGCGTGCCCGATACGTCAACCTCCGGGTGACTTAGACAGATGAGCTTTTCAGTAGAGATGAGACTACCTTTCTCGATAGGAATATGAAGCGCATCCTCAAATCGATGTGTCTTGAGGGAGGTACGCTTATCTGGGAGGAGCCCAGCTTTAGACGGACTGACTGACTGGTTGATAAGCTCTGATCGGATTCCTAGGCGTAGGAGTGGTGCCTCATCCTGGATACTCTCTATGAGTGAGAGGTCGATCCGTGAAGCCTGCGATGAAGCCGTAAGGTTTCCGTTGTTGAGTAGGAGTGAAAGCTTGGCCAGGAACGTACCACGAGATTCGGCCTGTCCAATACTGCACGTTTCTGTAAAGAGAGAATTATTGACTTGGAAGATGGTGAGATGGCTTACCTTACGTGCGGCAAGCGATCCAATTGCCGCATTGACTCCGCGGCGTATTATAAACGGTGAAAGTGGGTGGAGGCGAGTGGTATCAAAGGGGATAAAGGCAAAAGCTGGTAGATCGGATGCTTTCAGTGAGTGGGTTGCAGTAATGATCCTATCAAACCAAGTACGTGAGCCAACTGCCACGATAGTGGGCGAAGTCTGGGCTAGCGCAGTCTGAAGGCCCTGACGAATGTCTGCGGTATGCCAGACTTCGGCCTCTACGCGGGTTTTTTGTGAAGCTTGGCGCAGTTGGTCAGCCAGTATATCTCTGGTTTTATCAGCTATGGTTGGTTGGATAAAAAAGCTATTCATGACATCCTCTGCGGGCTACTCGGCTGTTTGCAGCGTGCATCAATTTGAGCTCCCGACTCTATACTGATGGCTGGGGCAATCAGGTGGCCTTTTACCTTTGCTGATTTTTTTACATCAATGTTATCTTTGGCGCGACACGTGCCGTCGATTGAACCAAGGATAGTGATCATGCGGGCATCAATGTCACCGGTCACAAGCCCATTCTCACTAATCTCACAAAAACCAGTCGTCTTTACCTCGCCTCGAAACTCACCGTTTATTACAATATCTTCTTGTATGTCAAAAGATCCCTGGCTGGTTACTAATGAAGAGAGGTAGACGCCTGCATTATGGCGATAGTCAAAGGGAAGCTTATTCGCCGGCATGGTATGGATTAATCTTGAGTGCCTTGGTTACTGCTGTGGCTTCTTCTTCGGAGAGTGTATGTGAGCTCTTGCCGTGAACGAGCTGCTTGGCATAGACGCGGTTACCGGTACGCGCATGAATACTGGAGAGTACCCAGCCAGAACCTTCAGCATCTAAGACTGCGAGACAAAAGCTTTGGTCTCCTCCGGTGTCTGAGAAGGGATTAAAGCGGACGAAGCCGACTCTTGTGTGAGCCCTCTCCGATATGAGCTTGAGCTGTTTTGTGTGATCTGCTAGGGCACCAATCTGATCACTGTGCTTTTTGATCGTGTCGGCGTACTGATTCATGGCCTGCATGATTGAGCGCTTATCCGTAGCAGTGAAGAAAGTGCCAAATTGCTGCTCTATCTTGCGTAGCCTGAGCCATAGCCAAGTCGATAGCCCGATTGAGGCAATAAAAGCGAGCAGAATTAAGATAATAACAGTACTCACAGGCACCTCCCTTGTAGACAACCAATTATACGGCTCCAGGTCATGACTTGGCAACGCCTGAAGGGAGACGTAGAATGGTGGTAGTTATGGCATCAAAAAAGAAACATTTGAAGTATCGGGCTGCAAAAGACAAGCTAGTAATCTCCTCAAAAGAGCAGGTATCTCGTGCTGTGCCAACGCCTCCTGGACAGAAAACCTCACCAGCTGTTGCGAAGACAGCGAGTCTTCCGAAGGAAAAGGCTGCTTATACTCGTCTTACCGCTGAACAGCAGTCAACTGTAAGGAAGGAGCTGTGGCATGTCGTAGCCATAGCAGCTGGTATTCTGGCTGTATACTTCATCCTTTGGCTCGGCTTTCACTATTGGGGTTGGAGCGAAGTGATCTTGCGTTATGTCCCTCATGGTCAGTAGCTCCTAGCTGGCACCTTTGTTGCTGCAGGGTTTCTGTCTAGTAATTTGTGGCGTTTGAAGTAGAGGGCTTCATTGAGGTGATCTAACTCTACAGTCGTACTGCCGTCTAAGTCCGCAATAGTGCGCGCCACTTTTTGTGAACGTGTAAGTCCACGAGCCGAGAGTCGTCCTGTGCTGATGTGATCTTGAATCTGAGACTGTGTTGAACGGCTTAATTTTAGTCGTGTATCAAAGTTCGAAAGCGGCAGCCTACTGTTAGGTACAAATGGATCGCCATTGCGGTCTAGCTGTTTCGTATATGCCAACTCAACTCGCTTTCTGATGGATGAAGAGCTTTCATTCATGGGTTCTGCCCACTCCGTTGGGCTGAGGGGCTGGATATGACAGATTAGATCGAAGCGGTCCAAGAGCGGACCTGAGAGCCGGCTCAAGTAGCGCTCTATTTTGCTGGCCGGGCATGTACAGTTGCCAGTTTGTCCGCCGTAATATCCGCATGGGCATGGATTCATGGCGCCTACTAGGAGTACATCGGCAGGGAATGTGAGGGACTCGGCGGCCCGAGATATGTTTATGTGACCATCTTCGATCGGTTGGCGAAGTGCTTCGAGGACGGAACGCGGAAACTCTACGAACTCATCCATGAAAAGCACACCATGATGCGCGAGTGATATCTCGCCCGGCCGTGGATACTTGCCTCCCCCGACGATAGCTATTTCGCTAGCGGTATGATGTGGTGCCCGAAAGGGGCGACCGGAAGAGGTCAGTGGAACGGCCTGGTTGGCCAGTGAGTGTAAGTAATAGATCTCTCTCATATCATCGAGCGAGGCGTTGGGGAGGATAGTCGGCAGTGTGTGGGCGAGGAGGGTCTTGCCTGCCCCCGGTGGTCCGACTAAGAGTAGGTTGTGGTGTCCGGCAGCCGCGATCTCAAGTGCACGCTTAGCGATAGAAAGTCCCCGAACGAGCGAAAGATCGCTCTCGCTTTCATTGTTGGTAGCCATAACCATTTTTGAACCGCTCGCTCTCCAGGGTAAAAGTAGCTTCTCATTTATGTAGTGTAAGTAGAGTTCCTTGAGGTTGTTTGGCCTGAAGATGGTGATGTTTTGACAGAGCCGAGGGTCTATTGTCGTAGTAGGATCTACAACAATAGTGTCAAAACCAACATCCTGCGCAGATAGTACGGATGCTAGGCAGTCTTTGGCTGGACGCAGGCTACCGTCTAGCGCGAGCTCGGCTATAAAACAGGTCGCGGCAGTCGGACTCGTAATCTGCTTGGTTGCAACAAGGATGCCGATCGCCATAGCGAGTTCGTAGCCAGTACCGCTTTTGGCGATATCGGCTGGTGCCATATTGATGGTATATTTTCGAGCGAGAAATTCGAGTCCGCTATTCCGGATAGCCGATCGAAGTCTCTCGCGTGCTTCTTCAATGGCTTTTGAGGGGAGTCCGACGATCTTAATACCAGGCAACCCATTGTAGGCATCCGTCTCAATCGTGACGCGATGAGGATTGGCGCCAATATGGGCTAGAGCGTGAGTCTGTGCGAGCATATTCGTACTTTATACGTATATTTATACGAACACAATACAAAAACGTAAAGAATCTATAATCCGCGACGGTACCAATCAGCAGCAGCTTCGGGTGGGATGGCGTTGATAATAACGTCGGTCATTACTTCTAGTCCACCGCGTGGCGAGAGGACACTACGTCCACGTATCTTGACGGTGAGACGTTGGCTGGCTCGACTACCTTGCTCGATAGCTAAGTTGTAATCAATATTCAGTTCGGTGAGTTGCTTGGTAATTCCAAGCACGTGCCTGGCTAGTTCTCGTATGTCTTCCTCGCTCGCTTCACTAAGCTGACTGATCGGCTGCTTGGGCATAATCCAAGCTTCCATTTGCCACGCAGAAGCGTAGGGCGCAAAGCTAATCCACGCCGAAGTGTCTTGAATGATCCTTCGAGTGTCTTTTTGTTCAAGCTCGATAATCATATCGAACGGGTCTTTTTTGTGTTGTGCTGCGTACTTATCAATAGCGTCAGCTTCACGTATAAACTTTGGCGGCACGATTGGGAGCGCAGCTATCTGACTGTGTGCGTGGGCAAGTGAAGCACCTGCTCCTGCGCCATCATTTCGGAAGATTGCCACGTAGGCGATATGGGGCAGCTTGATCAGCTCGCCGGCACGTTGTTGGTACGTTAGAAGTATCTCTTCGATTTGTTCGAGCGGTAACTCGCCGAACGACACATTACGAAGTGCGGTATCAATGACGAGTTCTTGTTTACCGTATGCGTGAGGATTGTCGCTTGAGAGTGCTGGATATTTGTTCTCGACTACTTTTGTTATCCATTCACCGTTCTTATCAAGCCTTTCATAGGCGGTCTTTTGGAGATCTAGTCGGGGTGATTCTGCTGTTTCAACCAGCGTGGCGGCCTTATTCGATCTAGTATCAAAGGGCCTATTTTGTCTCTTGGGTGCAACGAGTACGTAGAGGTCTTGGATATAGTCGCGGCGCAGTTCGGTTGGCATCCCTGTCGTGATCAGGTCGAGTTTGCGGTTGTCGGCTGGTTGGGAGAGTGTTTCCATACTATCCACTATAGTACTCGAGCTGGAAGAAAAACGTAAGCGTCTTGAGCTCAACTCTTGTCGTGTGTATCTAGCCTCGTAGCTATATAGCTAAGGATGTCTCGGGCAGCATGTGGGCGAGCATGCTGGGCGAGCCTCTCTTCATATTCATCAATGCGAGAGAGAATAATCTGGCACGCAGACGCGATGTCGACTGGCTTGGAAGCAACAAGTCCAAGGTTAAAGCGCTCAACAAACTCAGCGTTGCCCTCTTCCTGTCCGGGTATGATCTTATTGATGATCATCGGCTTGCGGGCAGCTACGCATTCCATAACGGTAGATCCCCCAGCCTTAGTGATAACAATATCACTAGCCTTAATTAGCTCCGGCATGTCGGTGCGCCATCCGAGAAGTCGGGTAGTAGGATGCGATAAAAGCTCATGATCATTCGCAACTCCATCGTAGAGGTCCTGGTCTCTGCCAGCTACAACGATGAGTGAGTAGCCATCACCGAGGGCGCGAATGCGCCGACAAACGTTCTTGACGTAGCTCGACCGCAAGGCGGATGCGCTGAAGAGGATCGTCTTATTCTCTGGAGGTAGGTTAAGTTCCTTGGATATCTCAACGCGGTGAGCTGGCTCGCTAAAGGCTTCATGTACGGGATAGCCGATGGCGTGAATCTTGCGGCTTTCTACACCTAGCTTCTGGAGGCTTGAGGCAGTTGGTTCGTTCGCAACGATGTAAAAATCACTGTCTGGCTTAACCCAAGATGAGTGAACCGTAATCGAGTCAGTAATAAGCGTTGCAAATTCTACATCAGGTAGTGAGTCTTTTAAGACTTGCAATGATAGTCTTTGCCATATTGGGTAATTGGATATTACGATGTCAGGATTTGAAGCTACTAGCAGCTTCTTGAGATGTGTTTTTCGGGTCGGATAGGTGAGGAGGTTAGCGATACGGATGGGTGCATGATTCACGTCTGTTGAGGCATAGATCATTTTGTGTACTAGTGGTAGGTGTTTACTATTGAGCTCGTAGATCCGCTTTGAAGACTCGCTAAATATATGGCTGATCTCGTCTGAAAAGTCGATGATGTCAACGGTTAGATTAAGGTCAGGATGAGCTTGAGCGGCAGACATCAGCGCGCGCGCTGTAGCCATGTGGCCTTGCCCAAATGAAGAACTCAAGATGAGGATATGCTTAGGCTTCAGCTTGGTCATGGCTCTTGATAGCCTTCTTATATATAGTAACGAGCTTGGTGGCCTGTTGGTCAATAATGATTGATTGGGCAGCTGCTTGAGCGGCTTTTCCATATTGCTTCTGGAGTGCTTTTTTCTGAGACAATTCTTCGATAGCATCGGCGTAGGCTTCACCAGTCGGCTCAACAAAGCGACCAGTTACTCCGTTGAGTGCGAGCGCAGATATGTCAGGGTCTGAGAAGAGCAGCGGTAGTCCGCAAAAAGCGGCTTCATTCAGGACTAGTGCCTGTGTGTCGGTAAGAGAAGGGAAGACGAAAATGTCTGACTCGCCATACGTAGCAAGAGCTGCCTTGCGTGGTAGCCCACCTGCAAGTGTAATGTGGCTCTGTAGGTTGTTTTCCCGTACCTTTTGGCGCATTCGCGCTAGGTATGGGCCGGGCCCAACCAAGCGCAATCTAACATTGGCCTTGCGTCGCTTCAATATTTGCATCGCAGTAAAAAGTACATCAATATTCTTCTCCTTAGCGATTCGGCCGACATAAAGGAGTTCTGTAGTGGTCGAGGTGGCCCGAGCCACTTTGACCATGAAGTCATCTGGGTCTATGCCTGTGGCTAATACTTTGATCGGACGGCTAACTCGATAGCCCTCAAGCATTACCTTCATCTTATTGGATGGAGCGATGATCATGTCGAAGTATTCGTTTGAAACACGGATAAGGTTGTGTACCATATTGTCGTTCCACTCTTTGAGCGAACGCTTAGGCTTCATGCCTGAGACTGTCTCTGGCCAGGCCTTTGGCTGATTGACGATGAAGGGGCCGAGAAGTGATCCTGTAACGAGCCCAGCCCACATGCCTCGGTACACCTTGGCGTAGTGCTCCCAGTCAGTGTGATACGTTGATACGGAAGGCAGGTCGAGGTCCATCATAAGTCGCATGCCGGCCATGCCGGTCATCCCGAGTGAGTGAAAGTGGTAAATGTCGGCATCAAGGTCTTTGATGACTTTGCCAAGTTTTGGTGTAAGTATGCCATCACGCATGCCTTTGTGCCATACGCTCGGTACGGAGGGCAGCCGAATGACATCGGGATGCTCTCCTGGCAGCGGCTTGGTGTGTGCTGGCGCAACAATATAGACGCGGTGGCCTTGGCGACGGAGCGCATTAGAAAAAAGAGTCACCGAAGCCGTCACTCCTTCGATACTGGGATGGAAGAAATCTGTAAAGAATACGATCTTCATGATTGGGGTCCGATGAGTTCTGCGTATACGGCGGTATATTCTTTGATACGATGAGCGCTTGAGTAGTCATCAGCGAGCTGGAGCGAACGAGCCTGCCATTGCTTGTATGTAGCTTTATTACTCAAGAGAGAAATGATGTTTTTCTTACATTGATCAAGTGAATTTGCTATGAGGTAGGAGTCATTAAAGATCTTTTTATAGACGGGTAGGTCTCGCAAAATTACCGGTAGGCCGCAAGCGGCGGCTTCTATTACGACGAGGCCAAACGTCTCTTGGTAGGAGGCGAGCCAGAAGATTGTACCGAGATGATAGAGCTGCCTAGCGACTTCAAGCTCAACGACTCCAGTGAAGGTGACGTTCTCTGGAGCATTCTTCATGAGCTGCTCCATGTCGGCCGTCTTCTCACCAAGTTTGCCGAATGGGATGCCACCTATCCAGAGAAAATGGTAATCTGGCTGGTCGAGTGCCATATCGATGAAGTCCTGTGCTCCTTTGCGCGGCTGTACTTGCCCGGAAGCTACAATACATGGCCTGTCATCAGGCACAGAGAACTGCTTACGTAGTTTATTCAGTTGGCTCATAGTTGGTCGTTTAAAATTTGCTACTTCAATCATGTTCGGAATAATGACGAGCTTACTCTTAACCTTAAGGTTGATGAGCTCTTTCTTTACTTGTGGGCTGACGCAGATAACTGCATCGGCTTTGTTGTATATCCAGCGCAGGTAAAGATGCGCAGCGGGTGCCCAGAGCTTGGCTGCACGTAGGCTCCCGATGAATGATCCCGGTGTAACATGGGCGTGCATGACGGCGCCGTACTTGGCCTGACGAAACTTGCGCCAGCTGTATGGTCCAATCGTGTGGGCATGCACGATATCAGATGATTGTGTACTGTTGGTGGTTACCTTGTAGGACGTGTATTTTTTGAGTGCTTCTAGGTGTTCTTGGTAGGCTGTATGGACGCCGTGACCTCGAACTGTAAAGACGGTCTCACTGACGACATTTACCGAAATATGTTTCATATTATGTATCCTAGCATATTTGCCACCTAGGAGGTTATGCCTATCTGGTATAATGAGTCGATTGGGGCTGACTAGCTTTGACAGAGCGATCTTTGACAGCTTTACTTGCAAGCCGGGCTGAGATGAACGTTATCCGTCTCACTTCAACATCTGAGAAATCACTTGTTAGCCGCGTGCGTTCAGTTTACGCTGACGCTTTCGCAGCACCAGTCTTCGCATAACCTGCGTAGGCCGTCTCCCTATACGTGCTAGTCGTATAGAGTAGGCGCCATTTCGCTAGCTGCTACCTGAAGCGTCTCGTGGTCGCCGATGGTCTAAGACTTTACCGCGAGAAGGAGTTACTTTTTTGTTCGTTCATCACGTAGCTTCCTTCTAAAACATCTTAAACGAACTAAGCTTGTAGAAGGTAGGGCGGTCACGTTCTGGACGAGGGTGCGATTCCCTCCAGCTCCACCAAAAATGTCCGAGTCTTTTGATTCGGACATTTTTGGTATCTCTAGGTAGCTGAAGCTGACTTTACTAGTATCGTATTTGCTTCCTTGATTACAGTAATGGTGGACGTGTCCACATAAATGGGTACACAATAAGGAGATATATTATGAGCCTGGAAATAAAGATACACGACGCACAGACGAGCATCTTGCGTGAGCTGCTGTTTCACCCAAGTGCGGGCTATGCTGTACTGCAGAAATCAACAGGCCTGACCAGCGATCACTTCAACTTTCACATAGGGAGGTTGATTGGACTGGATCTTGTTGAGAAGGTAGAGCGCGGCATGTATAAGCTGAGTACAAAAGGTAAGGAATATGCCAATCGTCTCGATACAGATAACAATACCGTTGAGCGACAGCCAAAAGCGGCGGTTTTATTGGCTCTAGAGAAGGTTGATACGAGTGGTGAGTCAAAGTTTGTTTTTCAAGAACGCCTGAAGAATCCTTACTTTGGATTCTGGGGCTTTCCCACGGGCAAGATGCGATGGGGGGAAACTATAATTCAAGCAGCCGAGAGAGAGGCCTTAGAAGAAACGGGTCTAGCAGCTGACTGGAGGATTGCCGGTCTCTATCACGAGATTGTAATTCATGAAGAATCGTCCGAAATGGTAGAGGATAAGTTGTTTTTTGTGGTGCACGGGACTAATGTCCGTGGCGGACTCGTGGCAGACTTCGAAGGAGGCCATAATGAGTGGTTAACTCGGGAGGTAGCCAATGACAAAGACAAGATATTTGATAGTTTTCGAATTGAGCTCGATATCCTAACGTCCACAGATTGGGTTGTCGAGCGTACAACCACATACAACGACAAGGCATTTTAGGCTTAGCTATATGATTGAGGCTCCGCGTCGCTTTACGTGCCGAGCATAACCTGCGTAAGCATAATCGTTTTAAAAAATGTACCCAACAGATTATTTAGTCGTTTTCATTCATATAAATGCGACTCGTCAACGATTGTAGCTATGGTGAGATAGTGAGGATATCTTCTTGTTTCTGGCTTTGAGCCGTGTCTGTCTGAGTGTACAGCTGGATGAGCCACCTTCCCTCTGAAAGCAAACTTGTTCTCGCTGTCCAATAGAGGTTGAGGGGCATACCAGCATCTGCTTGCCCAAGTGCAATCACTTGATTGGTAGCTAGATTAATGGCACGCAACCGACATGAGCGATTTGGAGCTGGCGTGCATGTGCTATTGAGGTTGTCATGCAGCTTGCTTGTATCTGTTGCAAGGAGAGAGATCGCGTGCGTGTTAATCGCTACGCCTACTGGAGGAGGGCTAGATATGGATATGAGGGCCGCACGAGCATCCAGGAGGCCGGCGCCGTACTGGTCTGTCCTGCTGGCTCCGGCCATAGCCGAAGTTTTGATTGCACTACTCACAAGTGCTGACTTGATCTGGGTGGGCGTAAGCGTACTGTCTTGCGAGAGCATAAGACTCACGACACTGCTTGCAACGGGTGCGGCGAACGAGGTACCGCTTCCACACGCATAGAGACTGCTATTGTTTGACTGTGACCATGCAGTACTGCAAATATCAACGCCAGGCGCTACTAGCGATAGGGCGGAGCCATAGCTGGAGAAACTGGCCCGAGTATTTAAGTTTGTGCTTGCCCCAACTGAGATCACCCCTGTATATCGGGCCGGATAGAGGACACAGTCGCAGCCATCGTTACCTGCAGCGGCCACGATACTGACACCCTGGGAGATCGCGTACTGGACCTGCTCTTGCATAACTACATCAGATGACTCAGACCCTAGACTGAGATTAATAACCTTTGCTCCATGGTCTACGGCGTATCGAATCGCCTGCGAGACGCTGAGAGTAGTACCACTACCAGTATCGTCGAGGGCTTGGATAGGCAGAACCTTGGTACCCCAACTGCTACCAGAACCCCCTTTGTTATTATTTGAACTTGCTCCAATAATCCCGGCAACCATCGTGCCGTGCGATACACCGCTACCAGTTGCTATAGTACGTCCGGTTTGGACATTATTATTGTTGTTTACAAAACTCCAGCCCAAATAATTATCAATGTATCCGTCGCCATCATCATCAATATTGTTGCAGCTCTTTGAGAGTGGCAATGATTGGCTTGAGCAGTTTGGTGCAGGGCCCTCACTGATAGAAACACCGGTTTCATTCTGATTGTTTGACCATTTTGATGCGAGATCTTCATGGTCTATTGCGACCCCGGTATCTATGACGGCAGTGATAATCGATGCATCGCCACTTTGTGTATTCCAGGCGGAATCGAGGCTTGAGGCAGGCAGGTACCATTGCGACGGATACATTGGGTCAGTCGGAGTGAGAAGAGAGTGGTAACTTTGGTTTTCTAATAAAGTGCTTCCTGTTGGGAGGCTAGGCGAAACTAGGTTTGTCGTATAAAGCGCAAGCGTCGAAATGTAATGCAGCTTATCTAGGGGTAAACCGTTGGTTGCTAAGAATGCTTGCTTGGCGGCTTCGTCGTCAAACCTCAGAAGTTTCATTGGGCCATCCTGAGTCGTAGATGAGTACTCTTGAGGTGTTCTAGCTGCAGGGTGGACCAAGTGATCTTTATTGTCCTCCTGCTGAGTAGGCCTTAGAGGCGTCTGCATAGGTATGTCGGTGCTGTTTGTATCAGGAGAAGGATTGGTCTGCGTAAACCTAGTCTCACGCAATGATAGGCAGACAATCAGAAATAGTCCTATCACAGCGAATGCTACTGTCATGAATGCCGAAACATCCTGCTTTGACCAACGCCTTGTGTGGCGAGGCGGTAGGATATTTGGCGAAGTACTATTGAATTGTAGTTTTGTTTTTTTTGTCACGGCTTTGGCGTCAGTATAGTCCTCGATTCTTGATGAATGCAAGCGATCAGTGCGTAAAAATAACCTTCTAAACCAAGAAAATAACGATGTATATATAACATCATACGATTCTACATCGGCCATACGATGGCACTGAGGCATGCGCAGTGAATACATATAGTATGCGTAGTTAATCTCACGCCTATAAAAAGCTTGTGTTTTAAGGTGCCGCAACCTAGAATAAGCGTAAGAATATCAATAGATCAAAATGAAACACTATCAAACAAAATTAGTACTCGACGGTATCCGCAAGGGAGTAATCTCTCTAGCTGACTTGAGTACGAAAAAATCTCGCAGGAAGAGTAGAAAGCAGTTTGATCTTGGTGCTCTCTTCGGAATGCCCGGGAGCAAACTGAAAAAAGGTGTATTTTCTGGATTCTCGACCCTTGTAGTGATAACAGCTATGATACTTGTCACTTTTCTTGCCGTACCCGCACCAGTCTTAGCCAGCACTATTGCACAATCAAATTGGTCGGGTGGAGTAGGTACAAGCTTAGAAGATAACCAGTACTTGTGGTCACAGAATGCCACCCCTACTTCATCACAGGTAAGTGCGGGCTCTAGCCAACAGGCTGCTTGGTGTAATACAGCTCACTGTAATAGTTCGTGGCCGCTACGTAAGGCCTTCTATACCTATAACCAGGCAGATGGTAGCACTCGGGTTTTCTCAGACTATACAAAAAGACTGACATTGCCATACGAAGTGGGTATGAAGTCCGACTTCTCAGACCTTCGGTTTACAGACGCGTCTGGTGTAGAGCTAGATTATTACCTGAATAGAGTAGAAGACGGAGTCCAGGCTGAAGTATGGGTGCACTTGCCAAGTCTCGGTCATCACTTCAGTTCCTACTTTGTGTACTTTGGTAATAACGGTGCTGTTTCACAGTCGACAAACAGTTTTTTTGATCATGACGACTTAGAGAACGACAGCCTAGCAGGATTTAACGATTACCAGTTCTGTTCGTCGGCGGATGTTGCAAACAGTGCGATAACTATTTCGGCATACTGCGGGATTACTTGGGGTGGCTTTAGGGATCATACTGAAGGCCGGGTCACGGAGTACGACTATAAGCCTGATCTTTCCGGCGTGAATTGCGGGAGCTTGGGTGGAAACGGCGCTAGTAGCGCTGCAAATTATCTTATTACCAGTGTAGACGGTGAGGAGCACTCTTCTGTGAGCTTCCAGTGGCTCGATAATGGTCAGTGCGGCATAGATACTGAATATTTCATTGCCGCGATGGACGGTCCGCCCGGTACAAATGGGCACTATCCAAATCAAGCTAGTGAGTATCACTTTAAGTCCAGTCAGTATTATCGGTTTAGGCAAGTGAATCACTACAATGGTGGTGTTGACTTTTATTACAGTGATGACGGTGGCGCTACGTATCATGAAGTAGTCTCTTACTCTCCAAATAATATTCCTGGTCAAGGGTCATTCTTTCAACTTCAGGCTGATCAGTTTCCTGCTTCGCTTCGGGATGTGAGGAGCTATAATAATGAACCAAGCAGCGGCGAGGCTGAATATACCCATTTTGGGGTAATAGAGTATCTCAACGGCCGTCTAGGCTTGTTGACGAGTGGCATTATTGACTTAAATGGCCGTCTTTACTCGAGTAATGTAACCTTCTCAACTGCGGGTGACGGGGTTGCAGGAATCAGAGTACTGTCTAGTAATAGCTCATCTGATCTCCAGAATGCTGCAGCTGGCCCTCTTATTGATTGCGAAGTGTTGCAATCCGGAGACCCTATTTCAGATTCAAACTGCGTAGCTCAAGGGGACCGCTATTATGTGTATCAATTACTCATTTCAGAGACGGCCAGTCATAACTTTGCGGTTACTGGAGTGAATCTCGAATATCTAGTAGATAATGATGCACCAGCATCAGTGTCGAATATAGTTATGCGAAAAGATAGTGGCGGACCTGTAGTTGCTGAAGGGGGGTGGTTCAATAGCGGTGCTCAGAGTATTGGAAACGGTTTTCCGACAGGGCCTTACCCTAGTATTTCCTGGAACTCAGCCAGCGATAACGCTGGTGGTTCGGGCGTTTTGGGCTACTGTCTGTATGTTGGCACAGATCAAAATGCAAATCTCTCGCAGACAGCTGGACTAATCACTGCCCAGTCAGCCGTAAATACGAATGGTGAATGTAACTATGCAACTAGCGCTACAGCTGTTGATCTGGAGCCTCTGACTGGTCATGGAGATTTTGCCGAAAATGTCACGTATTATTTTAAAGTCCAGACGATAGATGCGGCGGGCAATCTATCTGCGACCACATCTCAAAGTACATTTAAGGTAGACAAGACATACCCTCAAATTGGCTCCAGTCCGTTTGCGCCGAATGGGATAATTAATACTAAGGACTTTTCCGTACAATTCGGGTCGGGACCTGGCGCAGTTGTAGATAATGGGGGTTCTGGAGCGGCTGGCTGGAAGTACTGCATCGCAGAGCTAGATGTTAATACTGGGAACAGTGATTGTGCTTTGCCCTCGACCCATGAATGGTATGGTGATGGGCATACCGGTGCGGGCTTCATAGATCTAAATGGCATTACGCCCTTCACAGAGAGCCTATTGCAGGGCTTTACTACCACTCCGGCCGACTATCCACGTATTCTTTCTGATGGCTACAACTCTATAATATTTGCGATTATTGATAATGCAGGTAACTTTAATGTCTTCAACTCAGTTGTAGTCCGTACCTCCACAGTGCCAGCGAGTAGCCCGCAGGCTTTACAGGCGAGCCCGACGAGCGCCCAAGAGAATAACTTTGCATTCACCTGGAGCCCACCACAGACCTATCAAGGACCCGTCGGGGACATTGACTACTGCTATACCATCAACGAGCCTATAGCATCAGATATTCATAACTGCGTATGGACGGGTAAGAATATTACTCAATTAGCGGCTGGCCCTTATGCTACGCGGCAGGGTGTTAATACGCTGTATCTCATGGCGCGAGACCAAACACGCAACTATTCTGTCGCAAATGCTGTGAGTGTAAATTTTTCAGCTACGACAATTGCACCTGGTGCACCCAGCAGCTTGGACGTCTCTGATGTATCGGTTCGTGCAACAAGCACCTGGAAGCTCGCTATGTCGTGGGCACCTCCAACACAGCCCGGCAGTGGGATTGCGTCTTACAAAATACTACGATCCACAGACGGCGTTACGTATTCTGAGGTGGGGACTACGAGTGACTCTAATCTCAGCTTTATCGACGCTGGTCTCTCCCAAGTAACTTACTCCTATCAGGTAAAAGCTTGCGATAACGCTGGCAATTGTGGAGTAGCAAGCAATACTTTCTCTCGCAAGCCAACTGGTCGATTTAGTGCTCCTGCAAACCTCATATTGGGCAGTGGCCAACCTGTCGTAACTGATATTACTACGCGAAAAGCCACGATTCAGTGGCAGACTGACCGAGATAGTGATTCAAAGATTGCTATCGGTACCAGGCCTGGGGAGTATGCCCCTGATGAAACTGGAAACTCAAATCAAGTAGCCAGCCATAGTGTGAACCTCACAAACCTTCAGCCGGGTACGCAGTACTACTACGTAGCAAAGTGGACCGATGGGGACGGTAATACTGGTGTCTCGCCAGAGGGTACCTTTACAACCGCTCCAGCACCAAGCGTTGGAGAGGTGTCGGCACAGAATGTCGGCATTAACTCCGCTATGATTTCCTTTAAGACTCTGAACACTGCTAGTGTAAAGCTGAACTATGGTAAATCTTCGGACTTCGGCGGAGTGGAGAAGCTCAACACCTCTTTCGAATCCTCTGATTATTCGATACCGCTCACGTCACTAGATGATGGCACAAAGTATTACTATCGCTTTACACTCGTTGATCGGGAGGGTAATGAATATGAGGGTAACATCAATAGCTTTACGACTACTGCCCGACCACGTATATCGAATATCAAGCGAGAAGGTATAGAGGGTGAACCAAGTAGTACCCAGCGCTTTACTTGGGATACTAATACGGCTACCAGCTCTGGCCTCATTTATAGTGCCCAGGGTGAACAACAGCTAGAAGCAATTGATTCGAAGCTCACGCTGACCCATAGTCTTACACTGACTGGGCTCAAGGATACTACTACCTACGGGTATGTCATACGGTCTAGGGACTCTGCCGGCAATACGGTCACGAGTGAGCGAGCGGAGTTTACCACCGCCCTCGACACACGACCACCTAAAGTCACTGACGTTGTTGTAGAAACAGCTATACGCGGTAGCGGTACGGAAGCTAGAGGACAAATAACTGTAGCCTGGAAGACAGACGAACCATCTACGAGCCAAGTAGCCTTTGGCCAAGGCCAGTCTGGTGACTATACTGGACGAACCTTTGAAGACGGCACCATGACGACTGAGCATGTAGTAGTAATATCCGACCTCCCTACGTCGAGCGTGTACCATGTACAAGCCATTAGTCATGATGTGGCACAGAATGAAGCTCAATCCGAGAATCAATCAGTGGTTTTGGGGCGAGCATCGGACAATATCTTCTCGGTGATCTTTGAAGCACTCAGTAAGATCTTTGGCTTGCCGGCAGGGAAACAGGTATGATGAAGTATTTTTTGCCAGGTATGAGTCAAGATATCGTTGTAAAAAGAGCTACAATCTATCAAATTTACATACCCTTTACGATGACGGGGTCTACTCAGGGGCATTGTAATCTCGTATACTCGGAAAGACATAAGTAGTATGAAAAAAATAAAAGCAACATTAAGAATACTAGTCTATAGACTTGCCAATATTGGGATCAAGGGCGTGACGCCCCTGGTTGTATTCGGCATTATACGGAAGGCAGCTAAGCAGCATAAAGCAGCTACTCTCCATGCTGTGAGTACTGGGGCAGTGATCGCGATTGCCTTCTTGCTCACTATCTTTGCTCAACCGGGTTCGGCCAGTGCCTTCGGTCTAATCGGTCAGAATGATTGGAGTGGTGGTATTGGTGCCAACGCAAATCAGTACGCCAGTATAAGTGGTCTCGATGCTTCGGTCGGAGGAGAGCTGAGGCTAGATACCTCATCGGGACCACATGGATGGTGCAATACGTCTCATTGTGACGGCAGCTGGGATCGTCGGATGTCGGTCCATTTTACTCGTCCCGACAACACCACCACATATACCAATGGAAACGTTCAGGTCACTGTCCAAAAAACGTCTACTATGCAGGATGACTTTAGTGATCTGAGATTTGTAAACAAGGCTGGCACTACGGACCTGCCGCACTATATCGTCGAAAAGTCCGATGGCGACTGGGCAACAGTGCTCGTGCATTTTGCTACATACCCTTCAGATAACGAAAGCATTTATGTATATTACGGTAATTCCGGAGCTTCGGATGTATCAGACGCCTCACTTCTTACGATCAACGGTGACTTCAAGTACCTGACTAAGCATGCCGACTATCTATCAAAATGGGGTGGTAATGGCTCTGCAACTGGGCAGTTTAATAATCCTAAAGGTCTGGCTCAAGATAATAACGGCAATATATACGTAGCAGATACTGGCAACCATCGTATCCAGAAGTTTGATGCCAATGGTACCTTCATTAGTGCTTGGGGTACTCAAGGTTCGGGTGATAACCAGTTCGAAAGCCCTGTAGGTATTACCTATGACTCAGGTACAGCTCATGTCTTTGTGGTTGATAGTACCTTAAACCGCGTGCAAGAGTTCAATCCTCAGGGATTATTTATCAAAAAATTTGGTGTGGCAGGTACAGCACCAGGACAACTCAATAACCCACAAGGTATCGCTGTATGTGCATCTGGTGATATTTATGTGGCGAATACCGGCAATCATAGGGTCGAGTGGTACAACAAGTCTTCGGGGGCCCACTATGGTAGCGGTGGGGGCTATGGAAGCGGGGATACGGAGCTTGATTCGCCAGCAGGAGTGTCTATCGCACCTGACCAATTTAACAGTGATCCTTGTCGTATCGCAGTTGCAGATACAGGTAACAGTCGTATTGCATGGTTTGGTAGTGACCTCACACCTGGGTCTCAAGCTGACCCGCAAAATCTAATGCCTGCTGGATCACTAGGGAGTGGTCCAGGTCAGCTGGATCATCCAACAGGCATATGGTTTGATAATGCTGCCCAAACTGCCTATGTAGCAGATACAGGGAATCATCGCATTCAATCATTTAATACCTCTGGAAAATACTTTGGTGAATGGGGCGAACAGGGTACTCAAGATGGTCAGTTTACATCCCCAGTCTTTGCAATTGGAACCGCTCAAGATAAAGCATGGACGCTCGATAGTAGTGCCGGCAGAATTCAGGTTTTTGAACATACAAATCTTGCCTATCGATATACTTCACATTATGGCTATGAGATATCAAATCAGGGTGATGTGATGTTAACGAGGGGCGGGAATAGCTGGTTCGGACCAGCTTTTGGGCCGGACAGATCGGTAAATCGCGTGTCTGAGGTAGAGCTCAGCCGATATTCAGGTTCGATGGGGTGTGGAGATGGTGAGTATGCATTTGGGCTAACTGTTTCTGGTCAAGTTCGCTTGGAATTTCATGATCATTGCGAGGATGGTCAGCGGTATCTACGCCCGCATGATTTTTATAACGCGTATACCGAGGATCATTACAGTCTTCCAGATGAGGTGCGCATACCGCTTGACAATGTTATTCGATTGAGAGTGGTAAATTACACGAATAATGAGAGTGCCGTATCCTATTCTATTGATGGTGGGCGAAGCTATACATTTATAGCCAACACGCCTTTTACTAACCCGGATCCACCACGTCCCTATCTCATAACAGATAGCGGCAACTTTGGGGCATATGTGATCGTTAAGAGTATGATTCAATATAACGCTGGGCCAGATGATATGACATCAAGCCTTGGTATTGAAGAGTACTATGGTGGCTTCTCTGGATATGTTGAGTCACGAGTTTTTGATCTTGAGACTACTCGTACATCGTTCGGGAATATACATATTGATAGCACGGGATCTGGCCTTGTAGGGGTGTACGTCCGTACGGGCACGAGCAGCCCAAGTGATAGTGCTTATGTATTCTGTGGCCTACTTGGCGATGGTGCATCACTATCCAGTTCCGACTGTGGCGGTGAGAATGGCGCACGATATATACAGTATAGACTTGATATGTCGGGTAACTACTCTGCAGACCTGCATGTGCAGAATGTGTTATTCGAGTATATTGCCGACTTGATTGCTCCTGGAGCAGTATCCAACTTGACGATTCAAAAGGGTCAGGGCGGCGCAGTAGTAGCTGAGAATGGATGGTTTAGCGGCAAAGATGTCAATAACGGTGGTAATCCATATTTCTCCTGGGATGCTGCATTAGACAATCAAGATGGGTCTGGTATCAAGGGGTACTGCCTCTATATGGGCACTGACGCTTCTGCTGATCCAGCTACAACTGCAGGCACTCTCTATGACTTCACCCAAAACGGATATGATGGTATATCGACTGGTGATGTTTGTAGGCACATGACAGATCAAACCTATATCGCGATCCCCGATAACTGGGATTTAAACTATGAGCAAACTCAATATTTTAAGGTGTACGCAGTTGATAATAGCGGTAACATCCAGACGGTACCTGCCGCTCAAGCTAGCTTTCGGGTTGATACTGGAGAACCCGTAGCGTATACAGTTATGACTGGCCCCGATCCTGGCAACTCTAAAATCTTCAGCGTTAACTTCCTTGGTACTGCCCCGGCATATATAGGCGATCAAGGTTGGGCTGGAGTCGCAGGCTTCAAGTATTGTATCTCACAAGATCCATACTCCGGATTCTCTGACTGCGTGCAAGGGAATAATTGGTATGGACCAGGGCATAGTGGTGATGGCACCTTAAGCCCAGTAGGTGCAGGAGCTATGTTGGAAGGTGGGTTCACTACTACGGCAGCAGATGCTGACAGAATCACCGATGAAGGTGCTAACTTTGTAATACTCTCCGTCATTGATAATGCCGGCAATACGAGCTTTATTTTGGATGGACAGTCACCATTCGTCGTTGCTTATGTGACTCAACAGCCACCAACAGTACCAAGATCGTTACAGGTGACACCGTCAAGCAACACACAAAACTTATTCTCCTTCTCCTGGGTACTTCCACAAACATACATCGGTACATCCACGCAAATAAATTACTGCTACACCGTAAATGAAGTTATTGCTTCTGATGGACACAACTGTCGCTGGACTGGTGAAGGTATCACGCAGCTTGCTGCGGGGCCGTACGCGACTCAACAGGGAACAAATACGCTCTATCTGATGGCTCGTGACAAGACGCAGAACTTTTCGCCCGCAAATGCTACTAGTATTACATTTTCGGCAACGACGAATGCGCCTGGTTCACCGCGCAATCTTGAGCTATCCGATGTTTCAGTGCGCGCGACAAACTCATGGAAGCTCGCTATGTCATGGGCAGTGCCAACACAGCTGGGAAGCGGCGTATCGACCTATAAAATAATGCGTTCAACTGATGGCGTGAGCTATAGCCAAGTTGGATCTACGAGCGATTCAAATCTTAGTTTCATCGACGCCGGACTTTCCCAGGTAACTTACTACTATCAGGTTAAAGCGTGCGACAATGCTGGTAACTGTAGCGTGGTAAGTAATACTGCATCACGTAAGCCTCTCGGAAGGTTTACGACACCCGCCAGCTTGATAGTGGGTGGTGGGCGACCGGTTGCAATCAATATCGGCACACGAAAGGCTACAGTTCAGTGGCAGACAGATCGAGAGAGTGACTCTCGAGTCGCTATCGGAACGGCAAGCGGTCAATACGCCCCTGATGAGACCGGCAATTCTGCACAGGTCACTGATCACTCTATTAATCTCACTAACTTACTGCCAGGCACGCAGTACTACTACGTAGCGAAGTGGACCGACGGTGATGGTAATACTGGTGTTTCGCCAGAGCGTAGCTTCATGACAGCCCCAGCGCCAAGCGTACGTGAGGCCCGTGCGGAAAGCCTTACTGTTTCGAGTGCCGCCATACGGTTTATCACAAAAGATGCATCAAAGGCGCGCGTGTATTATGGTAAATCGGATAGCTTTGGTGCGGTCGAAGAAATCAACACTTCTCAGGCGGAGTCGAACTATTCAGTTGTTCTATCGAGCTTAAATGATGATACGAAGTACTTCTTCCGTGTGGCAACACGAGATAGTGATGGTAATGAATACGAGGGGGACACCTATACGTTCACAACTCCTGCACTACCGAAGATTAGCCAGCTTCGCTTCTCGGCTGTAGAGGATGCACCGAAGAGCACGCTTCGCGTCACATGGCTCACCAATCAGCCAACCAACTCCGAGATCAGTTATGGGCTCATAGATGGGGCAACTGTTGAGCAGAGCGATCCTCAGCTCAAGACTGAGCATGAGCTCATCTTAGAGGGTCTGACAGATGGTAGTACATACAGCTTGGTGGCACGCTCTCGAAATGCGGCGGGCGATCTCGCTACATCAGATCGTAATTTCTTTACCACTGCCCTCGACACACGACCACCTAAAGTCACTGACGTTGTTGTAGAAACAGCTATACGCGGTAGCGGTACGGAAGCTAGAGGACAAATAACTGTAGCCTGGAAGACAGACGAACCATCTACGAGCCAAGTAGCCTTCGGACAAGGCCAGTCTGGTGACTATACGGGACGAACGACGATTGATACTCGCCTTACGACTGAGCATGTGGTGGTGATCTCTGACCTCCCTACATCTAGTATCTACAGGGTGCAGGCCGTAGCGAATGATACTGCAGGGAACACTGGTAAGGCAGATGCATCCTCGGTGATTATTGGTCGAGGCGTAGACAATATATTCAGCATTATATTCAACACTCTGCAGCGCATCTTTGGTTTGTAGGTATTTGATCTGTTGGTACCCTATTCAAGGGTCGCTAAATATGAGAAAGTAGAGCATAAGAAGTATGAACAGCAACTCGTTGATCCAGTTTAAGGGTGTAACCAAAGAATTTATCGCACAGGATGGAGCTGTGACGGTACTTCGGGATGTTAACTTTGCCGTGGAAAAAAACAGCTTTACCATCATCTATGGGCCATCTGGCAGCGGGAAGACCACTATCTTGAATATGCTCCTCGGACTATTACCGCCAACCAAGGGCCGCGTTACTGTAGCAGGCAAAGATCTTTATACGATGAATCAGAATGAGCGGGCAAAGTTTCGAGCTAAGCATTATGGTGTTGTGAGCCAGACGAACAACTGGGTATCCAGCTTGAGCGTACTCGAGAATGTCGCATTGCCACTTTATTTACAAGGTGCCGATCAGAAACTAGCAGGTAAGAGAGCTATGGAGAGTCTCGAGAAGGTAGGACTAGAGAAGTATGCAGGCTATCGTCCAACTCTGCTTTCTACGGGCCAGCAACAGCGTATATCGATGGCTCGAGCGACCGTTCAGACGCCTATGCTACTCATCGCCGATGAGCCTACGGGCAACCTAGACACAATGAACGGTGACCTAATCATGAAGCTTATTACATCGCTCAAGAACCATCAGAACGTAACAATTGTTTTGGTTACTCATAACCTCGACTACCTTACGCTGAGCGACCATCGGCTCTTCATTAAGGATGGAGTCCTTACTGAGGACGAGGGGGGCTATCAGTCAGACAAGGAGAAGAAGGCGGCTTTGCTTGATGCGGTTAAAATGCCAGCAATCGTGAAGAAGTCAGGAGTACAGTTGTGAAGGCGACTCAAAACGTTATGAGCGATCTGTCTCCGCGGACCCCAGCACCTATTCGTCACGATAACCTTAAAGAAGGCGGCGTGATACATATATCTATCTTGTTTCGAATGGCGATTCGAAACCTCTATTATAAAAAACTACGAACTGGACTCACGATTCTTGGCGTAGTCATTGGCGTTGGCGCGATTATTTTCCTAATTACTTTTGGTTTTGGTCTCCAACGGCTCGTCAATAACCAGGTCGTTGGTTCCAAGTCGGTGAAGACGATAGATGTTACAAATACGCGTTCGAAACTTGTGAAGCTTGATGATGAGAACGTAAGCAAAATCCGATCGATCAGCGGGGTGGAGGGCATACTGCGGGTATACAATGGGGCGGGTAAAGCAAAGCTCCAGGATTCCCAGCTAGACACAGTCGTGTACGGTTCTGACCGCTCGTATGTAGAGGCCGCTGCCACAAGTGTCTTGAGCGGTGCACTACCGAATGATAATGCCTCCGATGATTCGGCGGTGGTCAACGAAACCCTCCTAAAGTCACTCGGCATAACTGACCCACAAAAGGCGCTTAACCAGAAGATTGCCTTAACGATTGATACCTTGAGCAATGCGGGAGATAAAAAGGTCATTACAAAAACCGTGATCGTACGGGCAGTTATCCAGAGCGACGTACGTTCAGAAGTCTACGTCCCGCGGTCGACTTTTGAGGGGGCAGGGGTGACAAATGCCAGCTCGGTAAAAGCTGTTGCTACCGGTCGCGATCAGGTTCCAGAGATCCGAAAGCAGATTGAAAGCCTTGGCTTCTCGACAACATCACCACTCGATACGATAGAGCAGATTAATCAAGTCTTCAGCCTCTTGCAGATGATTTTGATCGGCTTTGGCGGTATCGGTATGGTTATTGCAACCCTAGGTATGTTTAACACACTCACGATTTCTCTCTTGGAGCGAACTCGCGAGATTGGACTAATGATTGAGCTTGGTGCACGTCAGCAAGACGTGAAGCGGCTCTTTGTGATCGAGTCGCTCTTATTGTCGCTGTTAGGAGGCCTTGTCGGTCTCGCGCTAGCCTTTGTCTCAAGCTTTGCAATTGATATGGCATTGAACCAGTATGCGCATAGTAATGGCGTAACTGAGCGAATTAGCATCTTTGCCTTCTCTCTCAATATCTTCTTCGGTACTATTCTACTGAGTGCTATCCTGGGTCTTATCGTCGTTTACTTCCCAGCTCGTCGAGCTTCAAGAATAGATCCAATCGAAGCACTGAGGTATGAATAGTAGTTATAGTTAGAATGTAGGAGTAAAAAAGCCCCCCAGGGGCTTTTTTTGTCGAGTAAGGCTTAAGAGCTGAAAGATTACAGTATTGGGCTGGTGGCAATGGCGTCTTGGAGCGCATATTAGCGTGCTAGGAGGATTCTGATACGTGGAGTTGGACCAATGCATATGTTGACGTGGTTGGGGCCTTAGAACGTAGCATAAGCGTTATGTATAGTACTTTGGCGATGAGGCTGAGGTGTAGTTGAATGAGTAGACTTTGTAGTTACGTTGTCCTACATGAGATAACCGGCGGACTTTTGTATGAATAAAAAAACCAGGTTAGGAGGGTTGTGGGGACCTTACTAACCTGGGGCTTGTGTTTCTGTTTTTGTTTTTGAGCAATATATGTGTGCAGCAGCACATCTAGATAATATATGTCTACGCTTATGCTTGTCAACAAAAAAGCTGTGGATAACCACAGCTTTTTTGTGAGATTCAATTCTGGATGCATTATGAGTCTTGCGTGGCGGTCGCTGCCATGTCGACAGTATCGTCTGTGGATGGTGTGAACTTGCCTTGGCGAGCCAGTGAAGCATTCTTCGTGTATTCAAAGTACGTCGTCTGAGCCGCGATGACGTTCTCGTCCTTGCCGCCCCAGGCCTTCATAGCGGGGTCCTGGACAGCTCGAGAGAAGCTGAAGGTGATTGGCCAAGGTTGGGCGCCCTGGGAGCCAATAGCCTGCAGATTGTCTCGAGCCTGAGCTGGAGTCTGTCCACCAGATAGAAAGACAATGCCGGCGATCTCCTTTGGCACCGAGGCGCGTAAGACATCCAGAGTGGCTTTGGAGACTTCTTCTGGTGTGCTTTGAGTAGTGGCGCCTTTTCCGGCTAGAACCATGCTTGTCTTAAGGATTACTCCGGTAAGGTCGACTCGGTACGCCTGGAGCATAGCCATACATACTTCGATGGCCTTCTGAGTAACTTCAGCTGATCGTTCGATAGTGTGGTCGCTATCGTAGATGACTTCTGGTTCGACGATTGGGACGATGCCACAGCTCTGACAGATAGCCGCGTAACGGGCCATAACGTGCATGTTGGCGTGAATGGCGCCCAATGAAGGGAGCGTATCGGTCACGCCAAAGGCAGCCCGCCATTTTGCAAAGCGAGCACCCAGGCCATAGTATTCCTTGAGTCGATCAGCTAGACCATCCAGACCTTCAGTTATAGTCTCATCTGCGAAATTGTCGAGTGGTATGAGGCCTTTATCGACTTTGATGCCAGGGATAATACCTTTCTGAATGAGATATTGAGGGAAAGCTGTCCCGTCGTCGGTGGCCTGTCGAATTGTCTCATCGTAAAAGATCACGCCCGATAGATACTGTTCAATATTTGGTGTTGTGAGGAGGAGTTGGCGATATTTGCGGTGCGTTTCTGGGCTGCTCGGTATATTAAGACTTTCGAAGCGCTTGTCGGCACTTTTGTTACTTTCGTCGGCAGCGAGGATGCCGTGAGGGTCGGACATGATCTTGCCTGCAATGGATTGAAGGCTTTCAGATGGAGTAGGGGATGTGTCGGATGAGTTCATGCTTACATCATAGCTACCCCTGGCCAAACCTGTCAAACCGCTTATACTAATATTACATATACCTTGTGTTATAGAACAAAGTATATGTAATCCTAGGTGTGTTTCGAATCGAGTTGAGCATCGCGTTTCATGGCTTTTGCCCGGGCAACGGCGCGCTTATCGTAGTTCTTGCGACCCTTTCCAAGAGCAATCTCTATTTTCACGAGACCTCTTAGTACACCAACGGCGGTGGGAACGACGGTCAGACCTTTAGCACCCTTCGCTTCCGAGAGGAGTTCGAGCTCCTTAGCGCTGAGGAGGAGCTTGCGTGGGCGAGTCGGATCATAGTCCTTAACCTGGGAGGCGTGACTATAAAGGCGGACGTGAGCATTGGTGAGCCACGCTTCGTGGCCGACGAAGTGGATGAAGCTACCCTTGAGGCTAATGTGGCCAGCCTTGATACTCTTCACTTCGTGACCAGCCAAAACGACCCCAGCCAGATATCGTTCTGTGAGGTTATAATCGTGCCGCGCACGGCGATTTGTGGTCAGTACTTTCATATAACCTTCATTATATATGAGACTGACCCATCTCACCCTATCTGTTGTAAGGGAGAGTGGGTATAATAGGTGCTATGACTATTCAATCGCCATACCAAAAATTTGCCACCATCCTGCAAAATGCCTTTGAGCGAGCCGGATGGGGTGAACTTGATGACGCTGCGGCACAGTCTTCAATCTCGTTCTGTGAGATAGAATTTGGTGACTTTGCGAGCAACTTAGCATTGAGCCAGGCTAAGCAACTGAGTAAGTCCCCTCGAGAGATAGCCGATGCTTTTGTGGCAATACTGTCTGAGAATGAGGAGATTCTATCCGCCAAAGTAGCTGGTCCGGGCTTTATTAATGTGCGACTCGCTAAATCTGTCTGGGCAGACTACGCAAACGACCTGTCCAAAGACTTCTTCCGACGCCCGTCGACGGGAAAAAAAGTAAATGTCGAGTTTGTCTCGGCGAACCCGACGGGGCCACTCGTTCTCGTGAACGCTTGGGGTGGGTACTACGGTGATGTACTTGCAAATATTTATGACAGCCAAGGCTGGGCTGTGACGCGTGAGTACTACCTTAATAATGGCGGCAATCAAATTGCGCAATTAGGGCGCGCCGTTCAACAGGCTGCTGGAAAGGCATTTACAGAAGAAGAATCGGCCGAGTTGTATCGTGGCCCCTACATCGATACATTGGCCGCCGAGATGATCGCGGATCGCGGATCTGCCCAGGCTGTTTGTGAGGCTGAACCTCAAGAGGTAGGGGACGTTGCACAGGAGCGTATCTTTGAGACGCTTATTAAACCTACGCTCAAGCGACTCCAGATACAGTTTGATGTTGTCACGCCCGAAACGACTCTTGATAATCCGCGCACGTTAGAACGTCTACGGAAGGCAGGTGCCATTATTGAAGAGGATGGTGCGACTTGGTTGTCTGGAGCGACTGCAGGATTAGAACAGAATGAGGTCCTTGTGCGGTCGTACGATAAGCAAGAGACGTACTTCCTCAAAGACATTACGTATCAAGCGAGCAAGCTCGAAGAGCGTGGATTTGATCGAGCCATTACGATTGTTGGCCCCGATCACCACGGACAAGAGAAGCGACTCCTGGCGGCGCTCGCTGCACTTGGGATGGATGGATTTGTACCACTTTGGACACAAGCGGTTCGTCTCATCAAGGATGGAGAAGAGTTTAAAATGAGTAAGCGTCGTGGAAATTACATCGTTTTAGATGATTTCCTCGAGAAAGTTCCGAGTGATACCGCACGATTTTTCTTTGCCATGCGTGACCCCAGCTCGCATTTCGATCTCGACCTTGATGTTGTCACGGCACAAAATAAGCACAACCCACTCTTTTATGTGATGTATGCCTACGTACGGTCACAGTCGGTGCTGGCGAAGGCCGAGACTAAAGCTGGTCGTGTGTCAGCTGGATTGCTTGATCAAGTTGAGGTAAATCTCTTTCGAACAATTATCGATCTCGATCAGAAGATTGCGAATGCCATCTCCTCACATCAGGTCAACTCAGTCCTCCATGGCTTCATCGGGCTGGCGAGTCTCTATCATGATTGGTATGAGCAGCATCCTATTCTCAAGGCAGAATCGGACGAGCTTCTGGCGCATCGCCTTGCTCTCGTAACCCAATACGCTACCGTTTGTCGTGGACTCTTTGAACTAATCGGCATTACTCCTTTAGAGAACATGTAGCTCGGTATGGCCAAGATCAAACCAGATGCCAAGCTCGTAGAAGGTTTGAATGCAGTTCAGCTGAAGGCTGTAACACATACATCTGGCCCGGCCTTGGTAGTTGCAGGGCCAGGGACGGGAAAGACTACAGTGATTAGTCGCCGCATTGCTCATCTCATCTCATCAGGGTCTGCGTTGCCTGAGGAGATTCTGGCACTTACCTTTACAGATAAGGCAGCCAAAGAAATGGAAGAGCGTGTTGATCGCTTGTTGCCATATGGATACGTCGATACGCAGATTATGACATTCCATGCTCTTGGAGGGCAGATCATTCAGGATCACACTATTGAAGCTGGCCTCAAGTCTTCAACGCGTCTTGCTTCATCATTACAGCAACATGTATTGCTTCAGCAGGCTCTGGAAGAAATGGGCGAGCTGAAGCTTGTGAGGCCAGCTCATCAGCCTGGTCAGTACGCTCCACAACTGCTGTCATACTTTTCGAGACTGAAAGATGAAGGCCTTGATTCTGCGGACTATGCAAAGACGCTTGTGAGCATAAAAAAGCAGAAAGAGCCGGATGAAATGGATTGGGATCTTTATGACGAGGTCGCTCGGGTATATGGTGCCTACGAAGCCCTCAAGCAACAAACCGGCTTTATAGATTTCGGTGATCAATTACTTATTCCTTATAAGCTCCTAAGTAATAACCCAAGTATTGCTCGACGCTTCCAGTCGGTTTACAAATATATTCTGGTAGATGAATTTCAAGATACGAACTATATTCAGGCTCAGTTAATGCATTTGTTGTCAAAAAAACATCATAATCTTATGGTTGTGGGTGATGACGACCAGTCAATCTATCGGTTTCGTGGAGCGGAATTGCAGAACATTCTGGATTTCTCAGACCACTACAAAAACACCAAGAACTTCGTACTGAGCGAGAATTATCGTTCGACACAGAAGGTCATTGATCGGTCCTACGATCTTATCGTGCAGAATAATCCTGATCGTCTGGAGGTGAAACTAGGCATCAACAAACATCTCAAAGGACTCACTAATGGGGTTGAGCCGAGACTGATACACGTTGACAGCCTAGCAGCAGAGTTATCACTGGTAGTTGATACGGTCGAAAAGCTACTCGAAACAGAATCGGCCGAAGAGATCGCCATCCTATGTCGCAACAACCAACAGGCTGGTTCGCTTATGGCGGCTCTGCGGCAGCGCAATCTACCAGTAAGTACTCAGCAGACTCAGACACTCTTGCAGCAGCCGGTCGTGCGGCAGTGCATCGACTTCATACGCATCCTACATGACCCAGACGATACGCCAGCGCTGTACCGCTACTTGATTAGTCCAAGAGTAGGGATCGGTATCGCCACGGTGATTGACCTCACGACGAGAGCTCGTAGTGCGAATGTCTCCCTGTATCGCTACATTATGGAAGCGCAGGAGCAGAGCCAGTTGCATACTATCTTACTGAACCTTGAAGGGTATCGTGAGCTCACCAAAGCACAGACTCCTGGCGAGCTTCTTTATAAGTTCATCACTGATGATGATTATCTAAATGGCTTGGTTGTGGAATCAGAGACAGATCCGGTATCGGCTTACCAAGTCAGAAGCTTGGCTCGGTTCTTTGAAATGATTGCCGAGTTAGAAGGAGTTGATGCAGTCGATAATAGTCACTCCTTGTGGTCGCATATTCAAACAATGTATGAGCTGGATGTTTTTGCCGAGCCAGATGAGACAGAAGCTCAAGACGGCGTACACGTTCTGACGGCGCACCGGTCAAAGGGTTTGGAGTTTGATTCAGTGATTCTCTTCGATATGACGGAAGGAAGTTTTCCGGCTGGTCGTCGTGGTGAATCGTTGACATTACCACAACATATGACTGAGACACCAGATAATTTAAGCTTGGCACACTACGCTGAAGAGCGTCGTCTGTGCTATGTAGCTATGACACGTGCCCGCAAGAACCTCATCGTCACATATTCCCCTGATCATGGAGGTAAGCGCATGCGTAAGCCATCACGTTTTCTCTATGAGGCGTTTGGGCCCGATCTCGATCTCAAGCCCGTAGCTGGAACCGGTGTACCGGCTAGTATTGAAAAGTTTGGGAGAGGACTTAATCAAGCTCCTGGGATGACGGTGACTTATCCTGAGGTGGATGGCTGGATTCAGTTAACCCCTAACCAAGTATCGGATTACTTGATGGATCCAGGTATGTTCTACTTGCGGTCGGTGTTGAAGTTTCCGAGCCGACCCCATCACCGGCTGACGTATGGTACAGCATTACACGCTGTTTTTGAGGTGTATTTTAAGGATAGGCAATCAGGCAAGACGGCTAGCCTGAAGCGGCTGCTAAAAGTCCTTGAAGAACATTGGAGTCATCAGGGCTTTGTGTCTCCAAGACACGAACAGGAGCGCTTTGCAGCTGCTCAGGGGACTATCAGGCGCACCTATGCAGAATGGAACAAGCTAGAGTTTGACGTGAGGGCAGTTGAGTCTTCTTTCTTGCTCGAGATACCGCAGTCGAAGGTGCGCATTAAGGGGCGATACGATCTGGTACTCGGCAATGATATGGGTGCAGAGATTCGAGACTTTAAGACCTCGGCAGTATCGTCGGAGAAGTCGGCGGCAGATAGGGTACGAGACAGCATTCAGTTGCAGATTTATGCCTTAGCATGGGAGAAGCTCCAGCAGGAACCGGTTACCGCTGTCAGTCTTGATTTTGTAGAGACCGAGTATTTAGTACGACGAGAAAAAATCGATCACAAGAAGACACTTAATAAGATAGCTGAAGTGGCTGATGGTATTCGGTCGGCACAGTATCCGCTCAATGGTTACTATGTTGATAGTGAGGCACCCCTGGAGCTGCTATGAGCGATCTCAAATACGTTTTGTCGTACCGTGACCAAGAGTGGCTGGAGAATCTTCTGGCTGATATCTGGTACCGGTCATTTGAAGATGTTCCACAGGATAATGACGTGGTGATACGGTGGGGTAAACGAGCCAAGCGTAGACTCGGGTCGATCTCAGTTGATCCTCGCGATATGACGACCAGCATCATTCGCGTGAACCGACTGTTTCAGGACCTAGACGTACCGGAGTTTGTTGTAAGAGCTACAATATTTCATGAGATGACGCACTATGCCCATGGCTTCAACTCTCCGTTGGAGCAAAAACAAAAACACCCCCATAGCGGTGGAGTAATCCGTAAAGAGTTCGCAGAGAGAGGGCAAGTAGCGTTGTATGAAAAACAACGTAAGTGGCTTGATGCGACATGGGTGGGTATTCTCAAGAAGCATCATATGCTCTAATTTGTCCGAGCTAGTCACATCACTCCCTTGATGGGCTATACTGGAGTTATGATACTTCTTACGATCCTCATCGCTGTTCTCTTGGTTGCTGTACTGGCTTTGTTCTATATGGTTTGGAAGCTGGCCCAGAAGCCGGCTGCTGAGGCGATGGACTCGAACAGTTGGCAGCTCTTCAAGCAAGACCTGCAGGGAATGCAGCAGATGCTTAGCCAGTCACACGCTCAGATGAATGAGCGCATGGACCGTAACAGTGCCAGCATGCAGGCAAACGTGCATGCTCAAATGAAACAGTCATCTGACATTATTAAGGATGTAACTGAACGCCTCACGAAGTTAGATGAAACGAACCGTCGAGTGGTCGACATTAGCGGTGAGCTACGCTCGCTCCAGAATGTCCTACAGAATCCGAAGCAGCGGGGTGTTCTGGGCGAGTACTATCTTGGACAGGTGCTGGAAAATGTACTCCCGCCAGGGGGATTCGAGCTCCAGTATAAGTTTCAGAATGGAGACATCGTTGACGCTATTGTGAAGCTGGATAAGGGAAAGATTCTTCCGGTCGACTCGAAGTTTAGTCTCGAAAACTACAATCGACTTATCGATAAAGTAGAGTCATCCGAACGAGATACGCTTATTAAGACCTTCAAGCAAGATCTCAAAAATCGCATTGATGAGACGGCTAAGTACATCCGACCAGCAGAGGGGACGATGGACTTCGCATTTATGT
>CALKUN010000116.1 GCA_937996675.1 uncultured Candidatus Saccharibacteria bacterium
AGCTGCAGTGAGGCACCACCGCGTCAAGCTCTAGCCCGAGCGTCTGCAGTAGCCAGGCGACCAAGTGCGCTGACGCCTCTAGTTGCGCCGCAGTAAGCGGCAGGCCGGAGTCGTCATGGGACAGCTCCCCGGGCGTCCGAGCGACGTGCTCAATCCCGACGCTCCGCTTGTTCCACCCTGAGCAGTGCCAGGCGGTATTTTCAACGTCAACGAGTTGCACAATCTCACCAGCCTGGCCGATGATGAAATGCGCGCTTACAGGGCTGCCGCTCGGGCGCGGGTTGCACAGGTGCTCGACAGCGCGGTCAAGTCGAGGTTGGCCATCGGTGTGATGGATTACGATGTGGGTAAGAGCCACACCGCCCCGCCCACGGTTGAAGTTAGGGCTAGGCGTCCAGGTTGCCAGGGGATAGCGCTTCACGCTGCGCCGTCATCGGGCTCGTCGCTATCAGATGGCTCATCCTGCGCCGGCTCGACGGGTACGAACTCGACGATCACACGCACCGGCTCGCTCACGACGGGCTGCTCAGCATTGGGAGCGGGGGAGCCTTCGAGGTTGACCGAGACGTTAGAACCTAGCCCACTGTCGCGCACGTAGTTAGCGCGTGCCTCGGCTGCGCCCTTGTCGGCGAAGTGTTCCTCTTGCCGAGGAAAGCCCTCAAGATCGTAGGTGAGGACGTGCGGGCTGTTATCGTGTCGCTGCTGGTCGTCGGGCTGGTCTGCAGGCTGGGACATGGGGACCTCTGGGCTTGACGGAACGCGTGCAAGTCGCTTTGCAGCGTGCAACGGTGGGCCATGTGTGGCCTGGCTCTAGAAGAGTGCTAGCCTTCAAATAGGAGGAAAAATGAACGATCTAGAAATTTTGGTTGCGATGCTTGCTCGCGCAGGTATCGGTTTTGAGGTGGACAGCGGCGAGGGCTGGAATCGACGTATTAAGCTAGATGGTGATCGGTGCTTGGTTTTTGGTAAAGATCAAAAGCTCGCCGGCATTCGTAGTCATGATGATCTGCAGTCTTTCGACGGTGACTAGCGCGGAGCAAGCGCCTTCTTGAGCTCAGCCACAAAGCCAACTGGCTGCTTCCCGAGCTGCGCTTTGATCGTCTCACCGTCCGCCTTGATCGCGTCAACAGCGGCCTGACCAGCCGGCAGATCGGCAGCGGCCTTGGCAGCTTTGCCGGCGCTGTAGGCTGCCCACAGCGACTTTAGGAACTCAATGAGCCACATCTAGAAACCTCCGAGTAGGAACTTGGTCAGCTCGACGAACAGCGCCGCCGCGCCTAGGGTCCAAACTATACCAGTGCGCCGACCCATCGCCAGGCTACCAGCCACCCCTGCGACAGGCGAAGTCTGCCAGCACGTTGAGGCCCGCTGCCTGAGCTTCTGCGGCAACGTCCGTGCTGCCGCCGGCTACCGCGGCCTGCGCTCGCTGCACCGCCT
>CALKUN010000117.1 GCA_937996675.1 uncultured Candidatus Saccharibacteria bacterium
AGCTCCGGCCGGCTGAGGTACTAGAATGGCTCTCGTCACGATCCTTGCGGCACTCCCGGCCAGCGGCGCCTCGCCCTCCGGCATGCTCGCCAACTCCACCGGTCTCGTTCGCCTCACGATCTCGCTCTCCAGCTCGGACGAGCAGGGTCAGTGGCAGCTCATCCAGAAGAATGCCGACTCGGGGCAGTGGTCTTATGTTTCAGGGCCGAACGCGATCCTCACCGTCGGTCAGGACGGCGGACTCGTCGGGCAGCTCCTCTACGAGGATCAGGACGGCGGCGCCAACTTCCACGTCGTGCAGGTCTCGCCCCAGATCCCCGAGGGCGGGTCGGTCAACGGCGCGGCCGGCTACCTCACTGCCGCTACTCCCGTCGCCTCTCCGACGATGGGCGCGAGCACCGTCAGTACCCTCACCGCGACCGGTGCGATCACTGCGCAGAGCACGCTCTCCGTTGCCGGCGCCCTGACCGCCTCGGCGGCTCTGACTGTCGGCACGACTCTGGCTGTCACTGGAGCCGTCACGCACAGCAGCACCCTCACCCAGACCGGGATCGCGACCTTCAACGCGGCCCCTGTCTTCGCGGCAGGTCTCACCGCCTCGGGCGCGGTCTCGAACAACTTCTCGGGCTCGACCGGGACCTTCCTGACCTCGACTGGCGCGAACACCCTGTCTGGCACCACGACGATCGCGGCGAACAAGAACCTGCTCTGTGCGGCTGGTACGACCTCGCTCGATCTGTCGCTCGGTACGGGCGCCTTCCTGACCTCTACCGGCCTGAACACCATCGGCGGCGATCTGCTGATGGCCTCGGGCAAGGTGGTCGGGTTCGGCGCTCCGCAGGCGCTGTCGGGAGCCGGCGCGGTCGACGTCGTCTCGCTGGCCACCCTGTTCACCTCGACGGGCGCGGCGCAGGCGCTCACCCTGGCGGACGGCACCCGTGCGGGTCAGATCAAGTTCGTCATGCACGTCGTCGACGGCGGCTCGGGCGTCCTGACCCCGACCACCAAGACCAACTTCACGACCGTCACTTTCACGAACGTCTACGACTGGGCCGCGCTCATGTGGTCCGGCACCGCCTGGCGCCCCCTCGCCTACTCGGGCGCCGTCTTCGCGTAGCCACTCGGGCGCTGAGGCGCCCGTCTCACCTGGAGCTGCTACGCTTCTGAGATGAGCAACACTCGCCGCTGGAACGTTCCGCCCTACCTCCGCTACTCCAATGCACCTGCTGGCTCTGCCAGAGTGCGTACCGTCACGCAGTCTGCTTCTGAGTCCGCTCCTATCGAGCCCGAGACTGTCGAGCAGTGGCTAGCTGCGGGCAACGAAGTAAAGCGCTGTCCGCCCGGACACCAGCCGCTGAGCTATGACCGCTTCGTCGAGATCCTGGCGAACGTGCCGGGCGTCTACGCAGATGCGGCTGTAGACCGCGAGCCCAACGGCCGGCGACGACGCAAGCCTGCCCGAAGAAGCCCGAGCGCATAAGGCCGCGCTAGCCGTTCCCTCGACGGCGTGACGACTCTGTATGTCAGCCCAGACAAGGTATACCGCCTCTCCCTACCTCCCGCTCTCCTCTTCTCGACGGAGGACGACGTACCGACGCCGCTCCTGCCCGGTATCATCTCCGACGTGACGCGCACGGTCGGTTCAGGCGCGCAGCTCGCGCTAGAGGGGAACCCTATGGGCAGCTTCTCCGTCGTCGTCGCTTGTACCACAGCGGGTGAGATCAACGAGTACGGTCAGGTGAACCCCAGCGCGGGGCTGCCCGCCTTCAAGCTCTCCTGCGACGGTGGCGTGAGCTTCGGGCGCTCGCGCGTCGTCTCGGCGCAGGACGACAGGGCGTTCATAGACGTGATCTCAGGCATCGTGGGTCCGCAGCTCGGCGGACCCATCGGGCTTCGTATCGTGGCGCTGCCTGGTCCTTACTCTGTGGGAGACACCTTCGTCGCGACCACGCTGCCGTCGCCCGACCTCGTCTCGCTCATCAGGCCCGAGTGCGACTACGCAGACGGGTTTCTCGTCGGCAGCTGGGGCGACACTCTGCCGTTGACCGCGTGGGGTGAGGACCTGGAGCAGACGGTCAGTGATCGGGTGCGCTGGCGTGCGATCTGCAAGGCTGGACTGGCTTCGCGGGAGGACATGAAGCTGTACCACCCCGACGTGACCGGCGCGACGAAGTGGTACATGCGGGCACAGTCGGGCGAGTTCGCGAACCATCCGGCCTACGTGCCGAGTCTCAAGCGGGGGACGGGGACGGACAGGACTAGCTTTCCTCTGATGGTGCCGGCGTTCGATCCGTTGAAGGGGATGCTGATTTAGGCATACGCTCGGCTTGTAGTGTCCTACGCCCGGTACACATCACTGTAGCGATTCAGGCTGTGGGCATACCTCCAGTTTCTGTGCCAACATCTCACTGACGAGTGACATCGCTCCCTCTATACGCAGGGCCTGCGCCTCAAACGCGGCGATCTGCTGCTTGCACTTGGCGTGCTCCTGACGGAGCACTTGGAGACGTTCTTCTAGGTTCATGTGGACCTTTCCGTCGGCCTGATGCCGATCTAGCTAAAACATAGCTTCTCTACAGGGCGTGCGCATTCCGTTTAGCGTCGGGTACGGCAGGCCATGAGTAGGCTCGGCTCGCTCCCGTCCCACTCCCTCGCCTCCCTCCGCGACCAGATCGCCGATCACATCGCGCAGCGAGAGGTGGAGGTCGTCCGGCTGCTCGTACACGCCTGCTTTCGAGAGCAGCGCAACCCCGACGGCTCAAAGTGGCCCGAGCGAGCAGACGGAAGTGGGCGACCCCTACTACTCACGCTGGAGGACTCGGTAGAGATCTACCACGACGGGGAGACGATCTTCGTCGACGTGCTAGGCAAGGACTATGCCAAGTACCAGTTCTACGGCACACGCACGATTCCCTCTCGGATGTGGGCGCCGGCCCCCGGTGAACCCCTGCCGCCAGAGTGGCGCGACGCGGTCGACACATCCGTGCGCGAGTTCATAGCTGCGGCCTGGCGTGCTGCGCGCTGACCCAGAGTGCGAACCGTTACGCACCAGCACGGCGCAGCACGCCAGAGTCAGCGCCCGAATAGCTAAGGAGTCTAGATGCTTTTCCCCACCGATGCCTACGAGCTGGTACACGCCGATTTCAGGCTAGCCGGCGCGAGCCCCAACAGCATCGCTCAGCCGCAGCAGGCCGGTGCGCAGCTCGCCCCTGTGAAGCACTACTACGGCGCGCAGCTCCCTGAGTCAGAGTGGCCGAAGACTGCACCCCCGTTCATCGTCTGGGTACCTGGGCGCGACGCATTCGACGCCAACACACCCAAAGGTGTG
>CALKUN010000118.1 GCA_937996675.1 uncultured Candidatus Saccharibacteria bacterium
CCTAAAGAAACCATCTCCCCGCATGTCCTACCCGTGCGCCTGCCTGAGCCCTTCGGCCTCGACCTTTCTTGTAAACCAGACGCCCGCTGATCCGCACACGGCGCTCTTCCTGCTCAAGGCACAGCTCCTGCTCTCGACGTGCGGGCCCCCGACGAACTGGACGATCACCAAGAGTTCCAACGGCACGGTGTTCGCCGCGCAGGGCGACGTGATCCTCACCGCCGCCGACTTGGCCACCCCGGGCGCGTGGTTCGTGGCGCAAGGCAAGGGCTGGTACGACACGAACGTCGTGTACTACACCCAGCTCTGCTTCCAGACGGACGGCGGGCGCGGCCTGCGCGTCAAGATCAGCCCGCGCGCCGGCTTCACCGGGGGCACGCCGGGCCTGACCCGCACCCCGAGCGCGGTGGACGAGCAGTACATCCTGGGCGGCGGCACCGACGCGAGCCCCACCTACACGAACTACTTCAAGACGATCCCCGGCCGCATGCAGGGCTGGGTGTCCGAGGTCAACGAGGGCCAGTGGTTCGCCACCTACGACGCCGGCGGGAGCGCCGCGACCACGCTCTGGTTCATCGACCGCCCGCAGCCTAACCCCACCGGGGCCGGCGGCAACCTGCTCGACGCCGAGCGCATCGTGTTCTACGCCCAGAGCAGCACGACCTGCGCCCTGGCCAGCTCGCTCTCGTGCGAGAGCACCGCGCCCCTGAGCCCGTTCAACTACGGCCAGGCGTCGGCGCTCTGGGGGCGCTGCCCGCCCGAGCTGAGCTACGTACTGGATACGTCTCAAACGCTGCAGGTCTGCATCCCGGGCGGCGCGGCGCAGACGCTGATCTATGGCGAGCCGACCTACCCCGAGGCACCGTTCAGCTATATCCGGCGAGCCGCTGACAGCGGCGTGACGCTGCCGGGTGAAGTGGGCGACTTCACTACGGTAGGCGAGAAGGGCACGAGCGTTTACTTTCGCTTCGGCGGCCAGGTGCAGTCAGTGCCCGTCACGCTCGACAACGTCGACCCCGTCACCGGCGCGGACTGCCCTAGCGGCACCTTCGCCGTGGGGGCCTTCCTCGGCCCGTGGGGCGGCGCCGCGGTCGTCCTCTGACACCGCGCTGTACAGGTTGTACTCGTATGGGTCTGAGGAGCAGAGGTTCGAGCGCCTGACCCTGAGCAGGCCGGCCCGCTTGAGGTGCGCCAGGTTCGCGAGCGCCGCCTCCGCCGAGGGTTTACCCCGCGGCGGGCCGAAGCGCATCATGTGCCGCTGCTCCCGAAGTTTTTGGTCTCTACGAACATCCCGCACGACGCCTTGACATCGTGTCCAACCCGAGACACGACTTTTACTGTACCGGGAAAGCGTTCGCGCAGCACCGTGACGTAAGCGCTGATCGCGTCCTCATCGGCCTCGACTCCTTGCGCAGACGAGGCGGGATTGTAGCGCACGAGGTTGAACTCACACAGCATGCCAGCTTGCGCAACAGCATCGCAAACGGCCTCGGCTTGTTCCTCGCTGTCGTTTTCGCCCGCGATGAGCGCCCAGTGCAGCTTGACGATCTTTTTGCTGTGCCGCTGCCAGTCCGAGAGCATGCCGAGCGCCTGCTGCACAGGCATCGCCGTTGGCATCCACTTCGCCCGCCACGCCTCGTCGACCGAGTACATGCTGTAGTAGATCGTCGGGGACGTGAAACCGAAAACCTCGACGAGGGGCTTATTGAGCGTCTGTGGCATGATCGTGGACACGGCGAACTTAGCCGGCAGCCCTTCGTCTTTGGCTAGCTGGCCGAGCCGCACGAGCAGCTCGTCGCCGCGGTCTAGGAGTAGCGGGTTGGCCAGCGGCTCGCCCCGCGCCATGAAGGCGTAGTGCATGTATTTGGCGGGCTTTTGCTGCCGGTAGTGTTTGAACACATGCAGTGCCTGGGCGACGTAGTCATTGATACTCGTGGGCTTGAAGCTCGTCTGCCCCGTCGCTGTCAGGTGGCAGAAGGCACAGCCTCGATTGCAACCCGTGTGCGACGACAGGTAGCAGACGAAGTACTCGTCGCAGCGGCGCACATAGCGAGCTTCGAGGAAGCCGGCGAGCTGCTCCTCGACGAAGTTGACGGACTTATCTTCTACTGAATGCAGTACGTTTAGCTTGCTCATCTACTTCCCCCTGTACTCCCAAAACCCTTGTCCCCGCGCTCGCTCACGCCAAGCTCCTCGGCGACCGGAAACGCGGCGCGGCCCACGGGCGCGAAGACAATCTGCGCATAGCGAGAGCCTGGATAGATAAGCTGCGGAATGTGCCCAACATTACGCAAAAATACGCGCACATCACCCCGATAACCGCTGTCCACCGTACCGAGGCCAACTTCCAGGTCAAGCGCGTGCGTGGAGCTGCGCGGGCGCACTTGGCCCTCCCAACCACGCGGGATCTCGAAGCACAGACCCGTCGGAAACCAGCGGCCCTCGCCGGGCGCGAGCGCCACGGGCTCCGCGATGGCGACGGCCAAGTCAGCGCCGCTGTCTCCGTCCTTGGCGTACTTCGGCGGCGATACGCCCGGTGCGCACTTCACCTTTACGATCAGGTCTGACATCTCACTCTCCTCCTAGGTACTTGTAGATCGCGAGGCCCACGTCCTGGGCCTGCACCTGGGCCTCGCCCGCTCCGGCCATCTCTAGCGCCGCCGTGGGGTCGATGCCGTCTATCTGCTGGGATATCGCCATCTTGCTCTGCAGGAGGTCTAGCAACTTCTCCTGCACGCCCTCGTACACCGGCCAGTATACTCGAACGTCCTTGGTCTGCGTGATGCGATCTAAGCGACCGGTGGCTTGCCGGGCGACGAAAGGATTACAACCTGGGTTCTCAAAGAATACCGCCGTCGAGAACCAGATCAAATTATTCAGGCCCGTCTGCACGCACGACGGGTTCGTGATCATGACGCGCCTCTTGCCGACGACGTTCTTGTCGATCCAGTCCTGGCGCTTCTTGGCCTGGACCTTGCCAGCGTCAAGGAAGGCGGGCGCCTCGCCCGTGGCGTCGCGCACGACGCGGCACAGCCTCGGCGCGAGCTCCTTGTGCCAGAGGAAGATCAACACGTTGCGCCCCTCGGCGAGCTCAATCTTGAGGGTGCGGGTGAGCCAGGACTCTTTCTCCAGGAGCTGCGCCGCGTCGAGTCCCGCGGCGGAAGCCACGATAGCGCCGCCCACGTCCGCGGGGTAGCGGATCTGGAAGTCGCCCTCGGGGGTGTTTCCCGTGTCAGCCGAAGCCCTATCGTAGTAGCTCGGGTACTCCGCGAGCTGCCCGAAGAGCTTGCCGGCGCGCTCCTCGTCCCAGCGGTCGCGCTTGACGGCCTCGACGAGCTTAGCGCCCAGGCGCTGCGCGTTGGCCTCGCTCTCCGCGTCGGCTTTCACCGTCTGGCGGTCGTGGTCCACTACGCGGTCGTCCGGCGTTATGTCGCGCTTGTGTAGCGTCACTGCCAGTGGCAGGACGTAGTGCAGCACGAAGGAGGGCAGCACGCCGGGGGCGTCGCTCAGGCGCTCGCCGCCCTCGGTCTTGGCCACCCGGTCCGTGGAGCTGCCGTACTCCGTCACCTTGGCCTTCTTCAGGGCGTCGCCGGTGAGCACGCGCTTCTGGTAGCCGTAGAGCTTGGAGAAGCGCGCGGCGTCGCCGTAGGCGAACTCGCCGCGCACCTTGCGCGAGAAGGCCCACATGTTGCGGAAGAGGCTCTTGGCGTAACCGTTCATCAGGCTGCCCGTGAGCGGCAGGCAGATCGGGATCTTCTCCGAGAGCCGGTGCAGGGCGCGCTCTTGCGCCGCCCCGTCGCTCTGGGCCTCGTGCACTTCGTCGGCGATCAGGAGCTGGAAGAGGCGGGGGTGCTTGCGGCACACGTAGTCGGCGAGCGGGTAGCGCCGCGGCGTGGGGACCGCCTGGTGGAGGAACTCGCCGCACGGCCTCACGTCAAACTTACCGAGCGCCCACAGCACCTTGAACAATGCCGCGTCGTCCACAGCGTGGGCGAAGCCCTGCAGCATATGGCTCTCGAAGAGCTCGCCGCTCGGCGAGCCGTAGCGGGGCTGCGGCGGGTAGATTCGGCGCAGGGCGCGCAGCACGCGCGGGTTCGGCGCGCACAGTTTGAGCGCCGCGACGAGCACCGCGCACTGCTCGTGCCCCAGCTTCTCGCGCTTCGACTCCAACGAATTCTTAAGCCGCGTAGTTCCTATAGTTAAATGCCTAAGCAGCGGCACGAGCGCTGCCCGCCGGAAGACCGCGTAGGCGTCGGAGTTCCACGCAGCGCCCCGGCGATGCAGGGCCCGTATGTCGAGGGCCAAACGAGCGAACTTGTTTTTAGCCTCTAACACTTGGCCCTCGCACGCGGCGCGCGAGCTGGCGAGCTTGTCAGCATCCACAGCAATTGTCGTGCCGCACTTGGGGCACTGCGTTCGCCGGTTGGCCAGCTTCGGGTGCGCCCACCCGGCGCGGACGCCTTCGACCGCGTGTCCTAGCTTGGCCGTCTCGCGCGACATGAGCACGAAGAGGAGCGGGGCCGGGTGCGCTGCGACGCGGTCGAGGTCGGATGGCTTCTCGGCGACGAGCGCGGGCACGTCGGGCAGGCAGGCCCGCGCCTCGTCCGCCCAGTTCTGCACCAGGTGCGGTGGGCAGACGACCAGCACGCGGCGCACGCGCGGCACTGGGCGCAGCGGCGTGAACGCCCCCTCGTCACACGCCGAGAAGCGCCTGGCGTCAACGCCGTGATGCAGTGCCCACGCGACCTGAATCGCTGTGCAGCTCTTGCCACTGCCGATCTCGCCTAATATCAAAGGCGTCTGCCCCCGATGGACCAGCTTGACCGCTGCGCGTGCGGCGCTCGCCTGCGCCGGGAAGAGCGCCCGGCACATCTGGGGAAGGGCCACGTCCTCCGCGCCGTCGTGGAGCGACGGGCAGCGCTCGCGCATGGCCGCGACCATGCCGTCGCCGTAGGCGAGCAGGAGGTCGGCGAAGTTCTTGACCTCGCCACCACCGCTCGGCTCGGTGCCTGGCTGCAGCTCCGCGTATTCCCCTGTGACAAGGTCTAACGTCGTGAGCAGCAGCCGTGGGCGCTCCACCTGCGTCAGCTTCACGACCTCGCCGTTCTCGTTCTTTTTGGTGTCGCCGTCTACGAACTCGCGGTGGAAGACGGCCTTGGCGAGCAAGTCGTGGTGCCCAGGAGCGCTCAGGCGCACGCCGTTGAAGACCCCGGAGCCGAGGGCCATGGCGACGTGGGCGGGCCGCGGGCGCATCGCCAGGCCCACGCGCGGGGCGCGCGCCGGGCGGTCATAGCCTGCCGAGCCGCACCACGCCGCCGTGCCGCCGAGCAGCGCACCCACGTCGAGCCTGTTGACGTCCACCTTGAGCGCCCCGGGCGGCACGACGCGGAGCGCGGTGGGCTGATCGCTCAGCGCACCCAGCTCGGGCAGCGCGCCGGGGTCGCTCGCGATGGCGCGCTTGCGCCCGAGCACCACGACCTGCTGGAACTCGGAGTACTCAGGCTCCGGGTAGCGCAGCACCTCTAGATCGTCAAACCACGTCGTGAGCGTCGCGGCGAGGTAGGGCAGGGCGCGCTCCGGCACGATGAGCACGAGCTGCCCGCATACGGCGACGTGCGGGGCCCACTTGTCGAGGAAGCGCGCCTCGAAGCGCTGCCCACGAAAGAAGTCGTAGGGCGGGTTGAGCCACAGGACCGACGCCCCGTTCCCGCTCGCGTCGCAGCAGAGCCCGTCGCCGTGGAGGACCTCGGCGTCGCTGTAGCCTACGACCGATCGCGCGGCCGAGTCACACCGGGCCTTGCGCTCCGCTTCGAGCTCGATGGCCACGAGCGACACGTCAACACCCTCGGCGCGCGTGCCCTTCTTATTGTAAGCGTTCGCCGTCCCGAAGACCGCGCTTACGAGCTCGCAAACGGCTTCGCCCTCGCCCGCGCAGGGGTCGAGCACGCAGTACTTCCCCGGCTCTGTCTGCATTGCGAAACGTCGAAAGACCAGCGGGCGCACCGCGTCCTGCGTCTTAAAGTACCCACCCAATGCTTGCGAAGCTATCCGCGCGCACATTTACTTATAATACTCCCTTGCCAGATCAGCGAGCAGCTTGCCTAGTTCTTCTTGCCCTATGCGCAGGCCGACGGGCGGCAGGTAGCCGACGTCGGCCAGGGTCCTGTAGTTTACCATGGGGCCGCGCACGTCGAGCTGCTTATTATCGCGTCCCCACCCAGATCGCTCTTCGAGCGCGGACAGCGGGCAGTCTGCGCTGAGCGTCAGGTGCTTCTTGGCGAGGAGCTCGCGCACGAGCAGCGCCCTGAACTCCGGCGCGTAGGGCACCGGATAGCGGGTGCGGGCGTCGAGGCGCACGCACAGCTCGCGGGCGACGAGCGCCCAGTAGCGTAGTGCACTGTCATCCATTTCGATTAAGTCGGGCAAGCGCTGTTGCCGCCAGCTTTCACGCGCCGTATTCTCTAGCATGATAGCAGCGCGCTGCGCCTCGATGCTCGCATTGGCCATACGGAGCGCGGCGCGAGCGGTCAAGAATTCCTCTTCGCTCACGGTCGCGAGCAGCTTCGTCGGAGGCATGGCGCAGACCCACAGCTCGTCGCGCTGCGCCTTGACTTCGAGGTCGAATAGCTCAGGGTAGTACACGACCTGGCGCACGCCCGCGGCGCACCGCTGCGGCGGCGCGTAGGCGTAGGGCTCCGACTTCAGGAACTCGTACACCTCGCGGTCGCTCACCTGCGCTGCGCGCCCGCAGCGCAAGTTCGCGACGAACGCCCGGTGCTCTGACTCCGTGCCGCAGAAGTCCATGAACACCGGGCGCACGATCGTCTTGTTGGGCGGCTTGTACGCCGGCCAGAGCACGGCGCGCAGCAGCGTGCACGAGAAGCCGTGCGTCTTCCTATATCTATTACGCTTGGACGGCGCGGCACCGTCCGCGGCGATCGTCATCACTGGGTACTTCATTAAACACAGCCTGTCCGATCGGCACCCGATCGTCAAGAACTCTTTACTCTGCCCCGCGGACGTGGCACCATCGCCGCATGATGAGAGAGCCAAGTGTCGCCCTCCTCCTCGCCTGCTACGCCGCCGCCTCGTTCACCTTCTCCTACAGCGCCGCCATCCTGGGTCGCGCCTACCACCCCTTGGGAGCCTACCAGTCCTACGCCGCGTGCGTGCTGGCGTGGCTCCTGGTCGGGTTCGCGGTCACGCGTCCTAAGCGCCTCTGGCCGCCCACCAAGGCCGAGAGCCTGAGCGCCCTGGCCAGCGTTATGATCCTGACCTCCGAGACGATCGCGCTCATGCTCCCGGCGTCGGTCGTGGCCGTTGTTGCGGGCAAGGCCGGCTGCTTGGCCATTCCGGACCGCGACGACCCGCGCCCCTGGCACCGGAAGTACGCCCTCGCCGCTTTGGCAGCGTGCGCCGTGGTCCTGGCCTCAGTACACAAGCCGCTGCGCGTCCTGCTCGCCCCGCTCGCCCTGGCCGCAGTCTACGTCGCCGGCAACGCGATCAAGCTCAAGGCAGTACGGACGGCCAAGGCTTCGCATGAGGCCAAGCCGGGCTTCCTGAGCGCCGGACAACTCGTGGTGTGCGGCCTGACCTTGGCCCTCTCCAGCGCGTTCAGCCGCTTCGCCCCGCCCGCCCCGCTCGGCGACTGGCGTATCTGGGTCGTGGGCGGCGCGAGCCTCGCCGCGGGTCTCCTGGGCTGCCGGCTCATGCTGCACAAGTCGCCCCAGAGCGTGGTCTACCCCGCGCACCGGGCTGCCTCCCTGGTGTGCTCGCTAGGGGCCTCCGCTGCGCGCGGGGAGGCCCTGCACTGGTCGGGGTGGGCTGCGGTAGCCATCGGCCTCTGCGTGGTCTTGTACGCTGCGGCAGGGCCCGCAGCGCTGAAGTTCCTGAGCCGCCTCAGCGCGCGAGCCCGCCTCTACATCCTGATCAGCAGCTCGGTCTTGGTGCCGCGCGAGGCGACCTTGCAGCCGATGCTCCGGCGCGCGCTCAGCTCGTA
>CALKUN010000119.1 GCA_937996675.1 uncultured Candidatus Saccharibacteria bacterium
GGCGGCGACACGCGCGCGACTAGAGCCAACCGGCCAGCTTTGCCCGCCACGATAGCCAGCAGCGATGAGGGGGAGAGCAGCGCCAACGTGCTAGCGGTCAGGATCATCACTGAGGCTAAAGCAGCCTTGCTCGCCGCCATGCTCGGAGGCCAAAGTTTGCGCCACTCCCACAGGCCCGTCAAACGGCCCCCAGCGAGCGCTAGGACGAGAGCAGCGCTGCAGGCTAGGGTGTACGTCTGGTAAGCTGCTAAAGGGCCGTAGGAGCGTCCTAGGAGGCCACAGGTGAAGGCGTAGGCGGCGGAGCAGGCGAAGTAGAGGGCGAGGTGCACGAACAAAGGCAGGGCGCGGGCGGGACTGGCTGAGCTGGTCGCGGGTAGCTGTACCATCGGTCAGGCTCCTTCGATGAGTGCAGTAGCTAGAGCATTACTAGGCTAGCACACCCTCGACGGAACGCACGTCAGCACCTGTTAATCAGAGCTAATCAACTTACCTACTGCCATCGAAGCGAGCGCCGACGCTACAGCGCGATGCTTAGCTCCGCTGCCCCAGGAAAATTCGTAGTCGAGCACCTGACTGACAGCAACGATCGGCAGCGAATCATCGTCGGATGTGACGTGGGTAACTATGCGTTCCTCGACGACAGTGCCAAGTAGCCAATCGCCACCAATCGTACCAATTCGGGGCACTTTGCGCGTAGTTGTCTGAGCGATGACAAACTGCCCGTAACGTTCAGCATTGATCAAAGGTTCGCCATGCGTGGTCCGAATGACTTCGGGCGCAGACATTGGCGTAAAACCAGCCATTATCGCCCACTCTCCGACCGCCAATCGCAGCCCGCAGCCGAGATCATTCGCCGCTCATGGTTCGCCTTGATCGCCGAGAGCCCCAGCGCAGAGAGCAGCAGCACAGCAGCGAGGAAGTAGAGGCTGCTGTGATCAGGTGAGGGCTTCTTATTCTGGGCGACAGCAGCCTGCCGACGCTTGGCGCGCAAAGCATGCCACTTACGACGGTTGCGAAGCGACTCAATCGAGGGATACTGGCTGATCTGGTCAGTGGTAGCGGTCATGGTGCTCCTGTAGGTCTATCGGCTACGATCGGTTAGTGCAGAGCGTTTTGCAGTGTGGTTGATCGCTTCAAGTTCGTACTTGAAACCATGTCCGATCAGGCTAGGCTTTGCAAGTGGAGGTTGAAATGAGTGATTCACCATTTAAGCAAGTGCCTGATTCTGCGGACTTCACTGTCTCAGAAGCGCGCTATAGCAAGGGTAACTACATTGTGCGTTGCCCATCCGCAAATGGCCTCAAGTCGCGCGCAGCTCGTCTGATCGGCGATGGTCTGAATTGTCGCTACACCGGGCGCGAAAAGGGCTACGTCGCATCACCAAGCAAGCTGGTGAAGTTCCAGAAGCTCTATGCGGCGGGCTGGGACGCGAGCTTTGTAACTGGCGAGTTGCAGCCTGATCTTTCAGCAGCTACGCCGGAATTAATTGATGCGTGGCGGCGCGATCCTGAAGCCGTTTATAAAGCGGCGCTCAAGTGACCACGCCCACTCTCCCCGACCTCGTACCCATCCGCTTCCAGCGCGATCTTGACGTTGCAGCATGGCTCGTCGCTACCTGGCGCAAGGGCTTTGGCGACGGTAACGCTCTAGCTGATACGTTGTGCAAACCGCTTGGCAACGCCGGGCTCACTTTCCCTGGCGACGTAGACGAGCTACTCAGAGCACTGCGCAAGGGACCCCGTAACCCTCACGGCAACATGGGCGAGGGCCTAGGTTGGCTGCGTCAAGGTAGTTGGTGCGCCCACCTGTCGGAGTTTGGCCAGAGCCGAGAAGCATGGCTAGGGTCTTACGGCAAGGCTTCAGAGTATGAGGCGTCCGGCCACGGCTTCGAGCCTGACTTGAGCTGCGCGGCCTACGCTGCGTTTGTGCATGAGTGGGAGGCTGCTAACCCACCTCAACCAGTGCCTGCGCCAGCACCCACCGGACCCTTCCCGGTCGGCTCAAAGGTTCGCCTGACGCCAAAGTTTCTCACCTCGACAGGGCAACGCGGGAGCGACGAGGCGCGCAAAGTGTGGACCGTCCAGGCTTGCGATTGTCGGCTGTGCGCTGTGCCAGGTCCGCACGACGGAGGACGCCCTGGCTACGTCGCTGTAGATGAGCGCCGCGACGGTCCGAAGCATATTGCGGAGTACAAGGTAGATCCAGAGTATCAAGAGCACCTTCGCAAACACCCCTATCGACATGTGAATGCTAAGAATTTGAGGAGAGTATGGGCCAGCTACCTACTGAAAAACCTAAGCAAAAACACTCTCACTACTTCAAGAACGTCAAGGTACTCACTCACATCGACGTGTACCGCGTTCTGAAACTGTACAACGTCACCGATCCCTGCCTGCAGCACGCCGTCAAGAAGCTGCTCGTCGCTGGTGGGCGTGGCGCTGGGAAGGATATCAGTCAGGACGTGCGCGAAGCGATTGAGACGCTGGAGCGCTGGGAAGCAATGCGAGCGGAGGATATGCCGATACCAACGAGCAGATCGGAAGAGCACACGTC
>CALKUN010000120.1 GCA_937996675.1 uncultured Candidatus Saccharibacteria bacterium
GACCAACCAGCTGAAGAATCTTTGGCACCGCTCGTTTGATCTCTGAAGTGCGTACTCCACTCGCCTCCAGTGCAAAAGCTACATTCTCGTACACGGTGAGACTCGGAAGCAATTTGAAGTCTTGGAAGACAATCCCAATGCGGCGACGTAGGTGCGGAATGTTTGCCTTGTCGATCGTGTCGTAATCAATCGATCCGACAATAATCTTGCCCGAGGTTGGTACTTCTTCCTTGATAAGTAAGCGGATGAGTGTGGACTTACCGGCACCAGATGAGCCGACCACAGTCACAAATTCTTTTGGCTGTATATGTAAACTCACGCCGCTCAAGGCGACGGTTTTGTTCGGATACATAACAGAAACACGATCTAATAAAATCACGTTAGTATTGTATCAGACTGAGACTGATCACGCCTGTGGTTATGCTTCCAAAAAAGTACCCATCCGATCGATATGTCATCAATCGGATGGGATGACCTAGGCCACGGGTTCGAGCGCAAGCGCCTCCAGCCCATCAAGAGCAGTTGCGATGCAGTCATGCAGACACGCCAACCAGATCACGAAGACATGCTCGGATACACCATGCACCAGCTCAACTCCTGCACTTCGGCGCTGGCCGATGCGCTTGAGGAACCAATGGAAGATCTCTGGCGCGACGAGCACATTGTTGGCGCCGCGAAGAGCCGGTGAAAACCATGGAAAAACCAGCTGATCAAACAGCGTATAAAAGCTATAGATCAGGTCGGGTGGGAAAACATTGGCGGCCCGTAGCTCACGCAGTCGCTCCGAATGTGACGCCATAGCCCGCACAGCCGGATGCTTGGGCAGCCACGGCGCCATGCGAGCCAGCTGCGTGCCATGATGCGGCGCCCCGAAGTTGAACACAGCCACCACCCGATCCGGAAACCGATGTGCAAGCAAGATGGCATGCAGGCCACCCTGACTATGCCCGACCAAAATGAATCGAGAGTTGGGATGGGCCGCGAAGATCACCTCGGCCAGCTCGTCGTTGGCTTCGTCCAGATCCCCAAGCCCGAGGCGCGGGATGCAAACCACATCGGTCAGATACCCGCGAACTCCGAGAAAGAACTTCACAAGTGGTTGATACAAGGAGCGTCCGAGACTCGGTACAAGCGTACCGGTCAGAATCACCACTCGCACATCAGTCAGCGGTTGGATTGGATGAATGGCACGTACCTTTGACATGACCCCCCCCTTCAGAGAGTAGTGCCGGTGAATAAGAACTTTCGTTTTTGGTTTTGTTTGGAAGTACCAATTGGAATCACTTTAATAATACTCCCCTTGTCAAACCGCTTGAGCTGAGGGATTGCGAAGTGCGTTATAATTGGCTCATGTCAAAAATGACCATCACGGGACCGACATCACTCAAGGGTGAATGGCAGACTGCCGGAGCCAAAAACTCAGTCCTGCCACTGCTTGCGGCCACACTGCTGTGCGACGGTCCCGTGGAGCTCACCAATGTTCCCGAGCTCAGCGATGTCGAAGTCATGTGTCAGATCCTCGAAGAGCTAGGAGTAGTGATCGAACGGCACGATCATCGGCTGGTTGTTAATGCGGCTCAGGCGCGTCCCGGCCACATCCCCCATCACCTCACCGCAAAAATGCGCGCCTCCGTCTTGGTGCTCGGGCCAGCCGTCGGTCGGCTCGGTGAAATATCTATTGCGCAGCCTGGTGGAGATATCATTGGCGCACGGCCAATCGCCTCACATCTCACTGCCTTTGAGCGGCTCGGTCTCACCGTTGAGCATGCAGTTGGGGTCACCAAAGTCTCTGGCCGCCCAGTCGGGACTCGTGTAGTGCTCGGAGAGCTCACTGTCACAGGCGCCGAAAATGCCATCATGGCTGCCTGCCTCGCACAAGGCACAACCGAGCTCCGCATGGTGGCGCTCGAGCCACACGTCGTCGACCTCTGTGAGATGCTCGTCGCATTTGGTGCGAAGATAGAGGGCATCGGCAAAAACGTACTGCAGATCACTGGCGTCGAGAGTCTCCACGGCGGCACGTGGCGCGTGATCCCCGACCACCTCGAAAGCGGCACTATCGCCATTGCAGCGGCGGCTACTCACGGCGATGTCGTCATCCACGACTTCCTTATTGAGGAGCACGATGCATTTCTCACAATCTTTGATGATATCGGTGTCCAGTATGAGATTCTCAGCCCGACGAGTGTGCATATTCGGCCTGGCGGAACATACAATGCCGTGCATATTCGAACACAGCCGTATCCAAACTTTCCCTCCGACCTCCAGGCACCAATGGCCGTATTGCTCTCACAAGCTAACGGCACTTCGGAGATCTTTGAGACGATGTACGAGGGCCGCCTACACTACCTTTTTGAGCTCCAACGTATGGGCGCTACCGTCGCCACCCGCGATGCTCATACCGGTATGATTACTGGGCCAACTCCACTCTTTGGTACCGACCTAGTCAGCTTTGACATCCGAGCCGGAGCGACGATCCTCTTAGCTGGAATGGTAGCCGAAGGCCAAACGGTCATAGACCGCATTGAGCATATCGATCGTGGTTATGAGCGTATTGATGAGCGCCTCAGGGCGATTGGTGCGGACATCATCCGTCACGACTAACCGTCTTTCGCGAGATTTTTAGTAAGATAAGCTTCGATGAATGGCTCTAGTTCACCGCCGAGCACACCATCCGTATCGCTGGTCTCATAATCAGTACGATGGTCCTTCACTTTCTTGTACGGATGCAGGACATACGATCGAATCTGCTGTCCCCAATCAGCTGACTTCATCATGCCTCGCAGCTCCGCTACAGAGTCAAGATGCTGTTCCTGAGCTAGTACAGCCAACTTCGCCGCCATGATACTCATCGCCTTCTGGCGATTCTTGAGTTGAGACCGCTCATTCTGAATACTGACCACAATGCCGGTCGGCAGGTGCGTCAGCCGCACGGCCGAGTCGGTCGTATTTACACTCTGTCCACCATTCCCACCACTGCGGAAGACATCTACTCGCAGGTCCTTTTCATCCAGCTCTATGTCTTCCATTGGGATTTCCGGCACGATATCAACGAGCGCGAAACTCGTCTGGCGTAGACTATCACTGTTAAACGGACTGAGCCGCACGAGCCGATGCACACCCTTCTCGCTCTTGAGCTTGCCAAATGCAAACGGCCCATTGACCTCCAGTGTGGCTGACTTGATACCGGCCTCTTCGCCGCGCGAGATATCAACCAGCTCAGCGCTCAGGCCAGCGTGTTCACAGTAACGCGAATACATCGTGAGTAGCATCTCAGCCCAATCTTGGGCATCAGTACCACCTACTCCTGCTGATATCTGGATGATAGCCGGTAGTTTGTCGTGTTCGCCGGACAGCTTCACTGCGATCAAAGCTGCTTCGGTACGTTTCGTGAGATCCTTTATCTGCCCCTCAAACTCACTCAATTGCGCCTCATCAGACATCTGTGCCAGCTCCAATGTAGTCTTCAGGTCTTCCTCGAGCTTCTGCCACCCATCAATATAATCTCGTAGCTGCGCGGCCTCACGACTCACTCGCTGGGCCTCATCGCTATCGCTCCAGAAGTCCGGCGCTGCTGCCCGCTCGTCCAAGACAGCCAAAGCCGCCCGCTCTTCATCCAACGCAAGCTGTTTGAGGGCAGACTGTACCTGACTCAAGAGAGTCGATAACTTATCAGTAATTGGTTTCATATCAACTATATTATACCTGATAGCTCATGAGAGTCGCAGCTTTGTAACAGAACGGACACGAATACAAAACGACCCTTTGGGTTTTATCCCATTGGGTCGTTTTGCGTACTTTTGACGTAGGGTCGTATTTACTTGATAACGTTCTTAAGAGCGTTTACAAGGTTCTTACGGCTCTTTCGATAGAAGTAACCAGCGTATGTAAGTCCGCCTGTTCCGACGATACCAGCTGCCGCACCCTCAACACCAGTCTGTGGAAGAGCTGGAGTTACAGGAGTAGTCGGAGTGACTGGGGTTGTAGGAGTAGGGGTTGGTGTAGTTTTACCAGCTACAGTTACTTTCGTAATTGCAGTGTTAAAGTACTCGCCCATACCTTGTGGCTTTACAACACCGACGTTCTTGAAGGTATAGTCTCCGGCCTTAAGATCGCTAGCGATCTTAACCTTGAACCATACGTATCCATTTGAACCTGGTGTGTAGTTACCGACAATGATTCCGCCGTTTGTGACGTTATCAGAATCTACTTTTACGCCATTTGGGTTTGCTGCGTTCTTGAGCATGGTAGTACCAGGAACAAGAGTGGTGTAAGCAGGAAGGTTATCACCGATAACAACTTGCTTCAGCTCAGTGTTACCTTCGTTTTTGAAGGTAATGAGATACTCGAGAGTATCGCCAGCTTTGGCAGTGTTTTCAGTTTTCCAGCCTGTTTCACCAGCAATACGAACTTGCTTGGTGATAGAGACAGCGTCGGTCTTCACTCGTGCGAGGATCGTAACGTTTGCTTCAAAGTTAAAGCAAGGCTTTCCGTTTTCGAGGACAACACCCGTACCAACAACAGAGTCATTGATGTTCTGGGTTACCCAGTTTGGAGCTTCGTTGGTACCACTATTGTGGCGCCACTGAGCTGAACCAGGAATGTATTCGAGTCGGCTTTGATCAAGCGCGAGGTTGACGTTTGCAGTGTCGACAACAGTATTACTGTTGTCTGAGCTGATAGTACCCTTGATTGCTTGGGCCTTACCAGCTGCGGTAGGAAGATCGATCTTAACTTTGAGGTTATTTGCGACCTTACCTGAGGTTGCTTCTTCTTTGTTGTGGTACCAGATTTGCACCTTGACCACTTCATCGGTTTTAGCGTTTACGGCCTTGTTGTAGACAGTATCACCAGCGGTGACGTTAGCTACAGCAGTACGACCTTCGATCGTAACACTTGAGGCTGCTTGAGCTGCGACTGGCATAAATACCATGACAGCAACAAGAAGCGAGTTACGGAGTTTTGCGGCAAATTTCATAAATTGCTCTCCTTACTGTTTCAACGAATGAAACAATTAAACTACTTATGTTTATCTAAAATAATTCTGCGATACGTCAAACCAACGTTTTGTCGGCTTTCCTATCAAATAATGTCAAGTAGTCATCCCGCTTCATTGCGGAATATGAAGAAAGTATAGCACTTTAGCTTATCTTTGTCAATAGTTTTTACGAGTTCATCATTAAATGTAAGGGACCCCTCCTCCTTGCGGAAGAGGGGTCCAGGGCGTATCTGAACGTATCGAGTCTCTAGGAGGCTCGAATCAGGGTGGCGGAGCCACTTCGCCGTTGCTCGTCTGGTTCGACGTGTTGTTCGTCGCTCCATTCGAAGCTCCGGCAGAGCCGCCATTCACCGGGCCCGAAGGCGTGTCGGTCTGTCCGACCGGTGTCTGGCCGCCGGCGCCGGTCCCCTGCGTACCCACCGGAGTGGGCTTGTAGGGGTCGGCACCCGGCTTGGGCGTCTGAGCCGGAATGACCGTCTCGGCACGACCCGGCGTGTAGCCGGGGGTAGGTGCCACGAGGGCCGGATCATTGGCCTGCGGCGGGATGAATTCCGGACCGGAGTCCGGAGTGCCACAGGTACCCGTGGTCTGACACTTCGGCGTCGAGGGCGGCGGCTGCGTTGTGGGCGGCTGCGTGCTCGGCGTCGACGGCGTCGTCGTCGGCGGCTGCCCCGGAGGGGGTGGCGTGGTCGACGGCGGCTGCGTTGCAGGCGGAGCAGTCCGGGGAGGTGCGGGCACCTTCGGGGGCTGCTGCTTGCTCGGCTTGCCGGGCTTGCCGGGGATGGTCGGCGGGAACGTCTGCTCGACGGGCTGGAAGCCACAGTCGAGCTTGAGGCTCTTCACTCCACAGGGAGTGTCGAACTCCAGCTCCTGCCAGTTCAGCCTGTCCGGCGAGGTGGCGAACACCTCGGGGATGAGCCGTCCCTCGGAGACCATGTACATGGTCTTGTAGCTGCCCGAACCGGGTGCGATGCGAGGATTGCCCGCATCGACGGCAGTCAGCACAGCATTGACATGCATGGCCCAAGCGCCGGGAACCTTGATGGCATCCACGGTCTTAGCCACACGCTCGTCTGGGGTGCTGAACTTGCACTGGACGTACTCCGACAGGGCGACCACGAGGGCCGGGTCCTGACAGAGACGATTGCCGAGCTCGGCGCGAGCGCCGGCCAGGTCTTCGGGGGCTGCCGGACCGAACTTGTGCTTGGTGGTGTCGGTAGCGAAGAAGTGCACTTGTGAGCCGCATCCGTCGCCAGGCCCGGGGGCCTGGGTGGTCGGGGGCGGATCCGCTGCTGCGTCGGGCTTGAGGCCCGGCACGAGCAGGAGGAGGCCACCTCCGATGACGAGGAGGGCGGCGAGCAAGCCGTGCATGACGCGAGGCTTGATCTTCTTGCCATTGATTTCCATTGTGAGTCTCTCCTTAGGAGCTCGATTTGCTCGGATGAGCATGGACTTTGTTCAGATACTGATTTGGTTCCGTCCACCAGCGAGGCTGATGCACGAAATATAACCAATATAAAAGGGGGTTGTTCGGGAGGGGGCGGTGAAGCCCCCTCCCTACTTGAGCAAGTGAACGTGCGGTGGTCCTAGGACCTGGCCGAGGCGGTGCTGGAAGCACCGGCTGCGACGAAGGGGCCCGACGAAGCGTCGGGGGTGGAACCGGCCGTGGCGGTCGGAGTGACCCGGACGGCGTCGAGCTCGGCATCGGACGGTGCGAGCGGAGCTCGCTGTGCCTGACGCTTCTCGACGCGCGCCTTCCTCTGAGCGACGAAGGCCGTCGCAGCGGCTTCGGCGTCTGCCGCGGTCTCGTCCTGGAACGAAGCCGCGAACATGCCGATGAGGGCACCGATGCCGGCGACGATCGCGATGGCGCCGACCTGGTGGGGCGTCTCCGCCTTCCAGTGGCGCATCGTGATGAAGAAGTACTCCCCGAGACCGGCGACGATCGCGAACAACGTGATGGTGATCGCGGTGTTGCGGAACGCCTTGCCGATGGAGCCGGAAGCACTGCGTGCGATGGCGTAGGCCTGCGAGGCGACGTACTCCGAGAGAGAGTGGTCCTCCTGCAGATCGCCGACGTCCTGCTGCAGCTGGTCGATGGCCGGACGGTGGTAGTCGTACACCTCGTGCTCGAGAGCGGAGAGGCGGTCGACGTACTGGGCGATCACCTTGAGGTCGGTGTCGGCCAGCTTCTTCATGAACTCGTCCGTCATGCCGTTGGCGCGCCAACGTTCGACGTCGGCGATGACCTTGTGCACGGCGTGGACCATCTGCTCGTTGAGCTGGGACTTCGGCTGTGCCTCGATCGTCGCCTTCATCTCGGCGAGCTGGCCATCCAGGCCATTGAGGCGCTGGGTGTGGCCGGCGACACGCCGACGCGTATCGGCGAGGCCGGCTTCGGTGATGAGGAGCCGCTTGCCGGTGGGCATTTGGCTGAGGTTGACTGGACTGGGCATGGTGACCTCCGGAGGTCGGGTTGGTGGGAGTAAGAGGTTCTTACTGCACTGTTCACTTGCTTATGGACAGTGAGTACGGACGTAGAACGTTCGCACTCTGCTGACCATAATGATTTGAAGGTGGATGTAACCTGTTGATTACAGACTGCATAGTACCATATATACGTAAAAAATGCAATAGTTTTAACGTATAAACGTGAAGAACCCCCGGACGTGAGTCCGGGGGTTCGGCGAATAGAGACAGAGATGTCGGGGTTCAGACGAGCTGATCCGAGAGGTGACGCATGGCGTCGTGGGGGCCAGCGGCCTCGTTGGCGTCGTCGGCGAAGAACGCCGTCGCTGCAGCGAGCAGGTCCTCATCGGACTGACCCTGCCAGAAACGCTCCACCTTGGGAAGGGTGGGCGCAACTGGTGCGGTGACGATGGGCTCGTCGATGCTGGCCGGAGTGGGCTCGGCATCGGGAGTCGGATCGGCCACCGGGTCGGGGCTGGCGTCTGACGGATCGATCGAGGCGCTGTTGGCGCCCGGATCGCCCTCACCGGACGGCGCCGGATCGGCGTCGACCTCCGTCGTCACGGGGGTGTGACGAAGACGATCGACGAGGCTGATGAGGTGCGTGTTCTGCGCCTTGTCAGCCGGTCGGCGGCGCCCCGGGAAGCTGAAATCGAGGACGAATGCCCTGAGATCACCCTCCTCCCGGATGGCACGGATGGCCATGCGGTAGAACCAGAACGTGTTGAGGGCCGTTTCGGCCGCCTTCACGATCTCCTTGTTGTCGCTCTGCAAGTCGGCGAAGACCTGCCCGACTGCCTCCTGACCGATGTAGAACCCGTCCCGAGGCTTGAAGAGGCTCTCCTCGGAGACGCCCTCCTCGCGCCCCTGTTCCAGGATGGCGACTGCGAGGTTGTGGCGGCACAGCTTGGCGCGCGCCACGGCGTCGTGATCGGCCTTGGTCCAGTTGGGGAAGTCCAACCTCCGGTCGAGAACCGGCTGTGCGAGCCTGTGGGCCTGCTGGGCCTGCTCGGTGAGGAGGAGGAGCGTGAGCTGGAAGTCGGTCAGTCCTGCCAGACGGGGATCCGTCGTTGCCTCAGCACTGTCGGCAGCGTCCGCTGCATCAGTCGAGTCGGCGGGGCCGGACGCCGCAGCGGCTTCGATCTCGTCCTGCCGGAGCTGGATGAGTCCGATGACATGCTCGCGGAAGCCGGCACGGGACGGCGACGCAGCGGTGAGCTGGTCGATGCCCCTGATCAGCGGCGGGTCCTCGCGGTACCAGGCCTTGGCCAGCTCGAGCCCCTCGTCATCGGTGTTGATCACGCCGGCCTCCTTGAGGCGGGCGATCTCGTCTCCGATGACGAGACGGGGCGTCTTGCTGACGGCGGCGGTCTCGTCCAGTGCCGGGTTGGGATCGACGGAGTCGTCGGTCACAGCATCGGTGTCGGAGTCGGGTGCCGCGTCTGCGTCGACGACGGGAACGGGCTCGGTCGGCTGACCGGGCGCGGCGTCGTTGGCGTCGGCGACCTGCTCGGTCGCGGTGGTGTCGAGAGG
>CALKUN010000121.1 GCA_937996675.1 uncultured Candidatus Saccharibacteria bacterium
CGCCGGTCAATTGGGAGCTTTCATGCACGGCAAAGGCTGGCGCAAGAAGGTGGGGGCTGAGGGACAGGCCGGCGCGTTGCAGCTTGCGATTGTGGTTCGGTTCGCGCAGGCATTCATGACGCAGGGAAAGTATTAGGCTAGTCAGAGGCGAGCCGCGTCATCCATTTCTCGGGTGTAGACAGGAGCAGGCTTGCACCCATTCGCTTTCCACCTTTCATAAGAACCATCGTCGGTGTATTCCCAAGGAAAAGCTAGTCATGCTTGATTAATGCAGTGAATGCGCTCGTCCGCGATGGTACCGATTGCCTTGTCGAGTCATGCCCGGTTGTTTGCTCATGTCAGTCTCCTAAGAAAGTCTAGCACCTGACAGACGCTTTGCACGCGCCGCACACACACAACCAGCGCCCCACCGCGCGATCCGTCAGCCATGTCCGACGGTGAACGCACGACGTGGGAACTAGACTTTCCCGATAACGGCAGTCTCGACCGTATCACCGACAAGGTGAACCGACTCGCCGCCAAGCAAGACCAGCTCAACAACGTCGCTAAGGGCTTCCTAGGCATAGGTGTTGAGACCGAGAGCAGCGTCAAGAAGACCGCTAAGGGCTTTGACATTTTCGACGCTGCGATGGCTAAAGCTACGCGCTCTAGTCAGTCCTTCGGCCAGGAACACACCTCCCTCACGACTAAGACAGGGGACCTCACCGCTAAGCTCAACACGAGCGCCACGGCCTTCGGGTTCTTCGCCTCAGCGGGCGCAGCGGCATTCAGCACGATCAAGAGCAGCGTCGAGAGCGCGATCGGGGCGCTCGTCGAGTTCGACAAGCACGCTACCACTGCATTTGGCGAGCGCACCTCGACTCTCAGAGCCTACACGACGATCCTAGGCGACGCGACTCAAGCCCAGGTCGAGTACGGCAAGGCTAACCAGCTTGCGAGCATGACTGAGCTGACCAGCGCCAGTACGCTCAAAGCCCAGCAAGCGCTTATCGTCGCCGGCTTTCGCGGGGAGGACCTCACCAAGAGCCTCACCGCGAGCATGGACGTAGCAGCCACTAAACAGCCGGCTGAGCGCGAGATGACCATGGAGCGCATGGGGCGCGCTTTCAGCCAGATTCTTGCTGCAGGCAAGCTGCGTGGTCAGGAGCTCAACCAACTAGCTGAGGCTGGCGTCAATCGTGGCCAGGTGCTGGAGATACTCGGCAAGGGCGACGCGGGCAAGGGAGAGAAGTCTATCAGCGCGGGCGGTGTGTCAGCTAAGGAGGGAATAGAGGCGGTCTACAAGTCCATCCTCTCGACGCTGGGAACGCAGAAACTCGGGCAGTTCGCGACTGGCGCTGCGGGCTCCATGGCCGGTGAGCTCTCAAACAGGGAGGAAGCGCTAGACATTCTCCTGAAGAGTTTCGATGGTGAGACCCTGCCGGCGGTGAAGCGCTACACCGCGTCGTTGCACGAGCAGAACAGCATGCTCTCGACGAACAGTGAGAATGGCAAGGGCCTGGTCATGATGCTGTCCGACTTCGCGTCGGTGACAGCGAACGTCAAAACCGAGTGGACGGACTTTACGACGGCTTTCATGGGTAGTTTCGTCGAGGCGTTCAACACCGAACGCGCGGTAGACGGTGCATTCACGCCGATGACCGATGGTGTGAAGATGCTAGGCGAGACTCTGGGCAAAGTCGGAACCGTCGTCGGGCAAGTGACTCGCGCCTTCGAGAGCATGCTTGACGCGATGCAGCCCGCCTTGAAATTCATGTCGGACCCCTTTGGTAAAGAAGAGACCAAAAAAGAATTGATGGGCGACTTGGAGCGCCAGAATCCCACTCGCTACAAGGAGATCCAGGCGCGTCTAGACAGGGGTGACACCGTCGAAGAAGCTACTCGGTTCGCAGGTTCTGGTGGAAAAACTGCGGCAGAAAAAGCTGCAGCCGAGAAGCAATGGCTGGACTTTAAGCAACGCCAGGCTGACGGTGAGACCGATGAGGACACGATCGCTATGAATAAGCTCCTAGCCAAGAAGCCGGGCAACGGTGCGCGAGTCACGCACTGGCCATCTGGTGGAGCTGGTGCAGGCGGAGCTGGCGGTAGAAAGAAAAGCGAAGGTATCGCCCTAGATTTTAGTTCGAACGGTGGTGATAGCTGGGGCGGTGCAGACTACAGCGCGAGCGCAGGCGTAGGGGCCTCTAGTTCAACTCAGGAGAGCTTGCGTCAAGCAGTCCATGCGGCAGGGCAGGCTAGCAGCGCGCCGAGCTCTCAAGCGCAAACAGGGAGCTCTGCGGGTGCAGGCAGCATGACCGTGCACGTTGACCAGATAGACATAGCGGTGAGTGGAGCTGGGAACGCTCGCGAGACAGCAGAGGAAGTCTGGCGCGTGTTCACTCAGAGGGCGGGGCGGCTGACGCGGTCGCCGGGTGTGGGACGGTTTTAGATTTTGGTTAGCTGCGACACATAAGGCATATAGGTGCGTTGAGCCAACTTCGCACCAGTGCGCTTGTTAATCCGTTCATCTTCATGAACACAAGCGTTCACAATTTTGCCTCCTTTCTCCATGAAATGGTGAATGCGCCCGGTATGCTCCTTTTGACCAACACCAGCCTTACCAGTCCACTTAACACGATCGCCAATCTGCAATGACATTCGGACCTCCTCACTAAAGCCTAGCACCTCCAAATCGCTTTGCACGTTCATTCTCGCACCGACGCACCCTCAAAACGATCCGTCCCACCGTGGCAGTCATTGGCACCTACGACACGCGCACCGGCCAAATCACGATGGCCAGCGCATCCAATGGTAACGCCGTCGGTATGTCTCCGCCTTACTGGCGCATCAACCGGCTTGCTTGGGACGAGCCGCGAATCGCCGGGTTCATCTTGCCCGGTCGCGTGACGCTCGCGCCCTTCAAGATCGGCATTAAGGTGCAGGAAGGCGAAGCGTCGGGTAAGGACGGCGGCAAGCCCGTCTTCCGCGGCGTCGCTCTACCCCGAGCTCAATTCACTTGCGAGATAGACACGGGTGATGACTACTTCATGATGGACGCGATCGTGAAGATCATCATGCCCATAGGGCAGCCGACGAAGCGTAACTTGTACAATGTCTATCACCCGACGCTAGCCCGCTACAAGTGCAATGTGTGCTTTTGCGAGTGGATTGAAGAGACACCGCCAAACAACGGCGGACCAGTGATTTTCAAGCTGTTCCTCGTTTGCGTGTTCAGCCGGGATGACGCTACGCACACTCCGACTAAGAGTGCGACCACCTCGCCGGGCAACGCGCAAGCGATTGACCTCGTCGGAAACGTGAAGCGGATAAACGACGTGCGCGATCGGCCCACGGATGGCGGTGGGCGTCCTACTGCGCCTTGAGTTGTTGCGACGGTGCGGGAAGGTGGTAGGCTAAGAGGATGTGGGACTCTAAATTAGCATCCGCGCGTTCAAAAGCTACCGTTCGCGACTCCCTAAAATTTGAAAAACGCAATCTAGCGCATGCAGTTAGACGCTTAAACAAGCTGCTCTGTCGCAATGCAAAACGCTCTACACTCAGCGGTGGGCCATGTGTGACTGAGCAGCCGGCGGGCAAGTCATGACCATCCCCAAAAAAGCAGAGGTCCAGCTCTACGCTCCCTCCGACCCTCAGAACGTCGCCGCGGTCAAGGAAGCCGACCTTCTGCAGCCCCAGGTGGGCAACTGGTCGATCAACATCGCAGAGATGGCCGGAGATGACGCTGTGCTTTCCGACTCGACCGGAGCTGTGACCGTCCAGTGGTCCGGCTCGACTCTGCAGGGACACGTTGAGCGCGCAGCCCCTGACCGCGGCATATGGCAGGGGCTCATCGTCGGTGGTAAGGGCGGGCTCAACAAAGCTGTCACGGCCCAACACTACTACCAGACGCCAGCGATGAACATCGTCAAGGCGACGTTGGAGCTAGTCGGCGAAACACTCGCCACCGACAGCACCGGCCTTAACACGGTCATCAACTACCCCCGGCGCGCAGTGTCCGCGTCCAGGTGCCTTGACGAGCTCTGCGACGTGCTGGGCCTCATCTGGCGAGTGAAGCTCGACGGCACTGTCTGGCTCGGAACCTACACATGGCCCACCGCTAAAACTACCTTCGTTTACCAACGGTCTAACAATGAGAACGACGCCAAGCTCATGCCGGATGTAGGGCAACCCCTCCTAGAGCCTGGCACGACGATCGTGCTCGACAGCTCGGCGGCAGCTACGGCAGAGGAGAAGAGTGCCCAGAAGATAGGCGTCGCTATGTATACGATTAGCGACAGTCTCTCTAAAGCTCAGGTGTGGTTCGTAGACCCACTGGCTGATTCTCAGATAGACGACCAGCTAGCACCCGACCGAATGCACGCGGGGGTGGCTGCCCTCTCTCTGCAAGCGCTGCGCGGGGTGGACTGGTATCGCTCTTTCCAGGGCCAGGTGGTGACTCAGAGGAACGATGGGACCTTGGATGTGATCCTCGACGCGGTGAAGGGTATTGGCGAACTACCGGCTATCCGAGGCGTAACCGTGTCGGTTCCAGTCGGCGGTGCGGTGCGGACAGTGCGAGCTAACGAGCGCTGCACGGTCATTTTTGAAGCGGGAGACTTTCGCCGGCCTAGGGCGGTGGGGTTTGAGGGAGTGTTCGGAAGCGCTGGCGCAGGGACTTTGGGCGTTGCGCGGCAGACTGACACGGTTGATCGCAATAGCGCGCTAGCTACTTGGATGGGACAGGTACAGACGTTTAATGCACAGGTACTTGTTTCGATAGGGCAGATTGCTACCTACATTAACGGTATAGCGCCTGGCACGGTTACTCCAGTTACGCAGACTGTTAGCGCGATAGGCGCGACCGTGGCGACGATAAGCAGCTCTAGTCCTGACTTAAAGTTGCCTTAGTCCACCGCATCGTAGACGATCTTAGGGACGAGCAGATCGTTAATATAGTAAAGGCGCTTGGCTTTCAAGCGCGCTTCGTATTCTTCATAAGCACTGCCCGCTAAATTGTTAGCATGTCGTCGATTCCAATTAACCATACCATCCGTTTCTTCCTTGACGATAGGGTGCAAGCTCTCAATTTTCTGGCGCAGCGTGCAAACACCATCGCTGAAGCTATAGCAGGTATCGAGAGCCTTATTAAGACGGCCTAGCGCCATTGGTGAC